>NZ_JAQGIZ010000018.1 GCF_028290885.1 Phenylobacterium sp.
GGCGTCATGGCCGCGTCGAGGGCGCCCAGCGCTTCGGCCAGGCGGTCGCGGCGGCGCGCGCCGACCAGCGGGACGATGTCCTCGCCCTTGGCCAGCACCCAGGCGATGGCGGCCTGGGCAGGCGTCAAGCCGAGCGCCTCGCCGGCGGCCCGCAGCGCCTCGGTGAGCGTCAGGTTGCGGGTCAGGTTCTCGCCCTGGAAGCGCGGGCTGTGGCTGCGGAAGTCGCCCTGGCCGGGAACGCCCTGACCGCGGATCGCCGCCTGCATGTGCCCGCCGATCAGGCCGCGGGACAGCACGCCGTAGGCCGTGACGCCGATCTCGAGTTCGCGGAGCACGCCGAGGATCTCGTCCTCCAGCCCGCGCGAGATCAGCGAGTATTCGATCTGCAGGTCGACGATCGGGTGGACGGCGGCGGCGCGGCGGATGGTCTCGGCGCCGACCTCCGAGAGCCCGATGTGGCGCACGTAGCCGGCCTTCACCAGGTCGGCGACAGCGCCGACGGTGTCCTCGATCGGCACGTTGGGATCGAGCCTGGCCGGGCGGTAGATGTCGATGTGGTCGAGGCCCAGGCGCTGCAGGCTGTAGGCGGCGGCGGTCTTCACCGCGGTCGGCCGGGCGTCATAGCCGATCCAGGCGCCGTCGGGCCCGCGCTGGGCGCCGAACTTGACGCTGACCACGACCTCGTCGCGGGGCCGGCCCTTCAGCGCCTCGCCGATCAGCAGCTCGTTGTGGCCCATGCCGTAGAAGTCGCCGGTGTCGATCAGGTTGATCCCGGCGTCGAGGGCGGCGTGGATCGTCGCCAGGCTCTCGGCGCGGTCGGACGGGCCGTACATTCCCGACATGCCCATGGCGCCCAGGCCGATGGCGGAGACTTCGGGGCCCGTCTTGCCAAGCTTGCGCATCTTCATCGAGGATCTCCTGTCCACCGCCGCTCACCGGTTGGCCTGATAGGTGGGGCCGCTGCCCCTGAGGCGTAAGCTGCACACGGCGGCGTCCCTTCTGAGGCCGCCGTTCCGGAGCTAGGTCCGGGGCCCGTAGGCGCGTAGGAAGGCCCGCACTCCGCGGGCGGCCTCCTCGTCGATCTGCCGGTCGGTGAGTTCCGGGATCGCGTTGCAGAGCCGGCCCTTGAAGGTTGGGGACTGGACCAGGCCCAGGAAATGCTGCGCCGCGCCCACGGTATCGCCCCCGAGATCGAGCACCCCGGCCGCGTCCAGCGAGGCCAGGAATTCCGCAAGGCGGTCAGTCCCGCGGAGGGGGCCGGCCTCGTAGAAGGTCCGGCTGATCTCCGGCGTGCGTTCGGCCTCGGAGACGATCAGGCGGAAGTTGCGGACCGTCGTCTCATTGATCACGTGCGCCAGAAAGGATCGCGCGATACGCTGCAGCGCTTCCGCCGGCGCCTCGCCGGGTTTCAGTGCGAAGACCTCGTCCTGCTGCCACAGGCAACGGCGCTCGACATAGGCGATGAACAGGTCGTCTTTGCTCTTGAAGTAGTTGTAGAGCGTACCCTTCGAACCTCCGAGACGTGCGGCGATGGTCGACATGGAGGCGTTCGCGAAGCCTTCCTCGAGGAAGACTTCCTGGGCCACGTCCAGGATCAGTTCCCGGCGCGCGTCGCGGTCCAGTCGGGTTTTGGCTAACTGCATCTTTTTTCCAACCGTACGGGGTGGTCACCTTGACGCGCCACGGTGGCGCTCTCTATATCGCCCTCCACAAAATATGACCGTACCGTACGGTATGACAAGGGTGGGCCCATGAGATCCTCCTCAGCTCTTTTCGCCCAGTTCCCAGTCGTCCGTCGAGGGATGAGTCTCGTGAGCCTGCTGGCGGCCACGGCGCTCAGCGCCTGTGCGAGCCTGCCGACGCCGACGCCGGCGCGGGTGGCCAAGGCGCCGCAGGCCTATGCGGCCGCCCAGGCGCTGGCGGGGCCGACCCGGGACTGGCCGGCCGACGCCTGGTGGACGGCCTACGGCGACGCCCAGCTCAACGGCCTGATGCAGGAGGCCCTGGCGGGTTCGCCGGACCTCGCCGCGGCCCAGGCGCGGGTGCGCAAGGCCCAATCCCTCGCCGCCACGGCCCGGTCGCGCGAACTGCCCACGTTGAGCGCCAACGCCAGCGTCCAGGAGCTGAAGCAGAGCTACAATTACGGCATTCCGCCGGCCTTCGTGCCGCACGGCTACAACGACTACGGCCAGGTCACCCTGGACTTCAGCTGGGAGCTCGACTTCTGGGGCAAGAACCGCGCGGCGGTGGCGGCTGCGGTCTCCGACGCCCGCGCGGCCGGGGCCGACGCCGCCGAGGCGCGGCTGATGCTGTCCACCAACCTGGCCGCCGCCTACGCCGACCTCGCCCGCCTCTATGCCGAGCGCGACGTGGCCGAGCGCGCCATGGCCGTGCAAGGCGAGACCAGCCAGCTCGTGCGTGACCGCGTGGCCAACGGCCTCGACACGCTCGCCGAGCAGCGTCAGGCGGAAGCCGAGCCGCTGCAGGCCAAGGCCGACCTCTCCGCCATCGACGAGCAGATCGCGCTCACCCGCAACCGCCTGGCCGCGCTCGCCGGCGCCGGGCCGGACCGCGGTCTGTCCATCGCGCGGCCCAGCGCGGCGGCGCTCAAGCCGCTGGGCGTACCCGCCGAGCTCGCCGCCAGCCTGGTCGGCCGGCGCCCCGACGTGACCGCGGCCCGCTGGCGCGCCGAGGCCGCCGCCGAACGGATCCACGAGGCCCGCGCGGCCTTCTTCCCGGATGTGAACCTCGCGGCCTTCATCGGCGTGCAGTCGCTGTTCCTCAGCAAGCTCACCGCGTCGGGCTCCGACGTCGGCTCGGTGGGGCCCGCGATCAGCCTGCCGATCTTCAACGGCGGTCGGCTGCGGGCCGGCTACCGCGGGGCCGAGGCCGACCGCGACGCGGCGGTGGCGAGCTATGACGCCGCCGTCACCGAGGCCTTCCGCCAGGTGGCCGACGTGGTCGCCTCCAGCCGCGCGCTCGCCTCGCAGGTCGCCGACTCCCGCGCCGCGCTCGCCGCCAGCGAGGACGCCTACCGGATCGCCAGGCTCCGCTACCAGGGCGGGCTCGCCACCTATCCCAGCGTGCTGCTCGCCGAGCAGGGCGTGCTGCGCCGCCGCCGGGTGGTCGCCGACCTGGACGCGCGAGCGCTGGCCCTCGACGTGCAGCTCGTCCGCGCCCTGGGCGGCGGCTTCCATTCCGCCTGACCGCCGCCAACCGACCTCATCGACACCCGCGCTCTCCAAGGACCATCCCCGATGTCCGACACCGCTTCCGCCAATACCGCCCAGGGCGCCGCGTCCGCTTCCGCCGGCCGGGCGCGCCGCCGGAGGCTCCTGACCTGGCTCGCCGTCGCGGTGGTGCTCGCCGCCGTGCTCTACGGAGGCTGGCGGTTGATCTCCTCCGGCAAGACCGTGACGACCGACAACGCCTACGTCGGCGCCGACGTGGCGCAGGTGACGCCGCTGGTCGCGGGCCCGGTCGCCAAGGTGCTGGTCCGCGAGACCCAGACGGTGACGGCCGGAACGCCCCTGGTTATCCTCGACGACGCCGACACCAGGATCATGGTCGATCAGGCCAGGGCCGCCCTTGGCCAGGCCGAGCGAAAGGTGCGCGGCTATGCGGCGAACGACACCGCCTTCGCGGGCCAGCTTGGCGCCCGCGACGCCGACATCGCCCGCGCCCAGTCCGACCTCGAGCGCGCACGCACCGACCTGACGCGGCGCCAGGCGCTGTCGGCCTCCGGCGCCGTCTCCGGCGACGAGCTGACCAACGCCAGGAACAAGTTCGCCGAGGCCCAGGCCGCGCTCGCCCAGGCCCAGGCCTCGCGCCGGGCGGCCGAAGGCAACCGCGAGGCCAACCGCGTGCTGATCTCCGGCGTCAGTCTGGAGCAGAACCCCGAAGTGACCGCCGCCAAGGCGCGGCTGGACGCGGCGCAGCTGGCGCTCGACCGCACTGTGATCAAGGCGCCCATCGACGGGATCGTCTCCAAGAAGCAGGTGGAGGTCGGCCAGCAGGTCGCCGTGGGTGCGCCGCTGATGGC
The DNA here is from genome assembly GCF_028290885.1 of Phenylobacterium sp. Lineage (GTDB taxonomy): Bacteria > Pseudomonadota > Alphaproteobacteria > Caulobacterales > Caulobacteraceae > Phenylobacterium. Next base: position 4,043 of record NZ_JAQGIZ010000018.1, read on the forward strand.
CCTGGTCCCCGCGTCCGAGGTCTACGTCGACGCCAACTTCAAGGAAGTACAGCTCAAGAAGGTCCGCGCCGGTCAGCCGGCGACGCTGACCTCCGACCTCTACGGCTCGGGCGTGAAGTTCCACGGCCGGGTGCGTGGCCTATCCGGCGGCACCGGCTCGGCCTTCTCTCTCATCCCCCCGCAGAACGCCTCCGGCAACTGGATCAAGGTCGTGCAGCGCCTGCCGGTGCGCATCGACCTCGACCGCCGGGAGCTGGCCGCCCACCCCTTGCGCGTCGGCCTCTCGATGAAGGTCGCCGTCGATATCTCCGGCGCGCGCTAGGGCCGGCCGCCATGTCCGACCAAGCCTCTTCACCCGCCGCGCCCGCCCCGATGACGGGCCCGCTGTTGGCCATCACCTCGATCGCGCTGGCGCTTGGCACCTTCATGCAGGTGCTGGACTCCACCATCGCCAACGTCTCGATCCCCACCATCGCCGGCAACCTGGGCGTCAGCGCCGACCAGGGGACCTGGGTGATCACCTCCTTCGCCGTGGCCAACGGCGTTTCGGTGCCGCTGACCGGCTGGCTGATGATGCGCTACGGGGTGGTGAAGACCTTCGTGGGCTCGGTGGCGCTGTTCACCATCGCGTCGTTCCTTTGCGGCATCTCCTGGAGCCTGCCGTCGCTGATCGTCTTCCGCATCCTGCAGGGCGCGGTTTCGGGGCCGATGATCCCGGGCTCGCAGGCCCTGCTGATCATGATCTTCCCGCCCACCCAGCGGGGCCTGGCGCTGGCGATCTGGTCGATGACCACGCTGGTGGCGCCGATCTGCGGGCCGATCCTCGGCGGCTACATCTCCGACAACATCGCCTGGCCGTGGATTTTCCTGATCAACGTTCCGATCGGGGTGGTCTGCACCGTCATCTGCTGGCGCAACATGCGCAGCCGTGAGACCGCGACGCGCAAGGCCCCCATCGACAAGACTGGCTTCATGCTGCTGCTGGTCTGGGTGGGCGCGCTGCAGGTGATGCTCGACACGGGCAAGGACGCCGACTGGTTCAACTCCTCGGCGATCGTCGTCGAAGCGATCATCGCCGTCATCGGCTTCATCGCCTGGTTGATCTGGGAACTGAACGAGCAGCATCCGATCGTGGACCTGTCCTTGCTGCGCTCGTCCAATTTCGTGTTGGCGACCGTGGTGACCTGCGCAGGCTACGCCGTGTTCTTCGGCTCCAACCTGCTGCAGCCGCTCTGGCTGCAGACCCGCATGGGCTACATCGCAACCTGGGCGGGCCTGGTGGCCGCGCCCTCCGGCGTGGTGGCCGTGCTCCTGACGCCGTTCGCCGCCCGGATCATGAACAGGATCGACGCCCGCTGGACGGCCAGCCTGTCGCTCGTCGCCTTCGCCGTCTCCTTCTACTTGCGCTCGAGGTTCACCACCGATGTGGACTTCTTCGCCCTGGTCATCCCGATGTTGGTGCAGGGAGTCGCTATGAGCACCTTCTTCATCTCCATGGTCACCATGGCGCTGAACGGAGTTCCCGGATCGCAGGTGCCGCAGGCCTCGGGGCTCTACAATTTCGCCCGGATCACCGCAGGCAGCTTTGCGGTCTCGATCGTCACCACCGCGTGGGACCGCTCGGCGACCCTGCACCAGACCAGGCTCTCCGAGGTGATGGGGGCGCAGGATCCGACGTTCATCTCCGCCCTCCAAAAGCTCCAGGGCGCCGGCCTCAGCGCGCAGCAGGCGCTGGGTGCGGTGGTCAACCAGGTCACCAACCAGGCCTACCTCCTGGCGACTGTCGACCTGTTCCGTGTCTTCACCTGGCTGATCGTGATCCTGATCCCGTTCGTTTGGCTGGCGAAAAAGGCCTTGAGCTCTGGCGCAACGCACGCGGCGGCGGATTAGAGTCCTTGCCTTCCCTGATCGGCTGACCTGCTCCAAGTCAACCGGGAGGCGCTCTAGCCGCAGGCCTCCATGGCCTTGAGCTTGCGCCACACGGTCATGCGCGAGACGCCGAGGCGCCGCGCGATCTCCACCGGGCCGACCCCGGCGCGCTGCAGGGCGCGGATCTCGTGGCTAGCGGCCGGGCGGCGATGGTTGCCGGGCCCCGCCGGCTCGACGGCGGCCACGGCTTCGAGCACCGCGCGCAGGGCAGGGCCGCCGGGCCCAACGCTGCACAGCTCCGGGTCGACGACATAGAGGCTGGCGCCGCGCGCCTCCAGGCGCTCCAGAACCCGCAGCATGCCGCGGCCGCTGGCCCCCAGCTGCTCGAGGCGGCCGACCACCAGCTGGTCGCCGTCGGCGATGAAGTCGAGGATCGAGTGCAGGACCGTGAAGTCTTCGCGGCTCAGGGCGCCGGGATCTTCGGCGCGCACGACATGGCAGCCCACGGCCTTCAGCGCGGCCGCCGCTTGGCCCGCCGCAGGACCTGGCTCACGAAGCCTGACGTACCCGATCCTGAGCATGCCGCCCGCCGCTCCGAGCCCTGGAAAGACCGAAGCGACAGGGTCCCAAATGCGGAGCTTCGCGCCAAGCCGCTCAAAGGTTAAATCGAAGCAATATTTGACCGGCGGCGGCGGTAACCTAGGCGGGATTGTGTTCGCTCGACACCGATTTCGCGACGGAAATGGAAAAACTCACCGCATTCCGCCTGAAGATGTATTCGTGGTCGACTGTGTCGCCGACCTGGAAGCCGTATTCGCCGACCTTTTCGAACCCGTGGCGGGCGTAGAAGCGCTGGGCGCCGTGGTTCTCCGACCAGACGCCGATCCAGACCGTGCGCGGACCGTGCGCCTGCAGCCATGCGATGGTCTCGGCAAAGAGCCGGGCGCCCAGCCCGCCGTTCTGCCAGGGCTTGAGGAGGTAGAGACGCTTCAGCTCGCCGCAATCGGGGGTGACCTCGGCGTGGGGCAGGGTGCAAGGGCCGGCGAGCGCGAAGCCCACGACCTCGTCGCCGGCCTCCACCAGCCAGGCGGCCTTGGCGGGATCGGCGAGGTCGGCCAGGGTGCTTTCCAGGCAGTAGGCCTCGGCCAGGAACCGCTCGAGGTCGGCGGCCGGGTAGAGGTGGCCGAAGGTGTCGCCGAAGGTGCGGGCGCCGATGGCGGCGAGCGCGGCGGCATCGGCGGACCCGGCGCGGCGGATCAGGGGTTGAAGCATCGGGCGGGCGCAGAATCTACGTTAGGATGAACCATGACTGTTGCGCTCTACACCCATGCGGACATGCTCGACCACCGTCCAGGCGACCGCCACCCGGAGCGGCCGGAGCGGTTGCGGGCCGTGACCGATGCGCTGAGCGAGAGCGATCTGAAGTTCGTGGTTCGCGATGCGCCGCTGGCCGAGGAGGCCGACCTCGCCCGGGTGCATGGCCAAGCCTACGTGGACGCGATCTTCGCCGCCAAGCCGGGGTCGGGGAAGCTGAAGCTCGACCCCGACACCTTCATGTCCGCGGGCAGCCTGAACGCGGCGCGCCGGGCCGCCGGCGCGGTGGCCGCCGCCGTGCGCGATGTCGCCGCCGGCCAGGCGGACCGGGCCTTCTGCGCGGTGCGACCGCCAGGCCACCACGCCGAGCCCGGCCGGCCCATGGGCTTCTGCATCTTCTCCAACGTGGCCATCGCCGCGCGCGCGGCCCAGCAGGCGGGGCTTTCGAAGGTGGCGGTGGTCGACTTCGACATCCACCACGGCAACGGCACCCAGGCCGCCTTCGACGGGGAGGACGGGCTGTTCCTGGCCTCCATCCAGCAGTGGCCCATGTGGCCGGGCACCGGCCATCCCTCGGAGACCACCTCGGACAACATCGCCAACGCGGTCTCTCCGGAGGGCGCCTCGCGGGAGGTCTGGCGCAAGGCCTTCGAAAGCCTGATGCCGAAGGTCGACGCCTTCGCGCCGGACCTGATCATCGTCTCGGCCGGCTTCGACGCCCATGTCCGCGATCCGCTGGGCGCGGGCGGCCAGTCGCTGGAAGCCGAGGACTTCGCCTGGGCGACGCGGGCCATCGCCTCAGTGGCCAATCGCCACGCCAAGGGCCGGGTTGTGTCCTCGCTCGAGGGCGGTTACGACCTTGGGGCTCTGGGCTCCTCGGCGCTAGCGCACGTGCGGGCCCTCTCCGAGGGATAGGGGCGATAGGGGTGAGGGGTTGCACGCCAGCCGTTCGGATGGACTGGCCAGCGCATTGACCGCCGACGGCTCCACTGCGCCCGTTCCGCAAAGCCCCACGACGCCGCGTCCAGGGGCAATCACCCTGGCCCGCCACGGCGAACCGGCGCTGTCGCGCAAGGTGCGGCTGTCGGCCCAGGAATACCGCGAGTTCTGGGCCCGCTACGAGATCATGGGCCTGCTGCCCGGCCAGACGCCGCCGCCGGCGCTGAGCGCCTTCGTCGACGAATGCGACGTGCTGATCGCCTCGACCCGGCTTCGCGCCATCGAGAGCGCGCGGGCGCTCGGCGCCGGCCGCGCCTTCACCGAGGAGGCCATGCTGGTCGAGGCGCCGCTGCCGCCGCCGAACTGGCCCTCCTGGGTGCGGCTGTCGCCGAGGCTCTGGGGCTTCTTCGCGCGGTTCTGGTGGTGGTTCTTCAACCACCACGAAGGCGGCGAGACGCGGCGGCAGGCGGAAGTCCGGGCCGACCAGGCGGCGCAAAAGCTCGAGGCCCTGGCCAACGCCGGCCAGAACGTCGTCGTCCTGGCGCACGGCTTCTTCAACGTGCTGATCGGCCGCGCGCTTCGCCGCCGCGGCTGGCGCATGACGTTGCGCGAAGGTTACAAGTACTGGTCGACGCGCCGCTTCGAGCGGAGCTAGGAAGAGGTCATGTCCGAACCGGCCGAGATCGCGACCCTCACCTTCGAACAGGCGCTTGCCGAGCTGGAGCAGATCGTCGCGCGGCTGGAGTCCGGCCAGGCGCCGCTGGAGGACTCCATCCGCATGTACGAGCGCGGCGCGGCGCTGAAGGCCCACTGCGAAACCCGGCTCGAGGCGGCGCGGCTGCGCGTGGAGAAGATCGTTGTAGGCGCGGCCGGCGCGCCGGGAGTCGAACCCGCCGAGTTCAGCTGATGCCTCGGGGATTGCCGCAGCGGGTGGCGGAAGCCGCCGACCTGGTCACCGTCGCACTGGACGAGTTGCTGCCGCGCGCCGAGGGGCCGGAGGGGCGGCTGACCGAGGCCATGCGCTATGCGGCGCTCGGACCCGGCAAGCGCCTGCGGACCTTCTTCGCGCTGGAGACCGGCAAGATGTTCGATGTGCCGGAGCGCTCGGTGCTGCGGGCCGCCTGCGCGCTGGAGTGCGTCCAGGCCTACAGCCTGATCCATGATGACCTGCCCTGCATGGACGACGACGACATGCGCCGCGGCCGGCCTACCGTACATAAGGCCTATGACGAGGCGACGGCGGTCCTGGCCGGCGACGCCCTGCAGACCGCCGCCTTCGAGATCCTGGCGCACCCGGACACCCATTCGGACGGGGGGCTGCGGGCCGAGCTGGTCATGAAGCTCGCCCAGGCGGCAGGCGCCAAGGGCATGGCCGGCGGCCAGATGATCGACATCCTGGGCGTGCGAGACGACCTGGGCGGGGTCGCGCGCATGCAGCGGCTGAAGACCGGCGCGCTGATCGCCTGCGCCTTCGAGCTGCCGCTGGTGCTGGCCCGGGCCAAGGACTCCGAGCGGCACGCCATGCTGGCCTTCGCCCACGACCTGGGACTCGCCTACCAGATCGTCGACGACCTGCTGGACGCGGAGGGCGACCCCGAGAGCCTTGGCAAGGCGGTCGGCAAGGACGCCGCCAAGGGCAAGGCGAACTTCGTCACCCTGCTGGGGGTCGAGGCTGCGCGCGAGCGGCTGAGCCTGCTGTCCGGCCAGACCAAGGCGCATCTGGAACCCTTCGGCGTGGCGGCCGAATTCCTGCGGGCGAGCGTGGATTTCGTGCTAGAGCGCCAAAACTAACTGGTCCGGTTCGGTTCGTTTCAGTCCATGCTCGCAACCCCGCTCCTCGACACAATCGCCTCGCCCGCCGACACGCGCGGCCTTTCGATCGCGCAGCTGAAGACGCTCGCCGACGAGCTTCGCGCCGAAACCATCGACGCGGTGTCGCAGACCGGCGGACACCTGGGCGCGGGCCTCGGCGTGGTCGAACTGACCGTCGCCCTGCACCACGTCTACGATACGCCGAAGGACATCCTGATCTGGGACGTCGGCCACCAGGCCTATCCGCACAAGATCCTCACCGGCCGCCGCGACCGCATCCGCACCCTGCGCCAGGGCGGCGGGCTGTCGGGCTTCACCAAGCGGGCGGAGAGCCCGTACGATCCGTTCGGCGCGGCGCACGCGGCGACCTCGATCTCGGCGGCCCTCGGCTTCGCCGCGGCGCGCGACCAGAAGGGCAAGGACAATCGCGTCGTGGCGGTGATCGGCGACGGCTCGATGAGCGCCGGCATGGCCTACGAGGCGATGAACAACGCCTGCGAGACCACCCGCCAGCTGACCGTGATCCTCAACGACAACGACATGTCGATCGCCCCGCCGGTGGGTGGGATGAGCGCCTATATGGCCCGCCTGGTCTCCGGCGGCGGCTACCGCTCGCTCCGGCGGGTCGGCAAGTCGATGTCCAAGGCGTTCCCCAAGTCGCTGCAGGAGGCCGCCCGCAAGGCCGAGGAATACGCCCGCGGTATGGTGACGGGCGGCACCTTCTTCGAGGAGCTCGGCTTCTACTACGTGGGCCCGATCGACGGCCACAACCTCGACCACCTCGTCCCGATCCTGAAGAACGTGCGCGAGATCTCCGACCGGCCGGTGCTGG
>NZ_JAQGIZ010000027.1 GCF_028290885.1 Phenylobacterium sp.
GAGGATCAGCGTGCCCTCGTAGTCGGCCAGCAGGTCCTCCAGCAGGTCGAGGGTGTCCATGTCCAGGTCGTTGGTCGGCTCGTCGAGCACCAGCACATTGGCCGGGTTGGCCAGCGCCTTGGCCAGCAGCAGGCGGTTGCGCTCGCCGCCCGAAAGGCTGCGCACCGGCTGGCGCAGCTGGGCCTCGGTGAACAGGAAGTCCTTGGCGTAGGAGGCCACGTGCCGCGGCTCGCCGCGCACCAGGACGTGGTCGCCGCCGGCCGGCAGCAGGACGTCGCGCAGGGTCATCTCCGGCGACAGCGTCGCCCGCGCCTGGTCGATGTAGCTGATCTCCAGATTGGTCCCGAGCTTCACTTCGCCGCTGTCGGCCGGAATCTCACCCAGCAGGAGTTTGACGAGCGTGGTCTTCCCGGCGCCGTTCGGGCCGACCACCGCCACCCGGTCGCCGCGCAGGATGCGGGTGGAGAAGTCCTTCAGCAGCACCCGCTCGCCGAACGCCTTGGAGACGCCCTTGGCCTCGACCACGCGCTTTCCGGAAACCCCGGAGCTGGCGAGCCCCATGTTGAGCTCCTTGCGCGTGTCCTTCAGGCGGTCGGCCTTGTCCTGGCGCAGGGATTCCAGGCGCCGCTTGCGGCCCTCGTTGCGGGCCCGGCGGGCCGTGACACCCCTGGCCATCCAATGCTGTTCGCGCTGGATGAAGCGGTCGAGCCGGCGAGCCTCCTCCAGCTCTTGGGCGGTGATCTTCTCGGCCCAGTCCTCGAAGGCCGCGAAGCCGGCGTCGAGCCGTTTGACCCGGCGATACTCCAGCCAGAAGCTGCGCGTGGTGACCCGCTCCAGGAAGGCGCGGTCGTGGCTGACGATCAGCGCCGCGGCGCGGGAAGCGGCCAGTTCCTCCTCCAGGGTCTCGATGGCCAGGATGTCGAGGTGGTTGGTGGGCTCGTCGAGCAGGATGACGTCGGCGTCCTCGGCGAAGGCGCGCGCCAGCGCGGCGCGGCGGATCTCGCCCCCGGAGAGGCCTTGCGCCGTCTTCTCGGGATCCAGCCCGAAGTCGGTGAGCGCCGCCTGCGCCTGGTAGGTCTGCGCGCCGCCGGCCGTGGCGTAGTCGAGCAGGCTGGCGCCGGAGATCTCCGGCTCCTGCGGCACGAAGGCGATGCGGGTCCCCGCCGCGACGTTGCGCTCGCCGCCGTCCGGCTCGACCTGGCCGGCCAGGATGCGCAGCAAGGTCGACTTGCCTGCGCCGTTGCGCCCGACCAGGCAGGCGCGCACCCGCGCATCGAGGGCGAGGTCGACGCCGTCGAACAGCATCAACGGCCCGTCCGCCAGGCGGACGTCCTTCAGGGCAAGAATGGGCGCGCGCATGGGACGGCTTCAGATACAGCGCCGGGCGGCGAGTGCAAGGGCGGGCGGCGGTGTTCGGCCCTCAGCTCTAGGACCGATTGTGACTCATTGCTGTCGGGGGGAACTGCCCATTGCCTTACGTTGTTCGCTGGAAGCCAGGGCAAAGGGGCCGGGCTGCGCCGCACTCTTGGTCATGCCTCGCTTGCCGCTCACGACCGCTTCCGGCGGAGACGACAGGTGCGCGAAGCTAAGGCCGAAGATCCCGCTGCCGGCAAACATGACGGCCTTCACCCGCCACCTGCGCCGCAGCCTCCGCTCGCAGGCTGCGTCGGCGCCGGATCCAAGCTCGCCGCTAGATCCTCGATCCTCTCCCTGTTCCTGCTAGGCGGCTGCGCCGGCGGCGTTCTTGAGCCCGCGGGTCCCGTCGGAGAGGCCGAACGGACCATCCTCTTCAATGCGCTTGGCATCATGCTGGCGATCGTCGTGCCGGTCATTGTCGCGACGCTGGCTTTCGCCTGGTGGTACCGCGCCTCCAACACCAAGGCGCGCTATCTGCCCGACTGGGCCTATTCCGGGCGGCTCGAGGTCGTGGTCTGGGCGATCCCCATTCTGGTGATCATGTTCCTGGGCGGCATCACCTGGATCGGCGCCCACGACCTCGACCCCCCCAAGCCGCTTGCCTCGAAAACCAAGCCGCTGGAGGTGCAGGTCGTCGCCCTCGACTGGAAGTGGCTGTTCATCTACCCGGACCTTGGCGTGGCGAGCGTCAACCGGCTGGTCGTGCCGGTGGGCGTTCCCGTCCACTTCTCCCTGACATCGGCCAGCGTGATGAACGCGTTCTTCGTGCCGCAGCTCGGCAGCATGATCTACACCATGTACGGAATGGCCACGCAGCTGCACCTGCAGGCGGACCGGCCGGGCGTCTTCCATGGCCTGTCCGCGCAGTTCAGCGGCGATGGTTTCCCGGACATGGAGTTCGAGGTGCGCGCCGTGCCTCCCGAACAGTTCGGCGCCTGGGTGGCCGCCGCGAGGCGCTCCGGCCCGGTCCTGGACGCCCAAGCCTACGCCCAGCTGGCGCGACAAAGCCTGGGGGTGCAGCCGTTCACCTACCGGGCCGTGCAGCCTCGATTGTTCAGCGCGGTCGTCACCCAGCAGCTGCCGCCCGGCCCGGGCCCCACGCGTGGGAAACCGCACGTGACCGTGTCGCCGCGGACGGAGGACTGAGATGCTTGGGAAGCTTAGCTGGGCTGCGATTCCGTTCGATCAGCCGATCCCCCTGGTCGCGTCGGGCGTAGTGATCCTTGTCCTGCTGGGCGTAGTCCTCTGGGTGTGGGCGAAGGGATACGTCCCCTACCTCTGGAGGGAGTGGATCACCTCCGTCGACCACAAGCGCATCGGGGTGATGTACTGCATCCTCGGGCTGGTGATGCTGCTCCGCGGCTTCATCGACGCGATCATGATGCGCTCTCAGCAGGCGTTGGCGTTCCAGTCGAACGGCTACCTGCCACCCGAGCACTACAACCAGATCTTCTCGGCGCACGGCACGATCATGATCTTCTTCGTGGCGATGGCGCTGGTCATCGGGCTGATGAATTTCGTCTTGCCGCTCCAGCTCGGCGTGCGCGACGTGGCCTTCCCGACCCTGAACTCGGTGGGCTTCTGGCTGACCGCCTCCGGAGCGCTCCTGATAAACATGTCGCTGGTCATAGGTGAGTTCGCGCGCACCGGCTGGGTCGCCTATCCGCCGCTCTCCGAGCTCAGATATTCACCCGGTGTCGGCGTCGACTACTACCTCTGGGCGCTGGAAATCTCAGGGATCGGCACGCTGATGACCGGCCTGAATTTCGTGACCACGATCCTGAAGATCCGGGCGCCGGGCATGACCTATCTGCGCATGCCGGTGTTCTGCTGGACCGCGCTCGCCGCAAGCCTGCTCATCGTCGCCGCCTTCCCTGTCCTGACGGCGACCCTCGGGATGCTGCTGCTCGACCGCTACCTTGGATTCCACTTCTTCACGAACGAGGCTGGCGGCAACCCCATGATGTACGTGAACCTCTTCTGGGTCTGGGGACATCCGGAGGTTTACATCCTCGTGCTGCCCGCATTCGGCGTCTTCTCCGAGGTGGTCTCCACCTTCTCGCGCAAGCCGCTGTTCGGTTACCGCTCGATGGTGGCCGCCACCATGGCGATCTGCATCATCTCGTTCCTCGTCTGGCTGCACCACTTCTTCACCATGGGGGCGGGCGCCGACGTGAATGGCTTCTTTGGGATCGCCTCGATGATCATCGCGGTGCCGACGGGCGTGAAAATCTTCAACTGGCTGTTCACGATGTACGGCGGCCGCATCCGGTTCAGCAGCCCGATCCTGTGGGCCATCGGCTTCATGGTCACCTTTGCGATCGGCGGTATGACGGGCGTGCTGCTCGCCGTTCCGCCGGCCGATTTCGTGCTCCACAACAGCCTGTTCCTGGTAGCCCACTTCCACAACGTCATCATCGGCGCCGTGGTGTTCGGCGCCTTCGCCGGCTACACCTATTGGTTCCCCAAGGCCTTCGGCTTCACCCTGGACGAGCGGCTGGGCAAGGCCGCGTTCTGGTGCTGGTTCATCGGCTTCTACCTGGCGTTCATGCCGCTCTACGTGGTGGGCCTGCTCGGCATGACGCGGCGGATGCAGCATTATGACGTCGCCGCGTGGCGCCCCTGGCTGCTGGTCGCGATGGCGGGCGCAGTCGTCATCCTGTGCGGCATCGGTCTGCAGATCGCCCAACTCGTTGTCTCGATCCGCACCCGCGAGCAGCGAAGGGATCTGACGGGCGATCCGTGGGATGGCCGCTCGCTCGAATGGGCGACGTCCTCGCCGCCGCCGGCCTTCAACTTCGCGGTGCTGCCCGATGTGAGGGGCCAGGAGGCCTACTGGGGGATCAAGGAGCACGCGATCGAGACGCAGCACCTGGTCGACGAGCCGGAGTACCGGGCGATCGAGATGCCCCGCAACAGCCCCACTGGAGTCGTCACCGCGTTCTTCGCCACCGTCACCGGTTTTTCCCTGATCTGGCACATCTGGTGGCTCGTGGCGCTCGGCCTTGTCGGCGCCTTCGCGACCTTCGTGGTCTTCGCGTGGCGCGACGTGGACGAGTACGAGATTCCAGCCGAGGAGGTCGCCCGGCTCGACCGCGTCCGTCGCGCGGCCCGCCTCGCCATGCTTCCCAGCCTGCGCAGGCCGACATGAGCGCCGTCGAAACCGCCATGCCGGTGACCTTGGACGACCCCAACAGGGTCGGCCATCACGGCGACGAAGCGACCGGCCATGGCGCAAGCGGGCCGGCGTCGAAGCGGATCGTCACCGCCTACGGCTTTTGGCTCTTTCTTCTGAGCGACTTTGTCGTGTTTTCGGCCTTCTTCGCGGCCTATGCGGTCCTGGCGAAGGCTACGGCGGGTGGGCCGCAGGCCCGTCAGCTGTTCGACCTGACCAACGTCGGGGTGGAAACTGGATGCCTGCTGGCCTCCAGTTTCGCATGCGGCATGGCGTGGATCGCCGCTTCGGTCCGAAGCCAGCTATGGACGCAGATCTGCCTGCTGGTCACCGGGCTTCTCGGCTTCGCGTTCGTCGCTCTCGAAGTGAGCGAGTTCGCCCGCATGATCGCGGAGGGTGCGGGTCCGTCGCGAAGCGCTTTCCTAACCGCGTTCTTCTCCCTGGTGGGACTCCACGGCCTGCACGTCTCCGTAGGTCTGCTTTGGTTGGGGACCATGATGGCCCAGATCTGGGCCAAGGGCTTCAGGCCGACCATGATGCGACGGCTGCTCTGCTACACGCTCTTCTGGCATGCGCTGGATATTATCTGGGTGGCCCTGTTCACGATGGTCTATCTGATGGGAGCTGGCTGATGGCGACCGACCTGGAAGCGGCTGGTGATGGCTTTGACGTCGCACCCGGTGACGAACGCGCGGGCGGCAGCCACGTAGCTCAGGACATACGCGGCTATCTCATCGGTCTCGTGCTCGCGACAGGGCTTACGGCTGCATCATTCTACGCGGCCGCGTCGCACGCGATATGGGCCCCCGCCATACCCGTCGCCCTGGTCGTCCTGGCCATCGCACAGATGGGCATTCACCTGGTCTTCTTCCTGCACATCTCGACCGGCCCTGACAGCACCAACAACATCCTGGCGCTCGCCTTTGGCGTCCTCATCGTTGCGCTGGTGATCATCGGGTCCCTGTGGATCATGGCCAATCTCAACGCCAACATGCTGCCCATGGACCAGCTGATGCAAATGCAGAGATGAGCGCGGCCTCCAAGGCCCGCGCGCTCGACGTGACCGGTCCGAGCGCCTAAATGCGGGCCATGCCCGGCGAACCCTTCTGGCGTCGCAAGACCCTGGCGCAGATGACCGTCGCCGAGTGGGAGAGCCTGTGCGACGGCTGCGGCCTCTGCTGCCTGGTGCGCTTCGAGGAGGAAGACACCGGCGACATCGTCCCGACGCGCGTGCACTGCAAGCTGTTCGACGCCGGCGCCTGCGTCTGCACCGACTACGCCAACCGCAAGCAACACGTGCCCGACTGCGTCAAGCTGACGCCCGGCAACATCGAGCAGCTGGCCTGGATGCCGCTCTCCTGCGCCTACCGCCGCATCCACGAGGGCCGCGGCCTGGCCGATTGGCACCCGCTGGTTTCCGGCGATCCGGAGAGCGTGCACCGCGCCGGCGTCTCGGTGCGCGGCCAGACGATCAGCGAGAGCGTGCTGAGCGAGCCCGAGGACGCGCTCGACTTCGCCGCGCCCGATCTGATCCCCGAGCGGGGTCGGGACTAGGCGGTGTGGTATTTTGGCAACATGGCCTCTTGCGTGCGGCGGCGAACCGACCAATCTAGACCGCTGATCACCACAACCATTCCGAAGGGCTGAGTTTCTTGGCGAGTGACCCCTATCAGGTCCTGGGCGTCCCGCGCACGGCGAGCGCGGACGACATCCGCAAGGCGTTCCGCAAGCTGGCCAAGGCCAGCCACCCCGACACCAATCCGAACAACAAGGAGGCCGAGGAGCGCTTCAAGCGGGTCAGCGGGGCCTTCGACATCCTGGGCGACGCGGCCAAGAAGAAGAAGTTCGACGCCGGCGAGATCGACGCCGACGGGCGCGAGACCATGCGCGGGTTCGGCGGTGGCCAGGGCCCCTGGGGCCCAGCGCCCGGCGGCGGCTTCCGGGGCGGCGGGACCCACCGTGCGGAGAGCTTCGAGGGCGTCGACCTGGGCGACATCCTGGGCGAGATGTTCGGCGGCGCCCGCGGCGGGCGCGCCGGCGGCGCGGGCGGCGGCTTCGGCGGCTTTTCGCAGCGCGGCTCGGACGTGCGCGCCGGTCTGGAGATCGACCTGGAGGAGGCGATCCGCGGCGGCAAGAAACGCATCGCCTTCTCCGACGGCCGCACCATCGACGTCACCATCCCCAAGGGCGCCCAGGAAGGCCAGACGCTGCGGCTGAAGGGCCAGGGCTCTCCCGGCCGCTCGGGCCCGGGCGACGCCTTCATCGAGCTCACCATCGCCCCGCATCCGATCTTCCGCCGCGAGGGCGAGGTGCTGGTGATGGACGTGCCGGTGACGGTCTACGACGCCGTGCTCGGCGGCAAGGCCGAGGCGCCGACCCCTGACGGCCCGGTGACCCTGACTATCCCCAAGGGCGCCAACACCGGCACCCGACTGCGGCTGAAGGGCCGAGGCCTCGCCGACCCGCAAGGCCGCCGCGGCGACCTCTTCGCACGCCTTGTGGTGGCGCTGCCCGACAAGCCCGACGCCGAGCTCGAAAAGCTCGCCGACACCTGGAAGCGGGAGCGGCCATACACCGCGAAACGGCGTCCCTGAGCGACAGGCGTGACACCGTTCGCCCACGGCTCCATAAGCTTCACGTTCAGGCCCGGTTCAGTCCCGGGCGCCTAGAGCGGGCTCATGAAACGCCACCTGCTGATCGCCGCCCTGTTGTTGGGCGCCGCGCCCGTCACGGCCATGGCCGGCGCCCAGGACCGCGGGCCCAGCCGCGTCGAGGCGAGCGCGGGCGGCGCCCAGGCGGGAAGCCAGGTCCCATTGTCACGGGTTCTGGCGATGATCGCCAAGCGCTACCCGGGCCGGCAATTGAACACGACGATGGGTGAAGCCGGCGGCCGGCCCGCCTATCTCATCCAGTGGCAACTCACCAACGGCCAGATCGTGGTGTTCACCGTGGACGCCCAGACCGGCCAGATGGTGGGCCAATAGGGCGGTTCGCGCCGCCCGCAGTGAAAGGACGCGACCATGCGCATCCTGTTAGTCGAAGACGATCCCGACCTGTCGCGGCAGCTGAAGCTGGCGCTGGCCGACGCCGGCTATGCGGTCGACCACGCCCCGGATGGCGAGGAAGCCCAGTTCCTGGGCGAGACCGAACCCTATGACGCAGTGATCCTCGACCTCGGCCTGCCCAAGGTCGACGGGGTCTCGGTGCTGGAGCGCTGGCGGCGCGAGAACATGGCCACCCCGGTGCTGATCCTCACGGCGCGCGGCGCCTGGAGCGAGAAGGTGGCCGGGTTCGACGCCGGCGCCGACGACTATCTCACCAAGCCCTTCCACACCGAGGAGCTGCTGGCGCGGCTGCGCGCCCTGCTGCGGCGCTCGGCGGGCCACGCGGCGCCCAACCTCGCGTGCGGGGGCCTGCGGCTGGATCCGAGGGCGGCCCGCGCCAGCGTCAACGGCGAGCCCCTTCGGCTGACGTCTCTGGAGTACCGGCTGCTGCATTATCTGATGATGCACCAGGGCCGGGTGATCAGCCGCACGGAGCTGGTCGAACACCTCTACGACCAGGACTTCGACCGCGACTCCAACACCATCGAGGTGTTCATCGGCCGGGTTCGCAAGAAGATCGGCGCCGATCGGATCGAGACGGTGCGCGGGCTGGGCTATCGCCTGACCTGCCCGGACGACGAGCGGGGCGCGGAGGCGCAAGCCTCGTGACCGGCCCGATGACGGCCTCGTGACCGGGTGACGTGGCTTCCGGGGTCGCTGCGCCACCCCTCGCTGGCGCGACGGCTGGTGCTGCTGGCGCTGGGCTGGAGCCTGGCGGCCCTGGTGGTCACCGCGATCGTCTTCGCACTGCTGTTCCAGCAGGCGGCGGTCCGGCGGGTGGACCAGACGCTCAACGACCTGACCGTCAATCTGGTCACCTATTCCACGGTCGAGGAGGGGCAGGTGTTCGCCCCGCCGTTCACCGACGAACGGGCGCTCAGGGTCTATTCCGGCCGCTACTGGGAGATCGCCGAGCCGACCGCCGACGGCAAGCTCAGGCCCCTCGCGCGGTCCCATTCGCTGTTCGACGCCGTGCTGAACGCGCCTCCCGACCTGGTCGCGCGGCTCAAGGCCAAGCCCGGCCGGCACATCTCCTACGATACCCGCGGCCCCCTGAACGAGCCCCTGCGGGCGCGGGCGCAGCAGAACTGGAAACCCGGCCGCAAGGCCCCGATCATCTTCCTGGCCGCCGAGGACCGCAGCTCGGTCAACCGCGACGTCCAGGGCTTCGTGGCCGCCACGGCGGCGGCCTTCATCGTCCTGGGCGCGGGCCTGGTCGTGGCCATCGTGATGCAGGTGCGCGTCGGACTTCGGCCACTGTTCGAGCTGCGCCGCGAGGTGGCGGCGGTGCGGCGCGGCAAGGCCGAGCGGCTGGCCGCGACCTACCCCAGCGAGCTGACGCCGCTGGCCGATGAGCTGAACGCCCTGGTCGACCACAACCGGCAGGTCGTCGACCGCCAGCGGACCCACGTCGGCAATCTCGCGCACGCGCTCAAGACCCCGATCTCGGTGATGATCGCCGAGGCCGGCCAGCGGCCGGGCCCGCTCGCCGAGGTGGTGACCCGGCAGGCCGAAGCCATGCGCCAGCAGGTGGACCACCACCTGCGCCGCGCCCGCGCCGCGGCCCGCACCCAGGGGCAGGGCGAACGCACCTCGGTGGCCGAGGTGCTGGACGAACTCACCCGAACGCTCCAACGCATCTTCCACGACAAGGGCGTCAGCATCGACTGGGACGCAGCCGACGACCTCTATTTCCTGGGCGAGCGGCAGGATCTGCTGGAGATCGCCGGCAACGCCGTGGAGAACGCCTGCAAGTGGTGCCGGTCTCGCGTGAAGGTGCGCGCCGAGGCCGCCGGCCCGGCGCGCTTCCGGCTGGTCGTGGAAGACGACGGGCTGGGCCTGCCGCGCGACCGGCGCGAGGAGGTGCTGCAGCGCGGCGCGCGGCTGGACGAGACGGCGCCCGGCTCCGGCCTTGGCCTCTCGATCATCGACGAGCTGGCGCGGGCCTACGGCGGCGCCCTCAAGCTCGGCGACTCCGGCCTGGGCGGACTGCGCCTGGAGGTCGATCTGCCGCGCGCGGAAGCCTGACAAGGAAGCCTGACAAGAACGACCGCCTTCGGACAACCTTAACTCGCCTTATGCATGTTGGCCGCCGCCGGACCGCGTCCGCAGCCTGGAGCCTGTGCATGGTCGCCTTGTCCGACCGGAAGATCGAGATCGTCAGGACACTGGTGGAATCCGCGCCGGACAAGATCGTGGGCGGACTGCAACGGGCGCTGGCGGAGACCGGCGGCGATACGGTGCTGGCCAGCGTGCGGCAGATCGTCGACGCCGAAACCCGCGACCGGCTGCTGCGCAACGCGGTATTCCAACCTGTCGCGCCGCTTTGCGTGGGCGACGGCTCCGACAAGAACAGCCTGGTCTTTCCCGCCCGGACGTTGGCCTGCATCTGGCGCGGCCTGAAGGCGCAGGTCCCGGCCGACGTCGCCGCCGCCGGCAAGGCCTCGGCCGACGTCGCAACCGCCATCGCCAGCGACCGCCGCCCGCCGGACCCCAACCCGGCCTTCGACAGCCTGGTGCGGGTGACGGCCGACGCCCTGCGCTCCAGCGACCAGCGCGATTTCCGCGCCGCCGCCGAGCTCTGCGACCGGGCCAGGCCCGGCGGGGCGGAGGCCCTGGCCGCCTGCCTGGACATCGCGCCGGTGGTGCGCCGCGCGATCGCGCGCCTGCCGGAGTGGGTCGCCCACCCCACCGGAGACACCAACGCCGCCGCCCGGCTCGCCTACAAGGATTCCGTGGCCATCGCCGAGGACGCCGGCCCGCGCTTCTTCGAGATGCTGGCCGGCCAGCTCACGCCGCCCTGGATGGTGCTGCGGATCATCTCGGCGGTCATGGACAAGCCCACCGAGCGCTACCTGGCCGATTCCGAGCTGGGCGGCTTCCCCGAGCGGGTGATGAACGCCGTCGACGAAGAGCTGAGGGCCATTGGCGGCATGGACCTCGACGCCGGGCCGGAAGCGGGCCGCGCCGCCGGCCGGCTGGTGGAGCTGATCACCCAGCAGGTCTTCGAGCTGGAGGTCTGCATCGAGCTTACCCGCGACACCGGCTGGGGCCGTCGGATCGTGGGACAGAAGCAGTCGCTGGCCAATCTCGTCGAGGCCCGCCTGCGCGACGCCGACAAGCTCTCGACCGCCGCCCTGCCGCTGCAATCGTCCGGCTTTTCCCGGCCGCGCCGGACCGGGCCGAAGCTCGAGAGCCCGCCGGACGCCAAGGTCGTGGGCCGGGTCATGACCCTGCTGCATTTCGCCCATGAGATTCGGCGCTGCGCCAACTACGGCGGCTTCTCGGCGGCCCACGCCAAGGCGATGGAGAAGATCGGCGGCATGATCGACCACTATGTCGACGAGGTGTTCGACCAGGTCCGCACCGGCGACGTCGAGGATCTGAAGATCGCGCATGCCTACCTGCGCGCCGCGGCCGATTTCAACGGCCTGGTGCGCGACGACAAGGCCGCCGAACTGCTCCGCCGGCGCTCCGCCGCCGCCTGCGAGGCCGACTCTCCGCAACCCTTGAAGCCCAAGGCCGGATGACCCACTCGCACTGAGGGGCGCTTTCGGCTAACACGCCGCCCATGATCGCCTTCTGGGCCACGGCCGGCGTCCTTTCGGCAGCCGCGGCCATCCTGATTTTGCTCCGCGCCGCGCAGGCGGCCGTTCGCGTCGAGCCGGCCGACACCACCTCCGTCTTCTATCGCCGGCAGCTCGCGGAGATCGGCGATCTCGCCGATCGCGGCCTGATTGGCGAAGGCGAACGCCGGAGCGCCGAGACAGAGGCCGGACGGCGCCTGCTCGCCGCGACGGACCAGCCCGTCGAGGCCTGGTCGACCGGCCCGAGCCGCGCCCCCGTGCTGGTCGCCGCCATCGCCGCCCCCGCCCTGGCGCTGGCCCTCTACCTGGGCCTCGGATCGCCGGGCATGGCCGACCAGCCGTTTTCCGCGCGCCTGGCCAGGTGGCTGGTTTCCAATCCGGCGAGCCTTGCGCCGCCGGAGATGGCCGCGGTGCTGGGCAAGCTCACCAAGGAGCGGCCGAACGATCCGGAAGGCTACCGCTTCCTGGCCCTGGCGGAAGGAGCGTCGAACAATCCCGCGGGAGCCGTCCGCGCCCTGAAGCGCGCCGTGCGGCTGGCGCCCCAGCGGAGCGACCTTTGGGAGATGCTGGGCGAGGCGCAGGTCTTCCGGGCCGGCGGCGAGCTGACCGACGACGCCAAGCAGGCCTTCGTGGAGACCCTCAAGCTCGACCCGAAGAACGTCGCCGCCCGCTTTCACCTGGCGCGCGCCCGCATCACGGCCGGCGACAAGGCCGGCGGGATCGCCGACTGGCAGGCGCTGCTGGCCGACATGCCGGCTGCCGATCCCCGGCGCGCCGACCTGCAGCGCGCCATCGCCCAGGCGCAAGGGACGCCCGCGCCGCCGGCAGGGCTCTCCGGCGACCAGATGACCGCCGTCCGCGGCATGGTGGCGGGCCTCGCCCAGCGGCTGGCCGTCAGCCCCGACGATCCGGCGGGCTGGGTGCAGCTGGTCCGCGCCTATGCGGTGCTGGGCGATACCGCCAAGCGCGACGCCGCGCTGAAGGACGCCCGCGCCCGCTACGCCGCCAAGCCCGGCGTGCTGGCCGAACTCGCCAAGGCCGCGGCCACGGAGCCCATGAAGACGGAATCCGGGCGATGAGCTGGCTGCCCAAGTCCGCCAAGGCCCGCCGGCGCCTGACGCTGGTGGCGGCCATCGCGCCGGTGCTGGCGCTGGCCGTGGGCCTGACCCTGTGGGGCCTGCGTGACTCGATCTCGTTCTTCTACACGCCCTCCCAGGCCGCCCAGGCGCATCCGCCGGCCGGCCGCTCGATCCAGCTTGGCGGCATGGTGCGGATGGGCAGCGTGCTGAAGCATTCGGACGGGCGCGTCGAGTTCGTGGTCGCCGACCGCACGGCGCAGGACCGGGTGACCTTCCAGGGCGACTTGCCGGACCTGTTCCGCGAAGGCCAGGGCGTGGTGGCCGTCGGCGCATTCCGCGGCGACGGGGTGTTCGAGGCCAAGCAGGTGCTGGCCAAGCACGACGAGCGCTACATGCCGCGCGAACTGACCAAGCAGCTCAAGGCCCAGGGCGAGTGGCGCGGCGACGGCTCGACGCCCGACTACGCGAAGGCGAAACCAAGCACATGATCGCCGAGTTCGGTTCTTTCGCCCTGACCCTGGCGCTGGCCTTCGCCATCGCCCAGCTCGGCCTGTCGGCTGCGGCGCGCATTCGCCGCTCGACGGTGCTGGCCGCGGCGGGCGAGGGGGCGGCGGTGGCCTCGTTCGCCGGCGTGGCGATCGCCTTTGCCTGTCTGATCTACGCCTTCGTGACCTCGGACTTCTCGGTCGCCAACGTGGCGGCCAACTCGCACACCGAAAAGCCGATGCTCTACAAGGTGGCCGGCGCCTGGGGCAGCCACGAGGGCTCGATGCTGCTCTGGTGCCTGATGCTGACCGGCTACGGCGCAGCCGCCGCCACCCTGGGGCGCGGTCTGCCGAAGGGGCTGAAGGCGCTGATGGTGGCCGTACAGGGGGCGCTGGGAACCGTGTTCCTGGCCTATACGGTGTTCGCGTCCAATCCGCTGATGCGGATCGCCGCGCCGCCGGTGGAGGGCCGCTCGCTCAACCCGCTGCTGCAGGACCCGGCGCTGGCGATCCACCCGCCGTTCCTCTACGCGGGCTACGTCGGGATGTCGGTGGTCTTCTCGCTGGCGGTCGCCGCGCTTGTTGAGGGCCGCGTAGATGCGGCGTGGGCGCGCTGGGTGCGGCCTTGGGCGCTGGCCGCCTGGAGCCTGCTCACCGTCGGCATCACGCTCGGCGCCTTCTGGGCCTATTACGAGCTCGGCTGGGGTGGCTGGTGGTTCTGGGACCCGGTGGAGAACGCCTCCTTCATGCCCTGGCTGATCGCCACGGCCCTGCTGCATTCGGCCGTCGTCACCGAGAAGCGCGGGGCGCTGGCGGGCTGGAGCCTGTTCCTGGCGCTGGGGGCTTTCACGTTCTCCATGCTGGGCGCCTTCCTGGTGCGCTCGGGCGTGCTCACCTCGGTGCACGCCTTCGCGGTCGATCCCAAGCGCGGCGTGCTGCTGCTGATGATCCTGGGCGTGACGGCCGGCTCCGGCTTCGCGCTCTTCGCCTGGCGCGCGCCCAAGCTCGCCCAGGGCGGCCTCTTCGCGCCGGTCAGCCGCGAGAGCGCGCTGGTGCTGAACAACATCCTCCTGGCCGCGGCCACGGCGACGGTGCTGCTCGGCACGCTCTATCCGCTGATCCGCGAGGCGATGACCGGCGAGGCGATCTCGGTGGGTCCGCCGTACTTCAACCTGACCTTCGCGCCGCTGATGGCCGCGCTGGCGATCATCCTGCCGGCCGGTCCGCTGCTGGCCTGGAAGCGCGGCGACCTGCAGGGGGTGGGCCAGCGCCTGTGGCTGGCCGCGCTCGCGGCGCTGGGCTGCGGCCTGCTCACCTTCGCCCTGGTCAGTCCGAAGAAGGCGCTGGGCGCGGGCGGCATCGCCATCGGCGCCTGGCTGATCGCCGGCGCCGCGGCCGAGCTCGTCGAGCGCACGCGGCTTTTCCGCGTCCCGCCGCGCGACAGCTGGCGCAGGCTCACCGGCCTGCCGCGCGGCGCCTGGGGCATGACCCTGGCGCACCTGGGCCTTGGCGTCTTCGTACTGGGCGCCTGTTTCGAGCTCGGCTGGAAGGCCGAGTCCGCCGAGACCCTGCCGGTCGGCGGCGCGCTCGACGTGGGCGGCTATCATCTGGTGCTGGAGGGAGTGGGCCCGGTGGAAGGCCCCAACTACGACGCCGAGCGCGGCACGATCCGCGCCACCCGGGACGGCAAGCCGGTCTGCACCGGCGAGCCCGAGCGGCGCTTCTACCCGGCGGGCGGCCAGACCACCTCGGAGGTCGCCATCTGCTACCGCGGCGCCTCGCACCTCTACATGGTGCTGGGCGAGCGGCGGGAGGCGCCGGGAGGCGCGCCGGTCTGGCTGGTGCGGGCCTATTGGAACCCCTGGGCGACGCTGATCTTCCTGGGCCCGGTGATCATGGGCCTGGGCGGCCTGACCTCGCTGTCGGACCGCCGGATGCGGCTGGGCGTCGCCCGGCGGCGGGAGCAGCCGGCGTGAGGCTGCGGGCCCTCGCCGCGGCCCTGGCCGGCGTCGTCTGCATCGCCGCGGCCGCCGACCCGGCCGAGCGCCTGCCCGACCCGTCCCAGGAGGCCCGCGCCCGGGCGATCTTCCAGGACGTCCGCTGCCTGGTCTGCCAGAACGAATCCATCGACGACTCCGAGGCCGAGCTCGCCCACGACCTGCGCCAGGTGGTCCGGCAGCAGGTCCGCCAGGGCCGCAGCGACGCGGCGATCAAGCGTTACCTCACCGACCGCTATGGCGAGTTCGTGCTGCTGACGCCGGCCTTCTCCTGGGTGAACCTGGCGCTGTGGGGCGGACCGTTCCTGGTCGTGGTGCTGGGTGCGGGCCTGCTTGTGGCCCGCCTGCGGAACCGATCCGCCGACCCGGAACTATCGCCTGAAGAGGCCGAACGCGTGAGACGGCTGTCGGAAAGCGATTTGGCCTGACATGATTGCGCCCAACAACCGTCGGAATGCCGAACGCAGGGTGACCTAAACGTAACTTGAGGGTGGTTGTACTCTCGTGCATCGAACCTAGGTTTGTGAGGCGCGCCACCTCCCCAGCAGGCGCGCACAAGGAACAGAAGGCATATGACTTCCAAGAAGACCGGTTATCTCCTGGGCGCCGTCGCCGGCGCCGGTGTCATGGCCGCGGCGGTCGCGGGCGCAGGCATGCGACTGCCCGCCGCCCACGCCGACCAGCAGGCGCACATCATCAAGGCCTCGACCGTGCCGATCTTCGCCCCGCCGCCCGGCGCGCCGATGTCGTTCGCCGAGATCTTCGACCGCGTGTCGCCCGCGGTGGTCTCGATCAATGTGACGAGCCGCGTCGACGCCAGCGCGCTACGCAAGATCCCGGGCTTCGAGAACTTCCCGTTCGACATCGTGCCGCGCGGCGGGCAAGGCGGCCAGGGCGGTCAAGGCGCCCCGGGCGGCGGTGACGGCGACGACGAGAGCGCGCCCCCGCAGGGCGGCCGCACCGACAAGGGCCAGCCGCGGCTTCCGACCCAGCAGTCGGCCGGCTCGGGCTTCTTCATCTCCCCGGACGGCTACATCGTCACCAACAACCACGTGGTCGAGAACGCCGAGAGCATCAAGGTGGTCCTGAAGGACGAGACCGAGCTCGACGCCGTCGTCGTGGGCCGCGACGAGGGCACGGACCTCGCGGTCATCAAGGTCAAGGGCTCGCGGGCGAACTTCCCGTTCGTGAACTTCGAGAACGCCGGCAAGCCGCGCGTCGGCGACTGGGTGATCGCGGTGGGCAACCCGTTCGGCCTGGGCGGCACCGCCACGGCCGGGATCATCTCCGCCTACGGCCGCGACATCGGCGAGACCTTCGTCGACTACATCCAGATCGACGCCCCCATCAACCGCGGCAACTCCGGCGGCCCGACCTTCGACATCTACGGGCGGGTCATCGGCGTGAACACGGCGATCTTCTCGCCGTCCGGCGGCTCGGTCGGGATCGGCTTCGCGATCCCCGCGGAGGTGGCGGACGCGGTCACCAAGCAGCTGATCTCCGGCGGCAAGATCCAGCGCGGCTACATCGGGGCCACGATCCAGAACTTCACGCCCGAGATGGCCGAGGCGCAAGGCATGGGCGTCCAGAAGGGCGCGATCGTCTCGGACCTGGTGCCCGGCGGTCCCTCGGCGCGCGGCGGGCTGACGCCCGGCGACGTGGTCGTGTCGATCAACGGCGTTTCCATCAAGAGTTCCTCGGAGCTGACCCGCGAGGTCGCCAAGGGCAAGCCCGGCGACACCCTGCGGCTCGACGTGATCCGCGAGGGCAAGCACCATGTCGTCGAGGTGCGCTCCGGCATCCGACCCTCCGAAAAGGACCTGGCTTCCAACGACAACACGCCCGGCGGTTCCGGTCAGGGCGCCCCGGTCACGCCGCCGGTGCAGCGTCCCTCGGTGCTCGGCATGGCGCTGGGTCCGCTGGATGAGGCCACCCGGCGGCGCCTCAACGCGCCCGCCGAACTGCACGGCGTGGTGGTGGAAAGCATCGACCAGACCTCCGACGCCGGCCAGAAGGGCCTGCGACGCGGCGACGTGATCGTCCAGGCGGGCGGCCGTCCGGTGGCCAGCGCCGCCGATGTGGCGGCCGCGGTCGACGGCGCCAAGAAGGCCGGTCGGACCGGCGTCCTGGTGGGCGTCTTCCGCCAGGGCCGCACGACCTTCCTGCCGCTCAAGGTTTTGGGCTAACTCAAGGACTTTCGCGGGGGCGGACATACGATGCGGATCCTGATCGTCGAAGACGACCTGGAAGCGGCCGACGCCATGGAGCGGGGGCTCATCGAAGCGAGCTACGTCTGCACGCGCGCGGCGGACGGCGAGGAGGGCCTCACCGCCGCCCGCGACGGCGAGTTCGACGTGATGATCGTCGACCGCATGATGCCGAAGATGAACGGCGTGCAGCTGATCGAGACCCTGCGGCGCGAGGGCGACCAGACGCCGGTGCTGTTCCTTTCGGCGCTGGGCGAGGTCGGCGACCGGGTGGCCGGCCTGCAGGCCGGCGGCGACGACTATCTGGTCAAGCCCTACGCCTTCGCCGAGCTGATCGCCCGCGTCGAGGCGCTGGCCCGGCGCCGCGAGACGGGCTCGGTGCAGACGCTGCTGCGGGTCGGCGAGCTGGAGATGGACCTGATCGGCCGGGCGGTGCACCGCCAGGGCAAGGAGATCGACCTGCAGCCGCGCGAGTTCCAGCTGCTGGAGTTCATGATGCGCCACGCCGGCCAGTCGGTGACCCGGACCATGCTGCTGGAGAAGGTCTGGGAGTATCACTTCGACCCGCAGACCAACGTCATCGACGTGCACATCTCGCGCCTGCGCTCGAAGATCGACAAGGGCTTCGACCGGCCGATGCTGCAGACCGTCCGCGGGGCGGGCTATCGGCTGGATGCCTAAACTTCCTTTCCCGCGCAGCGGGAGAGGGGGACCGCTCGCTGAAAAGCGAGTGGTGGAGAGGGCAAGCCTCAAGCGCCGCGCTCGCCGCTTGCCCTTCCCACCGTCCGCTCTTCGCTTCGCTCGGCGGGCGGTCCCCCCTTCCCACGAATGGGAAGGGAAGTGATGCGCCTGCCGCGCATTTTCCGCACCACCCCGTTCCGGTTGACGCTGCTGTTCCTGGCGCTGTTCGGGTCGGCGGCCAGCGCCTTCCTGGCCTACATCTACGTGGCCACGGCCGGCGAGGCGACGCGGCGCACCGACATGGAGATCACCCGCGAGATGCACTCGCTGGTGGCGGCCTATGACCGGGCCGGCGTCGATGCGCTCAACCAGTCCTTGATCGAGCGCGCGGCCAGCGAGCGGCCGTTCCTCTACCTCCTGATGGACAAGAACCAGAAGCCGATCTCCGGCTCCATCCAGGAAAGTCCCGTGGAGAAGTTCACTGGCGGGCTCACCTCCACCAGTTTCTCGGTCACCGACCAGGACGCCCAGGGCCACACGGTCAAGCATCCGGCCCGCGGCCTGCAGCAACGCTTGAGCGGCGGCCAGATCCTGTTCGTCGGCGCCGACGTCGGGGCCGATCAGGCCTATGTGAACAAGATCACCACCGCCCTGCAGGGGGCGGGCGCGCTGGTGGTGGTGCTGGGCCTGGCCTTCGGGTCGCTGTTCAGCCGCAACGTCAGCCGCAGTATGGCGGGCCTCACCGAGGTGGTGGACGCCGTGCGCAACGGCGACCTCGGCGCACGCGCCCACGTGCGCGGCACCCGCGACGAGTTCGACGAGCTGGCGGCCGGCGTCAACGAGATGCTCGACCGGCTGGAGCGATCGATGGCGGGCCACCGCCACGCGGGCGACGCCATCGCCCACGACCTGCGCTCGCCGCTCACCCGTCTGCGCGCCCGGCTGGAGGCCGCCTTCCTCGACGTCGAGGCCGGCAAGGGCGATCCGAAGCAGGCGTTGGCCCAGGCGCTGGAGGACACCGACGGGGTGCTGAAGACCTTCGGCGCCGTGCTCTCCATCGCCCGGCTGCAGGCGGCGGGCACGGCGCCCGATCCGGTGCTGTTCGATCCGGCGGAGCTGGCCGCCGACATCTCCGAACTCTACGAGCCGCTCTGCGAGGACAAGGGGATCGACTTCGCCGCCGAGTTCTCCAAGGACCTGCAGGTGCGCGGCAACCGCGAGTTCCTGGCCCAGGCGCTGGCCAACATCCTGGACAATGCGGTGAAGTACACACCGGCCGGCGGGGCGATCATGCTGCGGGTGCGCCGCCGGTCCTCCGGCGAGATCGAGTTCTCGGTCACCGACACCGGTCCAGGCGTCCCCGACGGCGACCGCGAGCGGGTGGTCGAACGCTTCGTGCGCCTGGAGAACAGCCGCAACCAGCCGGGCGCGGGCCTGGGCCTTTCGCTGGTCGCCGCGGTGGCCGAAGCCCACGGCGGCCGCCTGGAGCTCGCCGAGGGGCCGGGCAAGGTGGGCGAGATGGGGCCCGGCCTGCGCGTGGCGCTGATCCTGCCCCGACCTGCCTGAGAGGGGCCGGCTTGACCCACATACCGCCAGGGTGGGAAGCCCTGCGGCCATGACGCTCGCCGAACAGCTGAGCCCCTGCGGCCCCGTGGTGGACGACAAGGCCGCCGGCCGCGCCCGCGAGGTCGTCGCCGAGACCCTGTGGACGGAGCGGCTGGATCGGGCTTGGCCGGCGCTGGCCCCGATCTTCGGGGCGTCGCCCTATCTGGCGAGCCTGGCCAGGCGCGATCCGGCGCGGCTGGACAGGTTGCTG
Source organism: Phenylobacterium sp. (assembly GCF_028290885.1). Taxonomy (GTDB): domain Bacteria; phylum Pseudomonadota; class Alphaproteobacteria; order Caulobacterales; family Caulobacteraceae; genus Phenylobacterium. The sequence continues at coordinate 19,548 of NZ_JAQGIZ010000027.1, forward strand.
GCCGCGGAGCCGCAGGCGCGGCTGGACGACATCCTGGTCCGGACCGCCGCGGCGGCGGACCTCGATCTGGAGCCGGCGCAGGTCCGCCTGCGCGAGTTGAAGGCCGAACTGCACCTGCTCACGGCCCTGGCCGACCTCGGCGGGGTGTGGGACCTGGACCAGGTCACCGGCGCGCTCACCCGCTTCGCGGACGCCGCGGTGGCCGCCGCCCTGACGGTCGCTGCGCGCGGCGAGGTCGCGGCGGGACGGCTGACCCGACTGGTCGAGGGCCCCGAGGGGCCGGTCCCCGGCTGGTTCTGCATCGCCATGGGCAAGCAGGGCGCCTTCGAGCTCAACTACTCGAGCGACATCGACGTCTCGGTGTTCTTCGATCCCGACCGGCTGCCGCTGGCGGAGGGGATCGAGCCGGAGGCCTTCGCGGTGCGGCTGACCCAGCGGCTCTCCGACCTGATGCAGGCGCGCACGGCCGACGGCTACGTGTTCCGCATGGACCTTCGGCTGCGGCCCGACCCGGCCTCGACCCAGGCCGCGGTGCCGATCCCTGCGGCGATCGAGTACTACGAAAACGTCGGCCAGAACTGGGAGCGCGCGGCCTTCATCAAGGCCCGGCCCTGCGCCGGCGACGTCCCCGCGGCGGAGGCGTTCCTCGGCGAGCTGGGCGCCTTCGTGTGGCGCAGGAACCTCGACTTCGCGGCCATCGCCGACATCCACTCGATCAAGCGCCAGATCCACGCGCACAAGGTCGATGAGCGGGTCTCCGCAAAGGGCGTCGACCTGAAGCTCGGCCGCGGCGGCATCCGCGAGATCGAGTTCTACGTCCAGACCCAGCAGCTGATCCTCGGCGGCCGAAATCCGGCCTTGCGCAGCCGCCGGACGCTGGATGCGCTCGCGGCCCTCACCGAGGCGGGCCACGTCGCGCCTGAGACCGCCGCCGAGCTCACCGACGCCTACCGCCTGCTGCGCGCCGTCGAGCACCGCATCCAGATGCTGGCCGACGAGCAGACCCACCGCCTGCCCGAGGCCGACGCGGACCGCCGGCGTGTGGCGGCGCTCGCCGGCTTCGACAAGCTGCGCAGCTTCGACGCCGCCATCACCCGGACGCTGAAGGGCGTCAACGCCCGTTACGGCGAGCTCTTTCCGTCCGAGGAGCCGCTGTCCTCGCGCTTCGGCAGCCTGGTGTTCACCGGCGTCGAGGACGATCCGGCGACGCTGGCGACGCTCAAGCGGATGGGTTTTTCCAACCCGGCCCAGGTCGCCAGGACCATCCGCGGCTGGCACCACGGCCATATCCCGGCCACCGCCACGGAGCGGGGCCGCGAGCTGTTCACGCGGCTCGCGCCGCGGCTGCTGGACGCGGCCCACGCGACCGGATCGCCGGATGCGGCCTTCAACCGCTTCGGCGACTTCTTTTCGCGGCTGTCGTCGGGCGTGCAGCTGCAGTCGCTGTTCCTCGCCCAGCCGAACCTTTTCGAGCTGATCGTGCAGGTGATGGCCTTCGCGCCGCGGCTGGCGTCCACCCTGGCGCGGCGCCCCGCGGCGATCGACGCCATGCTCGACGGGACCTTCTTCGAGACCATCGACATCGCCGAGGACCGGTCCGTGATGCAGGCCGCGGTCGCTCGGGCTGAGGGTTTCGAGGGCGCAATGGACGCCGTGCGCGTGGTCCACCGCGAGCAGGCCTTCCGGGTCGGCGTGCAGGTGATGAGCGGGGCGGCGAGCGCGGTTGCCGCCGGCAAGGCCTTCGCCGAGCTCGCCGACCTCTGCATCGACGCCCTGGCCGTGGCGGCGCTGGCCGAGACCGAGCGGCTGGGGGGCGGCTTCGCAGGCGACGTGGCGGTGGTGGCGCTGGGCAAGTGCGGCTCGCGGGAGATGAGCGCGGGCTCGGACCTCGACCTGATGACCCTCTACCGCGCCGCCGATCCGGCGGGCGCCTCGGAGCTGAAGGCCTGGGACGCCGTCACCTTCTACGGCCGCTTCACCCAGCGATTGATCGCCGCCCTCTCCAGCCAGACGGGCGAGGGCGGGCTCTACGACGTGGACATGCAGCTCCGCCCCTCGGGCACCAAGGGACCGGTGGCGGTGAGCTTCGCGGCCTTCGAGGGCTACTACGCGGCCGAGGCGGAAACCTGGGAGCTGCTGGCCTTGACCCGGGCCCGCGTGGTCTGGGCGACCAGCGATGCCTTCGCCGGGGCCGCGCAGGCGGCCATCGACGCCGCGCTGCGCCGCCCGCGCGACCGCGCCGCCACCGCCCGCCACGTGCGCGAGATGCGCGAGCTGATGGCCCGCGAGCGGCCGCCGAAGGGCGACTGGGACCTGAAGCTCATCCCCGGTGGCCTAGTCGACATCGAATTCGCCGCCCAGTTCCTCCAGCTCGCTCACGCCGCGGACGGAGGGCCCATGGCGCCCAACACCGCCGACGCGCTCGCGGCCTTCCGCGACGCCGGGCTCGCCGCCGCCAAGCCGCTCGCCGACCTCGAGCGCGCCTGGCGTCTGCAGCAGAACCTGACCCAGCTCCTGAAGGTGGCGCTGGAAGACGGCGCCAACCCGGAGCGGGAGCCGGCGGCCTTCCGCGCGCTGTTGGCCCGGGCCGGCGGCGTGCGGGATTTCCGGCAGCTGCGCGCCGCGCTGAAGACGGAGCGCAGCGCGGCGCGAAGAGCTTATGAGACGATCGTGGCGGGGTAGGGACGCGGTGCGGCCCATCTGCGGCGCCTCGCCACCTTGCAAGCGTTCGCTTCCGGCGAGCCGATCCACGGCGGACGACTGCCACTCCCAGATAATGGCTTTGCGCCTTCACCGAGTGATGAGGGATGTGCAGGCGCACGAAGCTTAAGAGCAGGTCTCGATGCTCCATCAGGTCTATGTTCGCCGCTCCGCTTCTTAGACCAATGCGCTTCGCTCTCGGCTTCCGATGTCGAACTCGGAGGGCTATGGGAAGGACCGCCCCACCTGGGCGCGGCGCCCACCTGACGCCTCCGATCCAGCTCCGCGCTGAAACGAGGTCAGCCATGTCGTTCGATCGCAGGCGCCTGCTCAAGCTGGGAGCGGCCACATCTCTGGGTGTTGGTCTCGCGTCGCTGGCCGCCTGTTCGCGGCGGGCCTCGTCTCCCCCCGCCCCTCCTGCGGCGGCCGACCACACTATCCGGATCGCGAACACGAAGATCGAGCTGGCCCCGGGCGTGGACATTTCCACCTCGACCTACAACGGCCAGTTCCCCGGGCCGCTGCTGCGCTTCTACGAGGGCCGTCCGGTCGTCGTCGACATCCACAACGACACCGCTAGGCCTGAGCAGCTCCATTGGCACGGCCAAAAGATTCCCGTGAATGTGGACGGTTCGGCCGAGGAAGGAACGCCGTTTGTCCCGCCGCACGGATCGCGTCGGATCAGCTTCACGCCTGGCCCGGCGGGCCTGCGCTTCTACCATACCCACGTGATCGCCGGATCGGACCTGACCGCCGGCCAGTATGGCGGCCAGGTCGGCCCGGTCTACATCGAGCCCAAACGGGAGCCAGGCCGCTACGACCGGGAGGTGTTCCTGACCCTGAAGGAGTTCGGGCCCAGCCTCAGCCAGGGCGGCGACATGGCCATGGACTTCCTGCAGCCGGCCGCGGTCGACGCCAAGCTGAAGGCCTCCGGCGAAGCCGCGATGCAGGCTTCCCTGGCGAAGGGAACGCCGCATGGCTACGAGGTCGGCTACAAGCACTTCACCATCAATGGCCGCATGCTCGGCCACGGCGAGCCGATCCGCGTGAAGGCCGGAGAGCGGCTGTTGCTGCACGTGCTGAATGGCAGCGCCACGGAGATCCGCAGTCTGGCGCTTCCCGGCCACAGCTTCCAGGTCGTGGCCCTGGACGGCAATCCGGTCCCCACGCCTGCGGAAGCGCCGGTGCTTTGGATCGGCACGGCCGAGCGGGTTTCGGCCATCGTCGCGATGAACCGTCCGGGCGTGTGGGTGCTTGGCGATGTCTCCGACGACGACCGCGGAAACGGCATGGGCGTCGTGGTCGAATACGCGGGCCAGACGGGCCCGCCGAAATGGTCGAAGCCGCCGGCGTCCAAATGGGACTACCTCCGCTTCGGCCGGACGGGCGCTGGGGCCCAGGCGCCGGACGAGGTCTTCGACATGACCTTCGCCAAGGACAATGCGGCCCTCGGGGGCTTCAACCGCTGGACCATCAACGGCGTGGCCTTCTCCGACAAGCAGATGGAGCCGATGTTCAAGCTGCGGAAGGGCCGCCGCTATCGGCTGCGCATGAGCAACGCCAGCGACGACATCCATCCCATCCACCTGCATCGCCACAGCTTCGAGCTCACGCGGATCGCGGGCCGCCCGACGGCCGGGGTGTTGAAGGACGTGGTCATGCTGGGCGGCTATCAGCGGATGGAGGTGGACTTCACGGCCGACAATCCGGGGCGCACCCTGTTCCACTGCCACCAGCAGCTGCACATGGATTTCGGCTTCATGTGCCTGTTCGACTATGCGTGACCGCTTTCGTGCCTGGGGCGCGCCAGGATCGGAGACATCCAATGGCCAAGGGGGTCCTGCCGGCTGGCCTCGCCCGACCAGGCCGCTTGACACTGACCGTCGGTCAGTATTAATGACTGTCGGTCAGTAGGAATGGACCGATGGACAAGCCGCTGCGCCGCCGCCTCCAACCCGAGGCGCGGAAACTGGAGATCGTCGAGGCTGCCGAGCGCCTGCTGCAGGCCAACGGCTCTCGGGTGCGGGTGGAGGACGTGGTCCGCGAGGCGGGCGTCGCGAAGGGCACCTTCTTCCTCTACTTCCCGACCTGGGAGGACCTGCTCGAGACGGTCCGCCAGCGGCTCGTGTCAGAGTTCGACGCGGCCTATCCCCTGCCGACCGAGGTCGACGGGCCGGTGGACTGGCCGAGCCTTGTGGAGTCACAGGCGGGCGCCTTCATTGACTTCACCCTCTCGCGCCGCGGGGTCGGCGAGGCGGTGTTCCACGCGGATTTCGCCGAGCGCCGACCCCTGGCCGACAACGCCATCCTGCGGCTCTCCGCCGTCATCCGCGCGGGCCAGGAGGCCGAGGCCTTCGGACCCGTCGATCCGGAGCCCACGGCGCGCCTGATGTTCGCCGCCATCCACGAGGCCGCCGACGCCGTCGCCGGCGGGGCCGACCGCGCGGCCATTCGGGCTGCGCTGGAGAGCCTGCTGCGACGCACCCTTGCGCCATGATCGTTGGCAATTGCATCGCACCAAGGAGGACCCACCCATGAGCGAGAGCCCCGTAAACGTAAGATACATGGTCGGTGACGTGCAGGCGTCGGTCGATTGGTACGTCGGCCATCTCGGCTTCCGCCCGGTCGGCCCCGCGTCGCCGGCGTTTGCGGCCGTGGAGCGCGGACCTCTCAGACTGCTGCTGAGCGGCAGCGCCAGCTCCGCCGGCCGGGCGATGCCGGATGGCCGCCAGCCTGAGCCCGGCGGGTGGACCCGCTTCCAGGTTATCGTCAAGGATATCGCCGCCGAGGTCGAACGCCTGCGGGCCCAGGGTGTGAGGTTCCGCAATGAGATCGTCACGGGACCCGGCGGGTCGCAAATCCTGGCGGAGGATCCCTCGGGCAATGTGGTTGAGCTGTTTCAGCCTGCGGCGCGCACCTGATTTCCGGGGTCCACTCCAGTACCGCGTCCCCGGATTGCCTAGGCGAGCTGCCCCGCCGCCTCCAGGATCAGATTCGTGATCTCTAAAGGATGGGAGATCAGCGCCAGGTGGCTGGCCTTCACCTCGATGGTCTTGGCGCCCATGCGCTTGGCCATGAACCGTTCGAGGTCGGGATTGATTGTCCGATCTTCCGTCGAGACGGCATAGAAACTCGGCTTCGACCGCCAGGCCGCCTGCGTGGTCTTGCCGGCGAGGAGGGCCTTGTGGAACGGCTCTTGGACCGCATAGAGCACCTTCGCCTTCGCTTCCGGCAGGTCACCCGCGAAATCGCGTAGGAACGCGGCCTCGCTGAGGCGCCCCTCATCGCCGTCGAAAACGATACCGGCGGAGGCCGGCGGCGTGGGAAATGTCTTGGCCAACGCCGTGTAGTCCTCGCCCGCATCCGGCGCGCGGGCCGCCACATAGACCAGCGCCGAGACATTTGGATGCAGGCCGGCCTCGGTGACGATCATGCCGGAAAAGGAATGCCCAACCAGGACCGTCGGGCCATCCTGCCGCGCCAGCACGCGCTCGGCCGAGTCCACCGCTTCAGGCAGCGTCGTCAGAGGGTTTTGCACGGAGGTGGCGTTGAGTCCCGCCGCCTGCAGGCGTGCGATCACCTCGGACCAGCATGATCCGTCGGCGAACAGCCCGTGCACAAGGACGACGTTGCGCGCCTTCGCCACGGCGGACGTGGCGGCCATGCCGCGGGTGGAGATCAGCGAAGCGGCGAGGCCGGCGACCACGGTGGTCGAAAAAACACGTCGGTCCATCATCGGATTCGCCTTCCTTCAGTCGTAAAGATCCGTGGGCAAGCCCATCTGCCTGGCGCGGCGGCGGCGCAGCGCATGTCGAGATGTTCGTGTCGGATCGCCTCACCGCAGCCTGACGAGCCTCCTGAAATAGGCTGCCGGGATTATACACCTTGCCGCAGCGCGCGACGTCCGCATTCGGGGCAAGGACTGAAGGTCCGCAAGTGGCGCGAAGCCGCCGCCCTCGAACGAAGCGGCGTCGGCCGCGGTTTTGGCCTTGGCTCCTTCCTCGACGCGCTTGCTGCCTTTTACTTTTGTACCTTCGCCCGAGCGCCCGCAGGCGCTTTCTTCTTCGATTTGCTCTGGTTGTATTCAACGGCGGCGCGGATGAGATTTTTGAGAGCCCGCTCATCGATCTTGTCACCCTCGAACAAATCGATCGCTCGCCACACCTTGCCGCCGAAGCCGTTGTTGAAGAGCTTGTCAGGATCGGGAAGGCTCGCCCCGTGGGAAAAGGTAAGCTTCACCTTTTCCTTGTGGGGGTTTCCGACCGCGATGATTCCGTCTCGAGACCACACCGGGCTTCCCATCCACTTCCATTCCTCGATGATCTCCGGATCGGCCTCAAGGATGGTCTTGCGGAGGCTGGCGAGCGTCTTGCCCCGCCAGTCCGTGGTTTCTGCGATCAGCTGATCAATCTGTTCCGATGGAGTCATGGGATCTCTATGCCTCGGCGTCCGATGCCGTTGCAGGCGACAATCAATCCGCCCGCGCGACGACCTGCTCCAGGTTCGCAAAGAACTTCCGCCACCCGTAGTTGGCGCCCTGGTAGGCCTGCTGCTGATCCGGCCGGAAGCCCGACTGCTCCATGTGCAAATGGGTTCCCGTGCTCGTTGGGGTGAGGGTCCAGGTGACCACACTCTCGAGACCCATGGCGCCCCACGTGTAAGACAGCGTCTTGTTCGGCTCGACGGCCTGGACCTGACAATCGACAGCGCCCCAGTCTGCGCGGAGATTGAAACTGTGGCCCACGACAGGCTTGAAGTCGTTCTTCATGAGCCACTCCTCGATCAGGTGCGGTTGCGTCAGCGCGCGCCAGATCTTTTCCGGCGGAAAAGGTATCTCCCGTTCGACGACGACGCAGAGCGTTTCGGCCGCAGCGTTGCTCATTGGTCCATCCTTTTGAGTAGATCTTCGAGGTGGTCGAACCGGCTTTGCCAGAACCCGCCCATTTGGCTTGTCCAGTCGATCAGGGGGGCAAGCGCGCCGAGCTGCGCGCTATAGTGCGTCTGGCGACCTTCGTGGCGGTCGCGCACCAGCCCGGCCTGCTTCAGGACCCCGAGATGCTTTGAGACGGCCGGTTGCGAGACCCCGGACTGAGCCGTCAGGGCCCCGACCGTCTGCTCGCCTTCGCGGCACAGCCGCTCGAAGATGGCCCGCCGAGTCGGATCGGCGAGCGTTCTGAAGAGCACATCGTGAGCGTTGGGCATCTGCGATTGATAACCGGCTAGCTATTGGTCAATCCCATAACTCCGGAGTTATGGAGCGGTCAAGCGCGGGGCGGCCGGTCGGCGGCCTTCTGCCGAAAGGCCTGATTGGGCCTAGCCCACCTGCGCCATGGCCGGAGCGCTCTGGCGCACGGGCAGGGAGAAGGTGGCGCTCGTGCCCTGGCCCGGCGCGCTGCGCAGGTCGAGCAGGCCGCCGTGCATTTCCACCAGGGCCTTGGTGAGGGCCAGGCCGAGGCCGGTGCCCTGCTGGGTCTTGGCGTGCTGGCTTTCGATCTGCTCGAAAGGCCGGGCGAGGCGCGCCAGGTCGTCGGGCGGGATGCCGATGCCGGTGTCCTGCACGCTGATCCGCACCCGCTCGCCCAGGGGGTCGTCGCGGCGCTCGGCGCGCACCGTGACCATGCCGCCGCGCGGCGTGAACTTGATGGCGTTGGAGAGCAGGTTCAGCAGCACCTGCTTGACGGCCCGGTAGTCGGCCTCGACCTCGGGCAGGTCGCTGAAGTCGAGCCGCAGCGCTAGGCCGGCCGCCTCGGCGCGATTGCGCACCAGCCGCAGCGCGTCCTCGGCGACGTCATCCAAGGACACCGGCTCGAAGCGCAGGTTCATCTTGCCGGCCTCGATCTTCGACATGTCGAGGATGTCGTTGATCAGCGCCAGCAGGTGCTGGCCGGAGTTCAGGATGTCGCGCGCATAGTCGCGGTAGCGGCCGTCGCCCAGCGGCCCGTACATCTCGGCGGCCATCATCTCGGAGAAGCCGTTGATGGCGTTCAGTGGCGTGCGCAGCTCGTGGCTCATGTTGGCCAGGAACTCGCTCTTGGCCTGGTTGGCGCCCTCGGCGCGGACCTTCTCGGCCTCGTACTTGCGGGCCAGCTCCGACAGCTGTTCCTGGCTGCGTTCCAGGTTGACGACGACGCGGCGCAACTCCTCCTCGTTGAGGCGGCTGGCCTCCTCCTGGGCCTTCAGCGCGGTGATGTCGGCGGCGGTGACCACGAGGCCGCCCTCGGCGGTAGTGCGCTCGGAGATCTGCACCCAGCGGCCGTCCACCAGCTCGGCCTCGCGCACCCCCTTGCGGTCCCCCACGGCCGGGAACTCCTGGCGCATGGCGATCTTGGCGTGGACTTCCAGCTCCTCGCGGGCGATGCCCGGCTTCAGGACGTGGGGCTCCAGGCGGAAGAAGCTGCGGTAGTTCTTGTTGCACATCAAAAGCCGGCCCTGGCGGTCCCAGAGCACGAAGGCTTCCGAGACACTCTCGATGGCGTCGCGCAGGCGGGTCTCGGCGGCCTGGGCGCGGGCCTGGGCCAGGCGCTCCTCGGTGACGTCGAGGGCGACGCCGATGATCCGGGCGTAGCCCCCGTCGGGGCTCTTGCCGAACCCCTGGCCGCGCGCGTCGATCCACACCGGCCGGCCGCCGGTCAGGCTGGGGACGCGGAAGGAGACGTCGAAGCCGCCGTAGACCGCCGCGGCGCCCAGCGCCTCGCGCAGGCCGTCGCGGTGCCCTTCGGAGACGCGCTCCAGCACCTGCTGGCCGTCGACCACGCCGCCCCGCCAGCCGAACAGCGCGGCGGTGACGTCGGACATGAAGATCTTGTCGGCCGCCAGGTCCCATTCCCAGATGCCGCAGCGGGCGGCCTCGACGGCCAGGCGGAAGCGCTGCTCGCTGTCGCTGTAGGCCGCGTGGGCCCGCTCGACCCGACGCGACTCCGCCAGCAGCAGGAGGCCGAGCGCGAAGGCCACCAGCAGGGGTACGAGCAGGGAGGCGAGCTGTTCGGCGGGGCTCTGAGGGCCGCGCAACAGCCGCGTGACCGCGAGGCCGGTGTAGATCGCGAGCAGCAGCAGGGCGGCCAGGATGGCGATCCGGGCAAAGCGCTGCGTGGGCGGCTTCGCCATCGCCAGGTCAGCGGACCTGTCCGCCGACCGCGACGTGGCCGCGCTCTCGCTGTCGCCCGCGGCCAAGGCCCGCTGCTCCTCCGGTTGCAAAGCAAATCACCCCGATCCGCCTTGAGTCTACGCGGGAAGAGTAAACGGCGTCACCGTCATTCAGCGGCGAATTGTCTCCCTACGGCTAGGCTTCGTCGTCCTCGGCCAGGGCGCGGCTGACCAGCTCGAAGACGTTCTTGGAAAGCCCCGGGGCGGCGAGGATCCGCTGTAGCTCGGCCTTCATCAGGGCGCCGAGCGCCGGCTTGTAACGCCGCCAGCCGCCGAGCGGCTCCACGAGCCTGGCCGCGGTCATCGGGTTGAAGCCATCGGTGGCCAGGATCTGGTCGGCGAGGAAGCGGTAGCCCGCCCCGCTCGGATCGTGGAAACGCACCGGATTGAAGTTCGCGAATGTGGAGACCAGGGCGCGCAGGCGGTTGGGGTTCTTGGCCTCGAAAGCCGGGTGGGCGGTGAGGCCGAGGACGCGGCCGAGCGCGCCTTCGTCGGGGTCCCGCGCCTGCACGGCGAACCACTTGTCGATGACCAGGGGCTCGTCCTTCCAGCGCGCGTAGAAGTCGGCCAGCGCCTGCTCGTAGATCTCGCCGCCGATCACAGTCAGCGCCGAGAGCCCGCCGATGGCGTCGGTCATGTTGGCGGCCGCCTCGTAGTGGCCATAGGCCAGCTCGCCCACTTCGGAGCGCGGGTTGGCGGCCATCAGGTCGAGGGCGGCGTTGCGCAGCGCGCGGCGGCCGGCGCCAGCCGCGTCGGGGGAGAACTCGCCGATCTCCTGCAGGCCGGCGTGCAGGCGTTTCAGCTCCTCGGAGAGATGCAGCGCGAGGCGAACGCGAAGGGCCTCCCGCGCCTCATGGATCGCTGCGGGGTCGGCCAGGCTCATGGCCAGCGCCAGGTCCGGCTCGGAGGGCAGGCTCAGCAGCAGCGCCTTGAAGGCTGGATCTGCGGCCTGGTCGGCGAGCGCGCGGCCCACGGCTTCGGCATAGCGTTCCTCGCCCACCTCGTCGGCCTCGCCGGTGGCGCGGCCGAGGATCAGAGCACGCGCCAGTTCCTGCCCGGCCTCCCAGCGGTTGAACAGGTCCGGGTCGCCGGCCAGGAGGATGTAGCGGTCCCGCGCCTCGGCGTTGCTCGTGAGCTTCACCGGGGCCGAGAAGCCGCGGAGCGCCGAGACGACGGGGCGCTCATCGACGCCGGTCAGTCTGATTTTTGTCCGCGCGCCGTCGAGCACGATCACCGTCTCGTCCAGCGCCTGGCCGTCACGCAGGAAGGCCTGGGTGCGGCCGTCGCCGTCCAGCAGGCCGACGGTGACGGGAATGGGCAGGGGACGCTTCGTCGGCTGGCCGGGCGTCGGCGCCGTCTCCTGGACCAGCTCGAGTTCCAGCTCGCGGCGGGCTTCGTCGTAGCGGCTGGAGAGGCTGACGTTCGGCGTGCCGGCCTGCTCGTACCAGGCGAAGAAGGCCGAGAGGTCCCGGTCGGTGACCTCGGCGAAGCAGCGGATGAATTCCTCGACTGTGGTGGCGTGGCCGTCCCAGCGCTTGAAGTAGAGATCCATGCCGGCGCGGAAGGCTTCAGGCCCGATCAGGGTCTTCAGCATGCGGATCACCTCCGCGCCCTTCTCGTAGATGGTCGCGGTGTAGAAGTTGTCGATCTTTAGGTAGCTGGAGGGCCGCACGGGGTGGGCGAGCGGGCCCTGGTCCTCGGCGAACTGCCGGGCCCTGAGCTGCTTGACGTCCTTGATCCGCTGGACGGCGTGGCCGCGCTGGTCGGCGGAGAAGCTCTGGTCGCGGAACACCGTGAGGCCTTCCTTCAGGCACAGCTGAAACCAGTCGCGGCAGGTGATGCGGTCGCCGGTCCAGTTGTGGAAGTACTCGTGGGCCACGACGCTCTCGATGCGCTCGAAGTCCATGTCGGTGGCGGTCGCGGGGTCGGCCAGCAGCAGCGAGGAGTTGAAGATGTTCAGCCCCTTGTTCTCCATCGCCCCGAAATTGAAGTCGCGCACCGCGACGATCATGAAGAGGTCGAGGTCGTACTCGCGGCCGAACGTGTCCTCGTCCCACTTCATGGCCCGCTTCAGCGCGTCCATGGCGTAGGCGGCGCGCGGGGCCATGCCGGGGTCGACATAGATCCTCAGGTCGACCGTGCGGCCGGTCATGGTGACGAGCCTGTCCTCCAGGACGTCGAGCTCGCCGGCCACCAGGGCGAACAGATAGCAGGGCTTCGGGAAGGGGTCGTTCCAGACGGCATAGTGGCGGCCGCCCGGCAAGGGCCCGTTCTCCATCAGGTTGCCGTTGGCGAGCAGGCGGTGGAAACCCTTGTCGGCCTCGATGCGCACGGTGAAGCGCGACAGCACGTCCGGCCGGTCGGGCCAGAAGGTGATCTTGCGGAAGCCCTCGGCCTCGCACTGGGTGCAGAACCGGCCAGCGGACATGTAGAGTCCGTCCAGCGCCTTGTTCGCCTCGGGGTCGATCTCGACCTCGGTCTCTAGGGTGAAGGCGTCCGGCGCATTCGGGATGGTCAGGAACTCGCCGTCGATGGTCCGCTCACCCTCGGCGAGCAGCCTGCCGTCGACCGCCACGGAGATGGCCCTCAGCCGCTCGCCGTTGAACTTCAGCGGCTCGGCGTGCTCGCCGTTGCGGCGGACCTGCAGCCTGGCCTTCACGCGGGTGGCGTCGGGCTTGAGGTCGAAGGTGAGGTGGACCTCGTCCACGAGGAAGGCGGGAGGGCGGTAATCGGCGAGCCGGATGGGCTGGGGCGTGTCTGTGCGCATGGCCTGCATCTAGTCCTTCGGGCCCGCCGGCGCCAATGCGGACCGGTCAGGCCGCATCCAGACATTCGCCTGTGCAGGGACAACGAGGGCTTTTTGGCCCGAGGTCAGGTAGCTGACAGACGGGACGCATGGAGCGTTTACCATGCGACCTGCGCCGGGGGGCGGACGGGTGAAGGCATATCGGATCTACATCGTAGGCTCTGACGGCCGGCTACAGCTGGGCCAGGCCTTCGAAGCGCCTGACGACAGGACCGCTGGGGCGTTGGCCGAACTCGCCGCCGTCAGAGGACAGATCGCGGAGCTTTGGGAAGGCGGCCGGATGGTGGGCCGGGTTTCCACGCGGGGCGTCTTCAACATCGGCGACCGTCAGCCAGGCGCCTGACGCGAGGTCACGCTTTCCACCCCCACGCCTGCGCGTATGCTGCCTGCCCGAGGAAACCTCGCAAGCCGGGCCAACCGGCGGGACAGGCGCGCATGAACTTCGATTTTTCCGACGACCAGAAATTCCTGAAGTCCGAGGCGCGGAAGTTCCTCGACGCCAACTGCGGGGCGGCGCGCGTGCGCGGCGTGCTGGACGCCGCTGTGTCCGACAAGGGGGGCAAGGCCTATGACGCCGCGCTCTGGAAGTCCGTCGCCGAGCAGGGCTGGCTGGGCGCGGCGATCCCCGAGGAATACGGCGGCCTGGGCCTCGGCCACCTGGAGCTCTGCGTGATCGCCGAGGAGCTGGGCCGCGCGGTGGCCCCGATCCCCTTCGCCTCGACGGTCTACTTCCTGGCCGAGGCGATCATGCTGGCCGGCGACAACGAGCAGAAAGCCGACCTGCTGCCGAAGATCTCGGCCGGCGCCATCATCGGCGCCATCGCCACCTCCGAAGGCCCCGGCCCCACGACGGCTGCCACCCTGAAGGCCACCGTCACCGACGGCCGGCTGAGCGCCGTCAAGCTTCCCGTCACCGACGGTGACATCGCCAACGTCGCGCTGGTGCTGGCCAAGGAGAACGGCAAGCCCGGCCTGTTCCTGGTCGACCTGGACGGCGCCGGCGTGACGCGCGAGGCGCTGAAGACGCTCGATCCGACCCGTGACGCGGCCAAGCTGGCCTTCAAGGACGCCCCTGCCCGCCGCGTTGGCGAGGCTGGCGTCGGCCTGGAACTCGTCGAGCAGATCTTCGACCGGGCCGCGATCCTGCTGGCCTTCGAGCAGTGCGGCGGGGCCGACAAGTGCCTGGAGATGGCCAAAGCCTATGCGCTGGAGCGCTACGCCTTCGGGCGCGTCATCGCCTCCTACCAGGCGATCAAGCACAAGCTTGCCGACATCTACATCAAGAACGAGCTGGCCCGCTCCAACGCCTACTACGGGGCCTGGGCGCTCAACACCAACGCGCCGGAGACGCCGCTGGCGGCGAGCGCGGCGCGGATCGCGGCCTCGGAGGCCTTCTGGTTCGCCGCGAAGGAGAACATCCAGACCCACGGCGGCATCGGCTTCACCTGGGAGATGGATTGCCACCTCTATTACCGGCGCTCGCGCCAGCTCGGCCTGGTGGCCGGCGCGCCCAGGGTCTGGAAAGAACGGCTGGTCAGCCACCTCGAACGGCGCAACGCGGCTTGAGACACGGAGCGAGAGCGATGGACTTCAACGACAGCCCCGAAGAAGCCGCCTACCGCGCCGAGGTGAAGGCCTGGCTCGACGCCAACGCCCCCAAGGCGAGCGCCGGCGGCGATCCCGAGGGCGGGGACGGCATGGCCGCCTCCAAGGCCTGGCAGGCCAGGAAGGCCGCGGCCGGCTACGCGCAGATCACCTGGCCCAGGGAATGGGGCGGCGCCGGTGGCACGCCGATCCAGCAGGTCATCTTCAATCAGGAGGAGGCCAGGTATCCGGTCCCGGGCAATCCGTTCCAGATCGGGCTGGGCATGTGCGTGCCGACCGTCATGACCTTTGCCGACGACGAAACCAAGCAGCGGTTCGTGGGCCCCGCCCTGCGCGGCGAGGAGATCTGGTGCCAGCTGTTCTCCGAGCCCTCCGGCGGGTCGGACGTGGCGGCGGCGCGGACCAAGGCGGCGCGCGCACCGGACGGCTCCGGCGACTGGCTGATCTCGGGCCAAAAAGTGTGGACGACGGGCGCCCAGTTCTCGGACTTCGGGATCGTGGTGTGCCGCACCAGCCCCGACGCGCCCAAGCACAAGGGCCTGACCATGTTCTGGGTCGACATGCACGACCCGGGCATCGACGTGAAGCCTATCCACCAGATGTCCGGCGGGTCCGGGTTCAACGAGGTGTTCTTCACCGATGTGCGGGTCAAGGACAGCCAGCGGATCGGGGCGGTCGACGACGGCTGGAAGGTGAGCCTCGTCACCCTGATGAACGAGCGGCTGGCGGTCGGCGGGCCGTCCGGGACCGGATGGGCGCAGTTCCTGGAGGCGGCGCGGAACATCACCGGCCTGGACGGCGCGCCGGCGATCAAGGACCAGGCGCTGCGCGAGAAGCTCGCCGACTGGTACGTGGCGACCGAGGGGCTGAAGCACACCCGCAACCGGACGATGACGGCGCTGTCGCGCGGCCAGACGCCGGGGCCGGAAAGCTCGATCGGCAAGGTGGTCACCGCCCTGCAGATGCAGGACCTGGGCAACACGGCGGTCGAGATGCTGGATCAGTACGGGATCATCAACGACCCGGAGCTGGCCCCGCTGCAGGCGGCCTTCCACTCCTCGCTGATGTTCGCGCCGGGCCTGCGGATCGCCGGTGGCACCGACGAGATCCTGAAGAACATCATCGCCGAACGCGTCCTGGGCCTGCCCGGCGACATCCGCGTCGACAAGGACGTGGCCTTCAAGGACATGCCGACGGGGCGCTAGGCGCTCAACCTCAGTGGCGCACGGCGAGGGCTGCGGCCGAGGAGCTGGACGTAGAGCCGGGTCAGGCCTTCGAAGGTGTGGTCCCAGCTGTGGCGGGTCTCGGCGCGGCGGCGGGCGGCGAGCTTGAGCGCGTCCATGTCGCGGGCGAAGAGCGCCTCGACCGCTTCGGCCAGGGTCGCCGGATCGACCGCGGCGGCGAGCTGGCCCACGCTCAGGTCCAGCAGCTCGCCGACTCCGCCCTTGTTGGGACCGATCACCGGCAGGCCGGCGGCCATGGCCTCCAGGACCACCAGACCGAAGATCTCGTTCTCGTTGGCGTGCAGGAAGGCGTCGCAGCTGGCGATGACGCCGGCCAGCCGCTCGGGCGCACGCTCGAAGTCGATGCAGGCCACGCGGGAGCTGTAGCGAGCGTCCTTGCCGGCCCCGATCAGCACCAGGCGGTAGGGATCGCCGAGCATCTCCACGGCGGCGACCATGGAGTCGATGTTCTTCTCCCGCGCCGGACGGCCGGCGAAGACCAGCAGGCGGGAATCGGCGGGGAACCCGAGGCGCTTGAGCAGCGCCTGGCGGTCGCCGCGGCTCGGATGAAAGAGCCCGGTGTCGACGCCAAGGGGGTGGACGCTGACCCGCTGGACCCCGGCCTCGGCCAGGCGCGCGGCGGTATGGCGGCTGGGCGCCACCACGTGGTCGAAGCGCTGATAGGCCTGGGCCCAGAAGTTGAAGGTGGGCTGTTCGGCCCAGTCGCCGAGGTGCAGGGCGGCCAGCGTCGGGGCGTCGGTGTGGCAGACGCCCACCACGGGAACGCCGAGCGCGTCGCCCGCGTCCATCGCCGCGTGGCCCGGCACGAAGACGTCGCCCGCCTCGATGATGTCCGGGTCCAGCAGGCGCAGCACGGCGGCCCACTTGGTCGGGCTGGCGGGCATCCGGTAGCCGTCGCCGAACGGCAGCTTGGCGGCGGAGACCGTGTAGAGACCAGGTTCCTCGACGCGGGTGGCGGCGCCCGGCACGACCAGGGTATGGCGGATGTCCGGGCGGCGGGTCCCCAGCCAGGCGCGCTTGGCGGTCAGGTAACGCTTCACCCCGCCGGAGCGCGGCGCATACATCATGGTCGTATCGATGAGGTGGAAGCTCAAGTCGGGACCGGCGGTGGTCAGCGCGGCGCCGGGGTCGGGGCGCGGCAGCGGATCTGGCTTCGGCGTCGCGACGTCGAACAAGCGCTCGGCCCTCCTGTCCTCGAAACCCATGATAGAGGGCCGCGCGGAAGAGGCAACGAACAGGGCGGCCGTTCGATCCCGCTCCCGCTGCCGCGCCAGGGCGCTCCGGCTTGCCGATTTTTTCCAAAGCTTGGCCAGAGGACCGGCGCCTTTATTTTAGGGATGCTGAAGCTTCACGCTCAGATTGGGGCGAAACCCCGGCTCGGCAAGCCCCTCAATGCGGATCATAGGCCTTTGCGACCTCCGGCCGTGCGCCGAAGCTGGGCAGGAACTGCGGATCGATCCGCGCGTGCGTCGCCTGTTCGAAGGCGTAGCCGAGGGCCAGCAGCCGCGCTTCGGACCAGGCGGGGCCGATCAGCGAGAGGTTCACCGGCAGGCCGGACACATTGCCCATCGGCAGCGTCAGGTGCGGATAGCCCGACACCGCGGGCAGGGTGGAATAGGAGCCGAGGCTGCGGGCGCCGTTGATCGGGTCGACGATGAAGGCCGGGCCGGTCGAGGGGCCGACCAGGGCCTCGACCCTGTTGTCCTGCAGCATCTTGTCCAGCGCCGCGCGGGTCGCCGTCCGGGCGGCGGCGCGCTTCTGCAGGTAGCCCTCGTCGGTCATCGGCGGGGCCTTTGCCGCCTGCTCGAAGATCTCCTGGCCGAACAGCGGCGTCTCCCGCGGCTCATGCGCGTTGAACGCGATCAGCTGATCGAGCGAGCGGGTCTTCACCTTTCCCGGCGTCGCGGCCAGGTAGCTGTTGAGCGCGGCCTTGAACTCGATGCGCAGGGCCTCGCCTTCGTTGGCGCCGATGGCGTTCATGGCCGCCTCGTCCGGCCCCTGCACCTCCACCAGTACCGCGCCCGCCTTGCGAAGCGCCGCCAGCGCCTCCTCGAACACCGCGTCGGTCTGCGGCGAGCGGCCGGCGGTCATGCGCAACACGCCGATCCGCGCGCCCCGCAGGGCGTCGGGCCTGAGGCCCGCCAGGTAGTCGACCTTATGAGCGTCGGCGTCCTTGGTCCACGGGTCGGCCGGGTCCGAGCCGGTGATGACGCTCAGCATGGCGGCGGCGTCGGCGACCGTGCGGGTCATCGGCCCCGGGGTGTCCTGCTCCGCCGAGATCGGCACCACATAGGTGCGCGAGACGAGGCCGACGGTGGGTTTCAGCCCCACGACTCCGTTGGCGGCGGCCGGGCAGGTGACCGAACCGTCCGTTTCCGTGCCGATGGCGCCGGTGACCAGGCCGGCGGCCACCGCCGCGCCGGACCCTGCGCTGGAGCCGCAGGCGGTGCGGTCCAGCGAATAGGGATTGCGCACCAGGCCGCCGATCGCCGTCCAACCGCTGACTGAGCGGGTCGAGCGGAAGTTTGCCCACTCCGAAAGGTTGGCCTTGCCGAGGATCACCGCGCCCGCGTCACTGAGGCGGCGGACGATGGGCGCGTCGCGGCCGGTGACATTGTCCTTCAGCGCCAGGGAGCCAGCGGTGGTCGCGGTCCCGTCGGCGGACTCGATGTTGTCCTTCAGCAGCACTGGGATGCCGTGCAGCGGTCCGCGCACGTGGCCGGCCTTGCGCTCGGCGTCGAGTTTGCGGGCGTCGGCCAGCGCGTGCGGGTTGAGCGCGATGACGCTGTTGAGCCGCGGCCCAGCCTTGTCGAGGGCGGCGATCCGCGCCAGGTCCTGGCGAACCAGCGCCTCGGACGTCAGGGTCCCCGCGGTCATCGCCGCCTGCTGGTCGGCGCCCGACGCGAACGGGCCGGGCGGCTGCGCCTTGGATTGGGCGTGGGCGCCGGCGGCCGTCGCGGCGAGCGCCGCGGCGACGGTGAGTTCCCTGAACATACGCGTCCCCCGATTCCGACCGGGGCATGAGAGCCGACCCGGACGGAAAACGCCAGCCGCCAACCTCGGCTAGAACGCGACCTGGGAGCCCAGCTCCACCACCCGTGACGGCGGGATCTGGAAGAAGTCCGCGGTGCGCACGGCGTTGCGGGCCAGGAACACGAACAGCACGTCGGCGAGGTGGCCAAGCCCACCGCTCCGCCGGGGCAGGAGGGTACGGCGGCTGAGGAAGAACGAGGTGCGCATGATGTCGAACTTCAGCCCCTTGGCCCGGGCCAGCGTCATGCCCTTGGCGACGTTGGGGGTCTCCATGAACCCGAAGGAGAGGGTCATGCCCTTGAAGCCGGGGGCGAGGTCGCTGACCTCGACACGCTCGGCGTCCGGCACGCGCGGCCGGCGCGCCACCTTCACGGTCAGCAGCACGATCTGCTCGTGCAGCACTTGGTTGTGCTTGAGGTTGTGCATCAGGGCGGCGGGCACGGACTTGGGGTCGGCGGTCAGGAACACCGCCGCACCCCGAGCGCGGAGCGGCGGCCGCTGGGTGAGCATCGGCAGGACGTCGGCCAGCGTCAGGTCGCTCTGCTCCGCCCGCGACACCCGCCGCACCCCGCGCATCCAGGTCCACATCAGGAAGATCAACCCCGAGGCGATCAGGAGCGGGATGTAGCCGCCGTGCGCGACCTTGGTCAGGTTGGCCACCAGGAAGGCCGCCTCAACCGCCAGGAAAGGCGAGAAGGCCAGCGCCGCCTGCCAGATCGGCCTGCGCTTGAGCCGATGGATCGCGACGACGGCGAGGATGGAGGAAGTGATCATCGCGCCGACCACGGAGACTCCGTAGGCGCTGGCCAGGCCATCCGAGGAGCGGAAGCCGAGCACCAGGGCCGCGACGCCGAGCAGCAGGATCCAGTTGATCTGCGGCGCATAGATCTGGCCGACCTGCGACTCCGACGTCGGCTTGAGGGTGAGGCGCGGCAGCAGGCCAAGCTGGACGGCCTGCTGGGTCATGGAGAAGGCGCCGGAGATCACCGCCTGGCTGGCGATCACCGTGGCGGCGGTCGCCAGGGCCACCAGGGGCAGCTGGAACCAGGCCGGGGCCAGGTGGAAGAACGGATTTTCCAGGGCGCTTGGGTCGGCCAGGACCAGGGCGCCCTGGCCCAGGTAGTTGGCGATCAGGCAGGGGAAGACCAGGACCACCCAGGTCAACTGGATGGGCTTGCGCCCGAAGTGGCCCATGTCGGCGTAGAGCGCCTCAGCGCCGGTGACGGTGAGGAAGACCGAGCCCAGGATCGCGGGCGCAATCTTCGGGTGGTGGGCGAGAAGCGCGAGGCCGGGCACGGGATTGAGCGCGCCCAGCACCTGGGGCGCGCGGGTCAGGGCCATCAGTCCAAGCGCGGCGATGGTCGCGAACCAGACGAGGCAGATGGGTCCGAACCAGCGCCCGATACCGCCTGTGCCGCGTTTCTGCACGACGAACAGCGCGACCAGCACCGCTAGCGCCAGCGGCACCACAAAGGCGTCGATCCGGCCGCTGAGACCGTGGACGACCTTCAACCCTTCCACAGCCGAGAGCACCGAGATCGCCGGCGTCAGGATGGCGTCGCCGAAGAACATGCCGGCCCCGATCATCCCGATCACCAGGATCGCGCCGGAGGCGCGGCCGCCGGCCTTCTGGACGAGCGCCATCAGCGACAGGGTCCCGCCTTCGCCGCGGTTATCGAAGCGCATGAGGATCCAGACGTATTTCAACGTCACGATCACCATCAGCGTCCAGAGCATCAGGGAGATGACCCCGATGACGTCTCCCTCAGCGACCCGGCCGCCGACGCGGGCCACGTGGGAAATGGACTCCCTGAAGGCATAGAGCGGGCTGGTGCCGATGTCGCCGTAGACGACGCCCGCCGAGCCCAAGGCCAGGCCCATGAAGCCACGCAGGCTGGGCGCGGGGCGGCTCGGGACGTCGCTGGACTCAGCGGTGGCGGCGGACATTGGGAGGCAGGGACCGTGCAGCTTATCGGAGGATGCTTGTCGCGCCGGACCACATAAGAATCCCATGTGGTTGTGGGGGCTGGGGGCTGAAATCCTTGCATCGGCCCGGTCGAGGGGCCTTCTTTGCCACCGTCGAGCTGCGATTGGAGGCCCGCGATGAGCCTTTCCGCCGAGCGCCATGCCGAGCAGCGCCACGAGCGTCTGCACCCTGCTGCGGCCTACGCCTTGTCGCTGGCGATGGTCGCAGCCGCGACCCTGGCCGCCGTGCTCGTCGACCGCGTGCAGACGATCCCAAACCTGTCGCTTATCTTCGTCCTGCCGGTGGTGATCGCCGCGGTGAGCTTCGGTTGGGGACCCGCGCTGGCGGCGGCCGTCGCCGGTCTGCTGACCTTCAACTTCTTCCTGATCGAGCCGCGCTACAGCCTGGACGTCGCCGAGCCGGCGAACCTGTGGGCGCTCATGCTGCTGCTGATCACTGCGGCCATCGTCAGCGCGGTCGCCGCCCAGTCGCGGCGCCGTGCGGTGGAGGCGTGGAACGCCGCCGACCAGGCGACCGCCCTGCAGGCCCTGGCCCAGAGCCTGGTCGCCGCGAAGGGCGATACGGGGGCGGCGCAGGCCTGCGCGGCGGCGCTGGCGCGGCTTTTCCAGGCCGCTTCGGTCGTGCTGCTGCAGGGAGAGGCCGAGCTCGCCGTGGCCGCACAGGCCGGCGGCGGGGAGCTCTCGGCGGCGGACCAGGAAGCCGCCGGCTGGGCGCTGGCCGCGCGCATGCCCACCCGCGGCGGGGCCTATCCCGTGGAGGGCGCCGCCTACGACTTCTGGCCAGTGGTGACGCCGCAGCGCCAGCAGGCGGTGATCGGCGTGACGATCTCGCTCGGTGAGGACGGACGGCCTGCCAACCCCGAGCGGCTGGTGGAGATCGTCAGCGGTTACCTCGCCGTGGCGCTCGACCGCGAGGCCTATGCCGCCCAGGTGCTGGACAGCCGCGTGGAGGTGGCGAGCGAGCGCCTGAAGGCCGACCTGCTGGCCGCCGTCTCGCACGACCTCAAGACACCACTCTCCACGGTGCTCTTCACCTTGCAGAGCCTGCAGAAGTTCGGAAAGACGCACGATGCCAAGACCCGCGCCGAACTGCTGACGCTGGCCGAGACCGAGACCGCCCGGCTGTCGGCGATGGTTGGCAACCTGCTGGACATGAACCGGCTGGACGCTGGCGCCGTGGTGGTGAAGACGGCGGCCGTCGAGCCCGCGGAGTTGGCGGCCGAAGCCCTGCGCAGCGCGGCCGGCGCGCTCTCCGGCCGGGTGGTGTTCAATGAGGTGAGCCCCGACGCGCCTCCGCTGATGGTCGACGCATCGCTGTTTGAAAGCGCGCTCGCCAACGTGCTCGAGAACGCCGGCAAGTACGCCCCCGCCGGCTCGAAGATCTGGCTCCGCAGCGGCGCCGGCGCGGGCTCCGGCTGGATCGAGGTCGAAGACCAGGGCCCGGGTTTCCCGGACGCCATCGAGCCGATGTTCGAGAAGTTTTCCCGCGGCGTGGCCGGCGATGGCCGCCCGCCGGGGACCGGACTTGGGCTGTCGATCGCCCGTGGCTTCCTCGAGGCCCAAGGCGGCCAGGTCGAGGCCGAGAACCTGGCCGGCGGCAAGGGCGCGCGCGTGCGGCTGTCGGCGCCGCTCGCCAGGGCGGTCGCCCAGCCGGCATGACCGACGCCGCCGACCCCGCTACGGTGCTGGTCGTCGAGGATGACGCGAGCCTCAATGCGGCGCTGGCCGCGACCCTCAAGGCGGCGGGCTTCCGCCCGGTGACCGCGCGCACGGCCGCCGAGGGTCTGCGCTGGTTCGCCCACTACGCGCCGGATCTCGTCCTGTTGGACCTGGGCCTGCCGGATCGCGATGGGCTGACCGTGATCGCCGAGATCCGCGCCAAGGGCCAGACGCCGATCGTGGTGCTTTCCGCCCGCGACGCCGAGGCGATGAAGGTCGAGGCCCTGGACCTGGGCGCCGACGACTATGTGCAAAAGCCGTTCGGGGTGGAG
This sequence comes from Phenylobacterium sp., assembly GCF_028290885.1. Taxonomy (GTDB): domain Bacteria; phylum Pseudomonadota; class Alphaproteobacteria; order Caulobacterales; family Caulobacteraceae; genus Phenylobacterium. The sequence goes on from NZ_JAQGIZ010000027.1 coordinate 42,056, forward strand.
GAGCTGCTGGCGCGCCTGCGGGCGGGCTTGCGGCACGCGGTGCAGGCAAGGGGCTCCGCGCCCGTGGTGCGCACGGGCGATGTCGAGATCGACCTGGGCGCGCGCCTGGTCACCAAGGCCGGGGAGGCCCTGAAGCTGTCGCCGAAGGAATACGACCTCCTGGCCGAACTGGCTGTGAACCTCGGCCGCACGGTGAGCCACAAGGGCCTGCTGCGCGCGGTCTGGGGGAGCGAGCGGGCCGACATCCAGTACCTGCGGGTCTACATCGGCCAGCTGCGCCAGAAGCTCGGCAGCGCCGGTGGGACGCTGCTGCTGGTCAGCGAGCCCGGGGTCGGCTACCGGCTCGCCGCCGTCGCGCCCTGAAGCCGACGCAGCAAGGGCCGCGCCAGGCAGCGCGGCCCCCTACGCCCGAGGCAACAAGGGCCGCGCCAGGCAGCGCGGCCCTTGGCCTCGAAAGGCGCCCGCGTCAAACGACGGGAAGGCGTTCCGTTGGGGACGCTTTAGGTCTCGTCGCTCGGGGGACGGGGCGCGCCTGAGCTTCTAGCGCTTGAGGGCGTTACGCGCGGCGTCCTTGAGTGAGCCGACGCCCTTCTGGACCTTGCCGGCGACCCGCTCCGAGGCGCCTTCGGCGGCCATGCGGTCGTTGCCGGTCGCCTTGCCCAGGCCTTCCTTCACGGAACCCTTGGCGTCCTTGGCGGCGCCCTTGATCTCGTCCTTGTGCATGGGAGCACTCCTTCGCTTCGTCAGGCCGAATCGGCCTCGTTGCGATGAGTACGCGGAACGCGGCTCGGGGTTCCGGCCGAGCTTCAGGCCGTCGCGCGGACCGTCCGGTCGAGCAGGGCGTCGAAGGCCGGGTGGGCCGAGCGTCGTGGCCAAGGCCGGCGACACGGGGAGCACCCAGAAGCAAGCCTGGGCCTGATCCCTCCTGCACAAAGGGGAGCGATTGTCGCCCCGGCGTTGCGCATGGGCGCCGCCCCCGCTATCTGCACGCCTCGAATCCCCAATCACTTCGATCGAGCGGTGCGGACGCCCCATGGCGCAGCAATACATCTATCAAATGCAAGGCCTGACCAAGGCCTTCCCCGGCGCGCCGAAGAAGACCTTCTCGGACATCTGGCTGTCGTTCTATCCGGACGCCAAGATCGGCGTCGTGGGCGTCAACGGCTCGGGCAAGTCGACCCTGCTGAAGATCATGGCCGGCATCGACAAGGACTTCACCGGCGAGGCCTTTGCTGCCGACGGCGTGAAGCGTGGCTACCTGGAGCAGGAGCCGAAGCTTGACGACCAGCTCGACGTCTGGGGCAACGTCATCGCCTGGTGCGAGGAGAAGAAGCTCTTCGACGAATACAACGCCATCGCCGCCAAGCTGGGCGAGGACTACAGCGACGAACTGATGGAGGAGATGACCGGGCTCCAGGAAAAGCTGGACGCCGGCGACCTCTGGGACATCGACAGCCGGATCGAGATGGCCATGGGCGCCCTGCGCTGTCCGCCCAACGACTGGCCAGTGGACAAGCTGTCGGGCGGCGAGCGGCGGCGCGTGGCGCTGGCCCGTCTGCTGCTGTCGAAGCCCGACATGATGCTGCTGGACGAGCCCACCAACCACCTGGACGCCGAGAGCGTGGCCTGGCTGCAGCACCACCTGGAGAGCTTC
>NZ_JAQGIZ010000043.1 GCF_028290885.1 Phenylobacterium sp.
CCAGGTCTGGCGGCAGGTGGCCGTGACCAACCTCGACGACCAGGTGCAGCCCGCGCCTACCGCGGATCCCAAGATGCCATCCTGGGGCGGCTCGAAGGTCGCGCTCTCGACCTACCTCGCCAAGCGGGTGCGCCAGTTGATGTACGACCAGGCGCACTGGCAGGTGCTGCCCGCCGATGTCCGCGAGTGGCTGGAGGCGCAGCGCGACCGCTCCGTCATCCCCGAGGAAGACGAGATGCTGTTGGAGACCTTCGCCCGTGGGCGGCGGCATTTCATGGTCTGCTATCCGTTCGAGGGCCGCCTGGCGCACACCACGCTGGCCATGCTGCTGACGCGGCGGCTGGAGCGGATGGGTGCGGCGCCGCTGGGCTTCGTCTGCAACGACTACGCATTGGCCGTCTGGGCGCTCAATCCGCTGGAAGGCCTCGATTTCGGCGAACTCTTCGACGAGGACATGCTGGGCGACGATCTGGAAGCGTGGCTCGCCGATAGCTTCATGATGAAGCGCGCCTTCAAGGGCTGCGCGATCGTCGCGGGGCTGATCGAGCGGCGCTTCCCGGGCCAGCAGCAGAAGTCGGGGCGCCAGATCACCTTCTCAACCGACCTCATCTACGACACGCTTCGCCGCCACCAGCCGGACCACCTGCTGCTGCGCTGCGCGCGGGACGACGCGGCGACCGGCCTCATCGACGTGGCGCGGCTCGGGCAGATGCTGGCGCGCATCAAGGGGCGGATCCGGCATGCGCCGCTCGAGCACCTGTCCCCGTTCTCGGTGCCGATCCTGCTGGAGATCGGCAAGGAGCGGTCACCCGGCCAGGCGGGCGAAATGATCCTTAGGGAGGCGGCCGACGACCTGATCGCCGAGGCAATGCAATGAACGCCGTCACCGCCCGGGCCTTCGCCTACGACTACTCCCAGAGCGACTGCGGGGCGCTGCGCACGCGGATCGGCGGGGCGGAGGCGCTGTTGCGCTGCTCCGGGGCTCTATGGCTCGCGGGCGAGCGCGCCCTGGTGGTCGCCGACCTGCACCTGGAGAAGGGTAGTTCCTACGCCGCGCGCGGCCAGATGCTTCCGCCCTACGACACCCGCGAGACGTTGAAACGCCTGGCAGCCGAGGTCGAGGCCCTGACGCCTGCCATGGTGGTCCTGCTGGGCGACACCTTCCACGACCGCAAGTCCGAGGCGCGGCTGGCGGCGGACGACGCCGAGCGGTTGCGCGAACTGGCCCGCGGCAGGACGCTGGTCTGGGTGGTCGGCAACCACGACGCCGACGGACCGCACGCCCTGCCCGGCGAGACCGCCGACGAGCTCGAACTCTGTGGCCTGACGCTCCGGCACGAGCCGCGCGCGAGCCCGCAGCCGGGAGAGGTTTCCGGCCACCTGCATCCGGCCGCCCGCGTGAAGGCGACCCGCGGCAGCGTGCGCCGCCGCTGCTTCATCACCGATTCCGAACGCGCGATCCTGCCGGCCTTCGGCGCCTATGCGGGCGGGCTGAACGTCCGCGACAAGGCTTTCGACGGCCTGTTCGCGCGGCCGCCGCTGGCCGGCGCATTGGGTAATGGCCGGGTGCATGCGGTGGGATGGCGGTCGCTGGTCGGGGACTGAGCGCGCCTCAGACGTGGCCCGTCTTCATCGCCTGATCCAGGCAGACCGCCAGCGAGATGCAGGCGCCGGCGGTGAGCGCGGTGGAGAGCCTGGGATAGCGGGCCGGCACGTCGGGGGCCTGGTGGTCGAACAGCCACTGCACCAGGAAGGCGCCGATGCAGCCGCCGATGATCCAGCCGTCGGGGATGCGGTGACGGGCCGCCAGCAGAGTCCAGGCGACGACCGGCGAGAGCACTGAGATCAGCAGGCGCTCGGCCCTGGGCTTTAGCCGACCGGATTCCATGCCCCAGCGGACACCGCCCAGGAAGGCCAGGATGATGCCCGACCAGGTCAAGATGACCGTAAGCGCCGGGCGGGCGATGTCGGCGGCGCCCCAGCCGTAGGCGATGGCGGCGATGGGGAAAGGCGCAAGTGCGCAGAGCGCGATGGCCCAGAGCGCCGGGGGGATGGACTCGTAGCGAGCTGCGGGTTCCGGCATGTCCGTCACCATTCAGTCTCTCCGAAACGCGGACGACGCCGCCCAGCCGGCCGCCAGCGCGAATACCATCGCAGCTAGACCGTAGGACCATGGCCTCTCATGGGCCCAAAGGTAAAGGCTGCGTGCGGCGCCGACCTTCTCGACGGTGAGCGTCCGATCCTTCTCGGACACCGGCTGGCCGTTCTGGAACAAGAGGATGCGGACGTCGTACCTGCCGATCGGCGCCTCGGCCGGCAGGGCGATCTCAGCACGGAAGAGGCCCTTGTCGACGAAGCGCACGCCATGTTCGTCCACCGCGTAGAGGTGCTGGGCCTCCTTCAGGCGCACCACCGCGCGGCGCCAGTCGAGGTAGTCGGCCCCCAGCCGGCTCACCACCACGTCGCGGACCCCGTAGCGGGTCTCCGTGCGCTGTTCGGCGGGCGCGTTGATCGCCAGGTGGTCGACGCCGGCGCCCAGCCGCCGCAGCACGCCGAAGCGGGCGATGTCGTCCAGGGGGCGGGTGGATGCCGCGATGTAGAACCCGGGCGCGCCTTGGAAGACCACCGGGCGGCTGTTGACCCAGAGGCCTGCCACGCGGCTCTTGCGCGCGATCCGCACCGGCTGATCGGGGCCGCGAACGATGACCACCACGTCGCTCGGCCGCGAGACCGGGTCGAAGACCGCGCCGTAGAGCACGATCTGGTCGCCGCGGAAGTCAGAGTTCACCCGCACGCGGGTTTCTGTCAGCGCCGCGGAGATCGCAGCCGGATGCGTCGGCGGCGCGGCAGGCGAGACCGCCGCGGCGATCACCCGCCGGTCCCCGACATCAGTACGAAGGCTTCGCGCGGGGTGAAGAACAGGCCAAGGCCCATCCGCAGGCCGACCAGGAGGACGATCAGCGCCAGGAGGGCGCGAAGCTCCTCGGCGCGGAAGCGCGAGGAGGCGCGGGCGCCGAACTGGGCGCCGAGCACGCCGCCCACCAGCAGCAGGGTGGCCAGCACGATATCGACGGTCTGGTTACGGCCGGCCTGCAGCACGCCGGTGAGCGCGGTGGTGATGATGATCTGGAAGAGGCTTGTGCCGACCACCACGCTGGCCGGCATCCGCAGGATGTAGACCATGGCGGGCACCAGGACGAAGCCGCCGCCGACGCCCATGATCGCCGAGAGCACGCCCACGAAGGCGCCCAGCGCCAACGGCGGGATCACGCTGATGTAGAGCCGCGAGCGGGGGAAGCGCATCTTCAGCGGCAGGCCGTAGAGCCAGGGCGGCCGGCGCTCGCCGCGCGGCGGCGCAGGCGCGTTGCGGCGCCGGCGCAGGATGGCGCCGATCGACTCCCAGAACATCAGGCCGCCGATGATCCCCAGGAAGATCAGGTAGGAGAGCGCCACCACCAGGTCGGCCTGGCCGAGCAGCCGCAGCCAGCGGAAGATCTCGACGCCGAGGACCGAACCCACCGCCCCGCCGGCGGCCAGCACTCCGCCCATGCGGAAATCCACGCCGCGCTTGCGGCCGTAGGACATCACGCTCGACATCGACGAGGCGGCGACGTGGTTGGACATGCTGGCCACCGCCACGGCCGGCGGGATGCCGAGAAACACCAGCACCGGGGTCATCAGGAACCCGCCGCCGATGCCGAACATGCCGGAGATGAAGCCCACCAGGGCGCCCAGCGCCACCAGCAGGGGTGCGTTCACGGACACCTCGGCGATGGGCAGGTAGAGGTCCAAAGCGCAGCGCCTAGTTACGAGCGGCAGCCGGCCGGAACCCGACTCAGCGCGTCAGGACGGAGAGCCGGGAAACCGTGGCGGGGTCGAGCGACCCGGTGGCCGCCAAGCCTTGATCGCGCTGATAGGCGGTCACGGCAAGCTTGAGCTGGCGCGAGACCGCGCCGTCCGGCCGTCCCCTGTAGTAGCCCAGCCGGCCGAGGACCTTCTGGGCGGCGACGACGGAGAGGCCCGGGGCCGGCATGTCCGAGGGCGACAAGGCGGCGACAGGCTCGAAGGCGCCGGCCTGGCCCTCGGCGGCGGCGAGCTGGGTGGCCGGTAGCTTGCCCGCCAGGTCCGTGGCGCTCGCGCGGGCCTCGGCGTCGCCGGCGTTGGCGGCGACTGTGAACCACTTGTAGGCCTGGGCGAGATCGCGCGGCACGCCTGACCCCGACAGGTAGAGCAGGCCCAGGTTGTACTGCGAGTCCACCACCCCGCGCTGGGCGGCCTTCTTGAACCACTGGGCGGCGGCGGCAGCGTCCTGCGGCCCGCCCTCCCCGCGAAAGTAGTAGAGGGCGAGGTTGTGCATGGCCGGAGGGTCGCCGGCTTCGGCGGCGCGCTCGGTCCAGCGGCGCGCCTCGGCCAGGTTCTGCACGACCCCCGACTGGCCGGTTTCATAGAGCCTGGCCAGGAAGACCTGCGCCGGCGCGGAGCCGCCGTCGGCCAGGGCCTTCAGATGGCTGAGCGCGCCGGGCCGCCTGGCCGCCACTGCGCGGGCGG
>NZ_JAQGIZ010000034.1 GCF_028290885.1 Phenylobacterium sp.
CCGCTACGGCCTCAGAGTCGGCGCCGACCACCACCGTCACGCTCCGCGCCGGCGCGGCCAAGGCGGCGGCTAGCGCGCCCTCCAGCAGGACGCCCGCGTTCCAGGCCGCCAGCAGCTTGCCGCCGCCGAACCGCGAGCCGGACCCGGCGGCCAGCACCACCGCCTCGAAGGCCGGATTGTTCTCCGCCCCTGTCGTCACTGGCGCATCCCCTCTATATTTGGAGCCGCATGACGCCCTATGACGCCGCATCCGCGCAAGGCCCGCGCCCGCTGATCGACAGTTTCGGCCGCACGGTGACCTATCTGCGTCTCTCGGTCACCGACCGCTGCGACCTGCGCTGCGTCTATTGCATGGCCGAGCACATGGTCTTCCTGCCGAAGGCCGAGGTGCTGACGCTGGAGGAGCTGGGCCGCATCGCCAGCGCCTTCGTGGGCCTGGGAACCCGGAAGCTGCGCATCACCGGCGGCGAACCGCTGGTCCGCAAGGGCGTGATGGGCCTCTTCCAGAGCCTGTCGCGCCACCTGCAATCCGGCGCCCTCGACGAGCTGACGCTGACCACCAACGGCACACGCCTTGCGGAGTTCGCGGGCCAGCTGGCCGAGGTGGGCGTGCGGCGGATCAACGTCTCGCTGGACACCCTGAAGCCCGACCTGTTCCGGACGCTCACCCGCGGCGGGGACATTGCCAAGGTGCTGGCCGGGATCGAGGCCGCCCAGGCCGCGGGCCTGCGGGTCAAGGTCAACGCCGTGGCGCTGAAGGACGACAACGCCGCCGAGCTGCCGGACCTGATCCGCTGGGCGCATGGCCGCGGCGTCGACGTGACCCTGATCGAGACCATGCCCATGGGCGAGGTCGAGGCCGACCGCACCGACCAGTATCTCTCCCTGACAGCGCTTCGGGCCGAGCTGGAGAGCTTCTGGACCATGACCGACCTGCCGCTCTCCACCGGCGGGCCGGCGCGCTATGTCGAGGTGGCCGAGACCGGCGGGCGTCTGGGCTTCATCACCCCGCTCAGCCACAACTTCTGCGAGGCCTGCAACCGCGTGCGGCTGACCTGCACCGGCACTCTGCACACCTGCCTGGGCCAGGAGGACGCCGCCGACCTGCGCGCGGTGCTGCGCAACGGGGCCTCGGACGCCGAGCTCATCGACGCCATCCGGTTGGCCGTCGACGCCAAGCCCAAGGGCCACGACTTCCATATCGCCCGTGCTTCGCCCCCCGCCGTCGCCCGGCACATGTCCACCACGGGAGGCTAGGCGGTGGCCCGCGTCCTGCTGTTCGGGCGCCTCAGCGACGTAGCCGGCTGGCGCGACCGGCAGGTCGACAGCCCCAGCCTCTCGGCGCTGCGCTCGCGGCTGACCGCAGAGGACGCAGGCCTGGGCCTGGCGCTCGCCGGGCCAGGCGTCCAGATCGCCCTCGACCAGGTCATCATCCGCGGCGACGCGCCGCTCAACGCGCGGACCGAGGTCGCCTTCCTGCCTCCCATGAGCGGCGGATGATCCGGCTGACCTACGATCCGTTCGATCCCGGTGCCCTGCTGACGGAATTCTGCCGCGGGCGTTCGGAGGTGGGGGCCGTCGCCACCTTCACCGGGATCGCACGCGCCGAGACGGGCGCCACGACCGCCCTGGAACTCGACGCCTATCCCGGCTTCACCGAGGCGGAGATCGGCAAGGTCGCCGACCGGGCGCGGGCCCGCTTCGGCCTCGACGACTCGCTGATCCTGCATCGGGTCGGCAAGATCGCTCCCGGAGAGCCGGTGGTGTTCGTGGCCACCGCCGCGCGCCATCGCCGGGCGGCTTTCGAGGCCTGCGACTTCCTGATGGACTATTTGAAGTCCAAGGCGCCCTTCTGGAAGAAGGAGCACGGCCCGGACGGCGCCCGCTGGGTCGAGCCGCGGCCTGAGGACCACGCCGACCTGGCCCGCTGGGATTGGGCCCGCTGGGAAAAGGAGACCTCGCCATGAACGCCCCTGTGATCAGCCCCGGCGGCCGGATCGACGAAAAGCAGGCGATCAAGCCGGTGCGGATCGCGGTCTTGACCATCTCCGACACCCGCGACGAGGAGAGCGACACCTCCGGCCACGTGCTGGCCGAGCGGGTGAAGGCCGCGGGCCACGAGCTCGCCGACAAGGCCATCGTCCGCGACAGCGTGGTCGAGATCCGCGAGAAGATCCAAGCCTGGGTCGCCTCCGGCTTCGTCGAGGCGATCATCACCACCGGCGGCACCGGCATCACCGGCCGCGACGTGACGCCGGAGGCGGTCGAGCCGCTGTTCGACAAGAAGATGGACGGCTTCTCGGTGATCTTCCACCTGGTCAGCTACCAGTCGGTGGGACTCTCGACCCTGCAGTCGCGGGCCACGGCCGGGATCGTCGGCGGGGTGTTCGTCTTCTGCCTGCCGGGCTCCAACGGGGCGGTGAAGGACGGCTGGGACAAGGTGATCTCCGTCCAGCTCGACAGCCGCCACGGCCCCTGCAACATGGTCGAGCTGATGCCCCGACTGCTTGAGACATAGGGTTGCTGGAGACGTGAGCAGACTCACCCACCTCGACGAGGCCGGCCGCGCGCGGATGGTCGACGTCTCCGGCAAGGCCTCCACGGTCCGCGAGGCGGTGGCCGAAGGCTTCGTGCGGATGAGCCCCGCCACCCTGGCCCTGGCGCTCTCCGGCGAGGGCAGGAAGGGCGAGGTTCGCGCGGTGGCCGAGATCGCCGGCGTCATCGCCGCCAAGAAGACCTCCGACCTGATCCCGATGTGCCATCCGCTGGCGCTCGCCAAGGTCGAGGTGAGCGTCGAGCCGGCGGACGGCGGGTTTTCGGTGACGGCGCGGGTCAAGACCACGGGCCCGACCGGGGTCGAGATGGAGGCGCTGACCGCCGTCTCGGTCGCCTGCCTGACAGTCTACGACATGCTGAAGGCCGCCGAGAAGGGCATGGTCATCGAGGCCGTGCGGCTGGTCTCCAAGACCGGCGGCAAGAGCGGCGACTGGACGGTCGGATGACTGCCGAGGCCTGTGCCTGGATCTTCCCCCGGTACGGGGCAAATGTCGCCAACGGCGAAGCGGGGCGACAACGGGGGAAGTATTTTCTTTCCTTCGACTTCCCCCATCGGCCCGCGACGCGAGAGCGTCTTGGGCCACTTCCCCCGTACCGGGGGAAGACGCGGCCATGAAGCTGCTGCCCGTCGACGAGGCCCGCGCCTGCATGCTGGCGGAGATCGCGGCGCTGCCGGCCGAGCGCGTGCCGCTCGCGCGGTCGATCGGCCGGGTGCTGGCGGAGGAGGTCGCCGCGGTGCGCGACCAGCCGCCGTTCGCGGCCTCGGCCATGGACGGCTGGGCGGTGCGGGCCGCAGACACCCCAGGCGTCCTGAAGATCGTCGGCGAGAGCGCGGCGGGCCACGGCTTCGAAGGCCAGGTCGGGCCGCGCGAGGCGGTTCGCATCTTCACCGGCGCCGCCCTGCCGCAGGGTTGCGACGCCATGGTGATACAGGAGGACGCCGAGCGCGATGGCGATAC
>NZ_JAQGIZ010000051.1 GCF_028290885.1 Phenylobacterium sp.
TCGATCGGCAGGATCGCGTTCTTGTCTTCGATGAAGTCGCCGAGGTGGCTGTCTTCCTCGTCGCCGAGGGGGGTTTCGAGGCTGATCGGCTCCTTGGCGATCTTCAGGACCTTGCGGACCTTCTCGAGCGGCATGGCCAGCTTCTCGGCCAGTTCTTCCGGCGTCGGCTCGCGGCCGATCTCGTGCAGCATCTGGCGCGAGGTGCGGACGATCTTGTTGATCGTCTCGATCATGTGCACCGGGATGCGGATGGTGCGCGCCTGGTCGGCGATCGAGCGGGTGATCGCCTGGCGGATCCACCAGGTGGCGTAGGTGGAGAACTTGTAGCCGCGGCGGTATTCGAACTTATCGACCGCCTTCATCAGGCCGATGTTGCCTTCCTGAATGAGATCAAGGAACTGCAGGCCGCGGTTGGTGTACTTCTTGGCGATGGAGATCACCAGGCGCAGGTTGGCCTCGACCATTTCCTTCTTGGCCTGGCGGGCCTCGCGCTCGCCCTTCTGGACGGTCTGGACGATGCGGCGGTAGTCGTCGATCGGCACGCCGGTCTCGGTGGCCAGCGCCGCGATCTCGTGGCGGATGTCGCCGATCTGGCCGTTGTCGTTCTCGGCGAACTTGGTCCAGCGCACGCCCAGCGGCTTCACCTGGTCGGTCCAGTCCGGACGCAGCTCGGAGCCGAAATAGGCCTTCAGGAACTCGCCGCGGCTGATGCCGTAGCTGTCCGCGAGCCTGAGCAGGCGGCCTTCCAGGCCCATCAGGCGCTTGTTGATCGCATAGAGCTGCTCGACCAGCGCCTCGATGCGGTTGTTGTTGAGCTTGAGGGTCTTCAGGTGCAGGACGATGGCGCCGGTGGCCGTGACATAGGCCGCGCGGTCCTTGTCGGAGAGGTCCTCGCCCTTCAGGCGCTGGCCGACCAGCTTTTCCTGCAAGAGGCGGAAGCTCTCGAACTCGGCGGCGATGGCGTCGAGGGTGGCCATGACGCCTTCGCGCAGCTCGGCCTCCATGGCGCTGATGGTGGGGCCCGCGCCGTCGTCGAAGTCGTCGTCGCTCTCGCCTTCCGGCTGGCCTTCGACGGCCTCGGCTTCTTCCTTCTCTTCCTCGGCTTCGGCCACCGCCTCGACCGGCAGGGCGTCCGCCCCGGCGTTCAGGCCGCCGTAGGTCTGTTCGAGGTCGATCACTTCACGCAGCAGGATGCGGCCCGAGCCCAGCTCCTCGCGCCAGACCATGATGGCTTCGAAGGTCAGCGCGCTCTCGCACAGGCCGCGGATCATGGTGTCGCGGCCGGCCTCGATGCGCTTGGCGATGGCGATCTCGCCCTCGCGGGAGAGCAGCTCCACCGAGCCCATCTCCCGCAGATACATACGGACGGGATCGTCCGTGCGGTCGTAGGCGGCTTCCTTGGCGGTCTCGACGACGGCGGACTCTTCGCGCACCGCGACCTCGCCGCCGGCCTCGGCGTCTTCTTCCGCCTCGACGACGTTGACGCCCATTTCCGAGAGCATGGCGAGGGTGTCCTCGATCGCCTCGGACGTGACTTCTTCGGAGGGCAGGACCTTGTTCAGCTCGTCCATGGTGACGTAGCCGCGGGCCTTGGCCTGCTTGATGAACTTCTTGACCGCGGCGTCCGTCAGGTCGAGCAGCGGGCCGTCGCCGCCGGTGGTTTCTGGCGTTTCGGCTTCAGCGGTGGTGGTGCTCATCTAGGTCTCCGAGGTCGGCTCCAGCACCCCTGCAAGGCGCGGGCCGAAAATGGTTTACAGCGGTCGGACGGATGAGAGGCCGCACCTCTACGACCCGTCGCCCGCCCAAATCGTTCCCGTTCTGATCGCGTGCGTCAGTGCGTCGCGCTCGGTCTCCGGGCGTCGGGAACCCGCCACGCGACAACAACCCCGAAGGTTTCCCCCGCGGCGCCGGTGGCGTCGTTCCGCGCCGCCGGCCCCCGAAGAGAGCCCGCGAAGAGGCGCGACCACGTGGATCACCGCACATCGAGGGAGGCATCATCTGATGGGTGGGCGCGCCCGAATGCTCGCGGCGGCCCGATCGATGCCTGTCAACAGCGCGCTAAATCCGCACGCTGCCAGATGGCGTCGAAGCGGGTTGGAGTCAAGGTCGTCGGTATCCGGACGACGGGCGGTGAGGTTCGTCCGGTTCTCAGGCGAGCATTACATCACTGATATTATGGGGTTATTTTGCCACACACCGTCAGTGCGGCAGGACCGGCGCGGTCGCCTCTTCCGGATGGGACCAGTCGCTGTTGAGGAGTTTGCGCAGGGTGTCGCGCTCGGTCTTGAGGCTGACGAGGGTCGATGAGTCGTGGTCGCGGTCGAGGTCGCGGGCTGCGGCCTCGACGGCGCGTTCGAGGGATTCCAGGTTCATCAGCAGGTCGAAGGCCTGGCGCCACAGGTCGCGGGCGCGCTCGCCGGTGGCTTGCAGGAAGGGCGCGCTGACGCCGGCGCGGCGGGCGTCCTCTTCGAGGGTGGCGAGGATGGCCGGCCCGAAGCCGCGGGAGTCCAGGTGGCGGAGCGCGGCGTCGAACTCCATGCCGTCGGTCTCGTAGCGCAGGCGGACCAGCTCCTGGGCGAGGCTGTCCAGCTTCTCGTCGCCGAAGCCGCGGGCGCCGACCAGTTCGATCTTCTCGTCGATCACGCCCGGGTCGCGGACGGCGGCCAAGGCCAGGGCGGCGGCCAGCGGACGCGGCGAGACGCGCAGCCGGCGGCTGGCGTCCTTGCCTTCCGGCGTGGCGCCGAGCGCGAGCGCCTTTCGCTTGTCCCAGCGGGCGCGGGACAGCTCGCGCCCCGCAGCGCCCACGGTGTAGACCGGCTCGCGGGTCGGCCAGAGCTGCTCGAAGCGGCCGAGCAGGTCTTCCTTGTAGGCCTGGGCCAGGTCGGGGTCGGCGATGGTGGCCGCGAGCTTGCGCAGGCGCGTCTTGAGCGCCGTCTTGCGTTCCGGCGTGTCGTAGGGCTCCGCGTCGCGCTCGCGGATGAACAGGGCCTCGGCGAAGGGCGTGGCCTTGGCGAGCTGGGCCTTGAGCGCGGCGGGCCCCTGCTCGCGCAGCACCTCGTCGGGGTCCTTGCCGCCTTCCACGATGGCGAACTGGAGGCTCTTGCCGGGTTTCAGCAGCGGCAGGGCCCGGTCCATGGTGCGCGCCGCGGCCTGGCGGCCGGCGCGGTCGCCGTCGAAGCTGAGCGTCGGCTCCGGATGATGGCGCCAGAGGATCTCCATCTGGTCTTCGCCCAGCGCCGTGCCCATCGGCGCCACCGCCGGGATGTTGGCCCGGTGGCAGGCGATGGCGTCCATGTAGCCCTCGACCACCGCCAGCGGCGGGGTCTCGGCGGCGGGCGCCGCGGCGATGATCTTGCGGGCTTCGGCCAGGCCATAGAGGTGATGGCCCTTGTGGAAGACCGATGTCTCCGGGCCGTTCAGGTATTTGGCGCGGGCCTGCGGATCCATCGCCCGGCCGCCGAAGGAGACCACCCGGCCGCGGGCGTCGGCGATCGGGAAGATAATGCGGTCGCGGAAACGGTCGTAGGGCGCCCCGCCGTCCTCCGGCGCGATCAGGAGGCCGGTCTCGACCAGCTCGCCGGGGCGCGCGCCCTTGGCGATGATGTAGTCCTTCAGCGCCGTGCGCCCGGGGGGCGAGAAGCCCAGGCGGAAGCGCGCCCAGTCCTTCTCCGGCAGGCCGCGCCTTTCGAGATAAGCCCGGGCTTCCCGTCCCGCCGGCCGCCGAAGCTCAGCCTCGAACCACTGGGCGGCGAGCTCCAGCCACTCCGAGAGGCCCTGGCGGACCTTCTCCTGCTCGGCGGCGCGCGGATCGACGGCGGGCAGCGGTACGCCGGCCTCGGCGGCCAGGCGCTCGACCGCCTCGACGAAGGTCAGCCGCTCGCTCTCCTGCAGGAAGGAAATGATGTCGCCGGTCTTGCCGGACGAGAAGTCGAAGAACTGGCCCTTGTCGTCATTGACGTAGAAGGACGGCGTCTTCTCCTTGGTGAAGGGCGAGAGGCCGACGTACTCACGCCCCTGCCGGCGCAGCTTCACCGTCTTGCCGATCACGTCGGACGGGCGAAGGCGAGACTTGATCTCGTCTAGGAAGCTCTCGTCGAATCGGACCGCCATCCCGCCAGTACCTGCGCCGAATGCATCCGCCCAACTGCGGCACAGTCAACGGAGTTACTTACCCGCCCGCGAACCGGCCGATGGCCTAAGCCTGTCGACGGATCGCCGCAGTTTTCCACAGGTGGAACCACGACGTGGGGACGATCGCTGCAAGGCTGTGGAAAAGCCAAAGTTCTTCTTTTGTTCTGGAGAGATTCTGGCCGCGCGTCAATCCCCCGCCAGCTGATCGCCATTTGACGTCGCACCGCTCAGGGCCGATGTTACGAATTCGTGTCGGGTCGTGATTTGGGGGATTAGCGCTTGGTGATGTGGCTGCGGCTCGCGGGCGCCCTGCTGGTGACGCTCGCGACGATCGGCGCGCTCGAATATTTCGGCGTCAGCCGGGTGCTTGGCGGCCGCTCGCCGGACGAGGTGGGCGACGCCGCGCGCGGCCGCACCGGCGAGCTGTTCTGGCTGATGATCTTCTTCGTGGTCATGGCGACCTCGATGCTGGCCGCCGCGCGCCGGTGGGCCGGGCATCTGCGGCGCGCAGTGGCGATCAGCCCCCCGCAAAGGCGGCGGCGGACGTCCTAGGGATCGGGCCCTCCCCCCGCGTTGGGGGATAAGATCACTACTCCAGCCCCCTCACCCAGCCCGGCAGCTCGGCGATCGAGGCCAGCTCGGCGAACCGCGGGTGGCCCAGCGGGGTCTCGGCCATCTCGTGGGCCCAGGTCAGGGGATAGGGCACGTGCGCGGCGAAGGCGCCGGCTTGCAGGGCCGGCAGGATGTCGGAGCGCAGGGAGTTGCCGCACATGGCCGCCTGCGCCGCGCCGGTCCCGTGGCGGGCGAACACCCGGTCGTAGGTGGCCGCGTCCTTCTCGCTGACGATCTCGACGGCGACGAAGAGGTCGCCGAGGCCGGAGGCGGCGAGCTTCTGCTCCTGGTGCAGCAGGTCGCCCTTGGTGATCAGCACCAGACGGTAGGCCTGCGAGAGCTCCGCCAGCGCCTGGTCGACGCCCGGCAGCGGCTCGACCGGATGGGCCAGCATCTCGCGCCCGGCGGCCAGGATATCGGCGATGACCCGGCCGGGCGGCTCGCCGCCGGTGACCTCCATGGCCGTCTCGATCAGCGAGAGGGTGAAGCCCTTCACCCCATAGCCGTAGAGGGAGAGGTTGCGCCGCTCCACGGCGGCCAGCCGCTCGTCCAGCACCTCGGGCGCGGCGACGTCGGCCATCAGCGCCCGGAAGCGGTCCTGGGTGAGCCGGAAGATGGTCTCGTTGTGCCAAAGGGTGTCATCGGCGTCGAGGCCGACCGTGGTGATGCGCATGGGCGGCCTCTTAGCAGCGCCCGGCCCGCGTTCGAAGCCTGCACAATCCAGGGCGCCGGCGCCCAATCGCGCGGCGCCCGCCGCCAGGCCCACGCAATCAGCGGTGGCATAGGGTCGCGGGGCCTCGGGATATGGAAGATGCGCAGGCGGTGTGAGTCGGGGCTTTGGTATGGCGGCGGGGCTTTGGCGGTGGATCGTCCGGCGGCTGGCGGGGCGCGAGCTGGCCGCCGCGCAGGCCGAGGCGAAGCTCGCCCGCGAGCGGCTGAGCGACGCTATCGAGGCGATCCCGGAGGGCGTGGTCTTCCTGGACGCGGACGGCCGCTACATCCTGTGGAACCGGCGCTACGCGGAGATCTACCACCGCTCGGCGGACCTGTTCCGGCCCGGCGCGCGGCTGATCGACGTGTTGCGGGAAGGCGTGCGGCGCGGCGACTATCCGGGCGCGGTGGGGCGCGAGGAGGCCTGGCTCGCCGGACGCGAGGCGATGCTGGCGGCCGGGACCGGCGAGCGGCACGAACAGCAGGTGGCCGATGGCCGCTGGTTGATGATCGAGGACCGGCGCACCTCGGAGGGCGGGTCGATCGGCCTTCGGGTCGACATCACCGGGCTGAAGCAACAGGCGCAGGCGCTGGAGCAGGCGCTGGTCCGCGCCGAGGCGGCCAGCCGCGCCAAGAGCGAGTTCCTGGCCGACATGAGCCATGCCCTGCGCACCCCGCTGAACGGAGTGTCGGGGCTGGCGCAGGCGCTGGAAGGCACCACGCTCGGGCCGGGTCAGCAGGCGCTGGTGGCCGACATCCGCGCCTCGGCGGGCGAGCTGGAGCGGCTGGTGTCGGGGCTTTTGGACTACGAGGAGATCGAGGCAGCCTCGCGCGCCCCGACACCGGCGGCGGCGCTCGGCGCGGCGGGCGCGCCGCTGCGGGTGCTGGTGGCCGACGATAACCCGACCAACCGCAAGGTGATCGAGCTGATGCTGGCCGCAGCCGGCGCTGCGCCCACCTGCGTCGAGGATGGCCGCCAGGCGGTGGAGGCCTGGAGGGTAGGCGCGTTCGACGTGGTGCTGATGGACTTGCGCATGCCGGTGATGGATGGGCTGGAGGCCATCCGGGCGATCCGCGAGGAAGAGGCCGCCTCGGGCCGCGCGGCGACGCCGGTGGTGGTGCTGTCGGCCAACACCGCGCCGCAGGACCGCGCCGCCAGCGCCGCGGCCGGCGCCACCGGCCACATCGGCAAGCCGATCGAGGCCGACATCCTGCTGGCCGCGCTCGCCACCGCCGTAGAATCCTAGGCGGCGCAGGCCTCGTGTTTGCCAACCACCCGCTCGGTGGAGGCCGGATATTTGGCGAGCAGGGCCGTGGGACGGATCGGCCGGACGGCGAAGCCGCCGCCGCAGTTGGGGCAGGCGCCGCCCAGCCGGGTTTCCACGCACTCGGCGCAGAAGGTGCATTCGAAGCTGCAGATGCGGGCGTCCGGGCTGTCGGGCGCCAAGTCGCGGTCGCAGCACTCGCAGTTGGGCTTGAGGATCAGCATGCGCCGATCCTGGCAGACGGGCGGGCGACGCGAAATGACATCGTGGCCTCATTTCCGGCCAGCTATTCGCCGAAGCCCTCGCCGGGGGTGACGGGGGCGAGCCTGAGCAGGCGGGAATCGGCCACGCCGGCGGTGCGGTGCTTGACGAACTCGCGGTACTCCGGGTCGCGGACCATGGCGATGAACGCCTCTGAGCTCGAGTACTCGGCGATGAAAGCCAGGTCCCAGGCCTCGGCCTGCGGGCCGGTGACCATCACTTCAGGCTTCCCCACCCAGACCTGGCGCCCGCCGAGCCGCTTGAAGATCGGCGCGGTGGTCCGGCCGTAGGCGCGGTAGGCGTCGAGGCCGGAGAGGTCCTTGCCGTGGTCCGGGTGACCCTCGGGATACTCCGCCTTGGGCTTCAGCCGGACCAGGTTGAGCATGTGGATCGGCTGGTCCTTGGGCAGCGACTTGAAGACCTCCCAGGCCGCGCGGTCCGGATCGATGTAGGTCTCGCTCATCCGGGGTGCTCCTGCGTCCGTGGGCGTGCGATATGCGCACATTGACCGCGCGTCGGGGACTCACTACCTACGCGGCCGTTTGCCCAAAAGGAGTGCCTGCCCATGAGCCGCGACCTGTTGCCCGGCTGCACCGGCGTGCTGGCGCTCGCGGACGGGACCGTGCTGCAGGGGTTCGGCGTCGGCGCGGTCGGCGAAGCGGTGGGCGAGGTCTGTTTCAACACCGCCATGACCGGCTACCAGGAGATCCTCACCGACCCCTCCTACATGGCCCAGATCGTGGCCTTCACCTTCCCGCACGTCGGCAACACCGGAACCACCGCCGAGGACCTGGAACAGATGTCGGGTTCGGCGGAGACCGCGGCCAGGGGCGCGATCTTCCGCGACCTGCCGACCGCGCCGGCCAGCTGGCGGGCCGACAGCGACCTTCCCACCTGGATGGCCCGGCGCGGCGTCGTGGGCCTGGCCGGGGTCGACACCCGGGCGCTGACGCGCTCGATCCGCGAGCACGGCATGCCGCACGCGGTGATCGCCCACGCCCCGGACGGGAAGTTCGACCTCGACGCCCTGGTGGCGCGGGCCAAGGCCTGGGGCGGGCTGGAGGGCCTGGACCTCGCCAAGGACGCCTCCTGCCTGCAGCCGTTCGTCTATGACGACGGCCTGTGGTCGTGGCCGGACGGCTACGCCAAACCGGGCCGACCGAAGTACGAGGTGGTGGTCGTCGACTATGGCGTGAAGCGCAACATCCTGCGGGCGCTCACCAGCGTCGGCGCACGCGCGACCGTGGTGCCGGCCTCGACCAGCGCCGAGGACATCCTGGCGAGGAAGCCCGACGGGGTCCTCTTGTCGAACGGCCCCGGCGACCCGGCGGCGACCGGCGAATACGCCGTGCCGGAAATCCGGAAGCTGGTGGAAAGCGGCACCCCGGTGTTCGGCATCTGCCTCGGCCATCAGATGCTGTCGCTGGCGCTGGGGGCCCGGACGGTGAAGATGGAGCAGGGCCACCATGGGGCGAACCATCCGGTGAAGGACCTGACCACCGGCAAGGTCGAGATCGTCTCCATGAACCACGGCTTCACGGTGGACCGCGCGAGCCTGCCCGAGCCGGTGGTGGAGACCCACGTCTCGCTGTTCGACGGCACCAACGCCGGCATCGCGCTAAGGGACCGCCCGGTGTTCAGCGTGCAGCACCACCCGGAAGCCTCCCCCGGCCCCACCGACAGCCTCTACCTGTTCGAACGGTTCGCGGGGCTGATGGACGCGAAGAAGTAGATTTGTCCACGAACCACACGAACCACACGAACGAAGGTTAGAGGACGAAGCGTTCGATGCGCGCCTTGGGCGCGCATCCAAAATTCACGAGCAACCCGACCCGCAGACCCGTCGCCTTCAGATAGTTGATGACCTGCGCCCGGTGTTCGGCGGCGAACTCGCTCAGCGCCTTCAATTCGACGATGACTGCGCCGAAGCAGATGAAGTCCGGCGAATATGTCTGCCGTAACGGCTCACCCTTGTACTCGAGGGTGAGCCGAGGCGTCGCTACGAAGGCGATCGAACGCGCCGCAAATTCCAAAGCAAGGCACTCTTGATAGACCGCTTCCAGAAAGCCGGCGCCCATCTGTCGATTGACCTCGAAGATCGCGCCCTGGATGCAAAAGACCTCTTCGGCGTGCACCAATCGTTCGTGTGGTTCGTGTGGTTCGTGGACCATTCACCGAACCTACGCCATAGCACGGACGAGAACAATACGGGAACGATGGACGGCATTTAGCGGGCTGGCAGCTTGCCAAACGCCGCTCATCCGCGGGAAGGCCAGGGCTTAAGCGGCGACCTTCTTGGGTTTGCGGGCGGCGGCGCGTTTCGCCTGGGCGGCGGCTAGGCGCTCGGTGCGGCGTTCGGTGGCGGCCACTTCCAGGGCGGGCAGCAGTTCGGCGGCGGCGGCCTGCTGGCGCTCGTCGCCCGTCTCCTGCAGGCGGCGCGCGTTGGCGAGCAGATTGACCACTTCCTCATCGGTCATCGTCGGGATCTTTTCGATGAGGGTCATAGGACACCGCTCCACAGTTGGCCGTCGCGATAAACGCGGCCTCACACAGGGTTATATGGCTAAGCCGCCAATTGGTTTCGAGCTTTCTGCAAATTTTTCGCCCGTCTTGCCTCGCGTTTGGAAATCCTCCACGGTGCCGGGTATCGAATTCGTCACGGTTCGGCCGACTTTCCCCGCTCGACAAACCGGGCGCCGGACCTGCCTCCCGACCCCTTTCGAACTTTGATCGTCGGCGCAAATGCTTGCACCGGTCGGCAATAACCTTTCGAAGGACTAGAACTTACATGGCTACCGGCACCGTCAAATGGTTCAATGGCGCCAAGGGCTTCGGCTTCATCCAACCGGATGAAGGCGGTCCTGACGTGTTCGTGCACATCTCCGCGGTCGAGCGTGCGGGCCTGCGTTCGCTCAACGAAGGCCAGAAGATCACCTATGAGCTCGAGAAGGATCCGCGCAGCGGCAAGTCCGCGGCGGGCCAGCTCCAGGCCTGAGGCTTACAGATTTGCGGGGGCGAAACCCCGCCAAGCCACAACGATGGGCCGGTGTCCGCACCGGCCCATTTTGTTTGGGTGCGTCCAGCGACGGCTGTGCGGACGCCTCGGCAGAAGATTTGTCCACGAACCACACGAACCACACGAACCACACGAACCACACGAACAAGACGTGTTTCAGAGACTCCGGAAATGGTGATCGACCGCGCCGGCGGCGCGGTCAGGACTGTCATGCGCGGCGGCCGTGACGCTCTCGTTCGTGTGGTTCGTGTGGTTCGTGGACAGAAAACGAACACGTCGCCCCGGGGGATATACGGGCTAGTTCCGCGCCGCCTCAACCCACCGCTTGCGCCCCACCCACTCCGTCTCTAAACGGGCGGCTTAACCTGCAGATTTGGCCGGGCGGCGCGTAACGAGCATGCGCGAGCCCTTGCGCGCGAGACTTGATGCCCAAGCGGACCGACATCTCCTCGATCCTGATCATCGGCGCCGGCCCCATCGTCATCGGGCAGGCCTGCGAGTTCGATTATTCGGGCGTGCAGGCCTGCAAGGCTCTGCGGGCCGAGGGCTACCGGATCGTGCTGGTGAACTCCAATCCGGCGACGATCATGACCGATCCCGACGTCGCCGACGCCACCTACATCGAGCCGATCACGCCTGAGATGGTCGAGAAGATCATCGCCAAGGAGCGCCCCGACGCCCTGCTCCCGACCATGGGCGGCCAGACGGCGCTGAATACGGCGCTGGCGCTCGACGCGTCCGGCGTGCTGGCCAGGTACGGCGTCGAGATGATCGGGGCCCGCGCCGAGGTCATCGACAAGGCCGAGGACCGACAGAAGTTCCGCAACGCCATGGACCACCTCGGGCTGGAAAGCCCCAAGTCCAAGGCCGCTCACACCCTGGACGAGGCCCTTGAGGGGCTAGAGTTCGTGGGCCTGCCGGCGATCGTGCGGCCGAGCTTCACGCTCGCCGGCACCGGCGGCGGCATCGCCTATAACGTCGAGGAGTTCCGCGAGATCGTCGAGCGCGGCCTGGACCTGTCGCCCACCACCGAGGTGCTCATCGAGGAGAGCGTGCTCGGCTGGAAGGAGTACGAAATGGAGGTCGTCCGCGACAAGGCGGACAACTGCATCATCGTCTGCTCCATCGAGAACATCGACCCGATGGGGGTGCACACCGGCGACTCCATCACCGTCGCCCCTGCCCTGACGCTGACCGACAAGGAATACCAGCGGATGCGGGCGGCCTCGATCGCGGTGCTGCGCGAGATCGGCGTCGAGACCGGCGGGTCCAACGTGCAGTTCGCGGTCAATCCCGCGGACGGGCGGATGGTGGTGATCGAGATGAACCCGCGGGTGTCGCGATCCTCGGCCCTGGCCTCCAAGGCCACCGGATTCCCGATCGCCAAGGTCGCCGCCCGCCTGGCCGTCGGCTACACCCTCGATGAGCTGATGAACGACATCACCGGGGCGACGCCGGCCTCGTTCGAGCCCTCCATCGACTACGTCGTCACCAAGATCCCGCGCTTCGCCTTCGAGAAATATCCGGGATCGGAGCCCTACCTGACCACCTCCATGAAGTCGGTGGGCGAGGTGATGGCCATCGGTCGCACCTTCGCCGAGAGCCTGCAGAAGGCGCTGCGGGGGCTGGAGACCGGCCTTTGCGGCCTCGACGAGATCGAGATCGAGAACGCCGACGATCCGGAAATGGGCCACGCCGCCGTGCTGCGCGCGCTCGGCCAGCCCACGCCCGACCGGCTGCGGGTGATCGCCCAGGCGTTCCGGCATGGCCTCTCGGTCGAAGACATCCACGCGGCCTGTTCCTACGAGCCCTGGTTCCTGCGGCAGATCGAGGCCCTGGTGGCCGAGGAGGCGCGGGTGCGCGCGCAGGGCCTGCCGGAGACCGCGCAGGGCTTCCGCGCGCTGAAGGCTCAGGGGTTCTCCGACGCGCGGCTCGCGGCCCTGACCGGGTCCACCGAGGCCCTGGTGCGCGCCGAGCGCCGGGTGCTGGGCGTGCGGCCGGTGTTCAAGCGCATCGACAGCTGCGCCGGCGAGTTCCGGGCCGAGACGCCCTACATGTACTCGACCTATGAGACCGGCGCGCTCGGCCAGGCGCCGGACTGCGAGAGCGACCCGTCGGACCGCAAGAAGGCGATCATCCTGGGCGGCGGGCCGAACCGCATCGGCCAGGGCATCGAGTTCGACTACTGCTGCTGCCACGCGGCCTTCGCGCTCGACGAGATCGGCGTGGAGTCGATCATGGTGAACTGCAATCCCGAGACGGTTTCGACGGACTACGACACCTCCGATCGGCTCTACTTCGAGCCGTTGACCGCGGAAGATGTGCTCGAACTGATCCACGTCGAGCAATCCAAGGGCACGCTGCTGGGCGTCATCGTGCAGTTCGGCGGCCAGACGCCGCTGAAGCTGGCCAAGCCGCTGGAGGACGCCGGCATCCCGATCCTTGGGACCACGCCGGACGCCATCGACCTGGCCGAGGACCGCGAGCGGTTCCAGCAGCTGCTGCACCGCCTGAAGATTCAGCAGCCGATCAACGCCATCGCGCGGTCACGCGACGAGGCCTTCGCCGGGGCGCACCAGGTGGGCTATCCGGTGGTGATCCGGCCGTCCTATGTACTGGGCGGGCGGGCCATGGAGATCATCCGCGACGACGAACAGCTCGACCGCTACATCCGCCACGCCGTGCAGGTCTCGGG
>NZ_JAQGIZ010000058.1 GCF_028290885.1 Phenylobacterium sp.
CCCGCCTGCGGCATTGGCGACATTTCCCCCGTACCGGGGGAAGACAGGAGACGCGCTCTTAGAGTTCGGCCAGCACCGCATCGGCCATTTCGACGGTCGTCAGCTTGCCGCCGAGGTCTGGCGTCCGGGCGCCGTGCTGCAGCGCGCGATTCACCGCCGCGAAGAGCTTGTCGGCCAGATCCGTGCGGTCGAGGGACCAGCGGAGGGCCATCTCGAACGACAGGATCGCGGCCAGCGGATTGGCGATGCCCTTGCCGGCGATGTCCGGCGCCGAGCCGTGGATCGGCTCGTAGAGGCCCGGCGTCCCGGGCAGGCCCAGCGCCGCCGAGGGCAGCATGCCGAGCGAGCCGGTCAACTGGGCGGCGGCGTCCGAGAGGATGTCGCCGAACAGGTTGTCGGTGACCAGGACGTCGAACTGCTTGGGGTTCTTGACGATCTGCATGGCGGCGTTGTCGGCCAGGATGTGCTCCAGGGTGACGTCGGCGAACTCGCGCCTGTGCAGGTCGGTGACCACTTCGCGCCAGAGCAGGCCGGAATCCATGACGTTGGACTTCTCGGCGCTGGTCACCTTGTTGCGCCGGCCGCGGGCGAGTTCGAAGGCTACGCGCGCCACCCGCTCGATCTCGGCCGTCGTGTAGACCTGGGTGTCGACGGCGCGCCGCCCACCGCCCGGCAGGTCCTCGATGTACCTGGGCTCGCCGAAGTAGATGCCGCCGGTCAGCTCGCGGACGATCATGAAGTCCAGGCCCTCGACCACCTCGCGCTTGAGGCTGGAGGCGTCGGCCAGCGGCTGGAAGCAGAGCGCGGGCCGCAGGTTGGCGAACACCCCCATGCCGGCGCGCAGGCCGAGCAGCCCGGCTTCCGGCCGCTTGTCCCGGGGCGCGTCCCTCCACTTCGGCCCACCGACTGCGCCCATCAGCACCGCGCGGGCGGAGTTGGCGGCGGCCAGCGTCTCGTCGGTCAGGGGCGAGCCGTGCTGGTCGAAGCTGGCGCCGCCGAACGGGCGCTCGTCGAGGGTCAGGTCCGGGGCGATCTTCCCGGCCACCCGCCGGACCTGCGCCGTCACTTCGGGCCCGATGCCGTCGCCGGGCAGCAGCAGCAGGTCGGTCATGGCGGGTCCCGAGGTTGCGCGTGGGCGGAGGCGACCTCCTAGGCGAACTCGCAGCGATCGGAAAGCCCCGCCGTCGCGTTCCCGGCGCTGCCGCCGCCCGCCGCGATTTCACCTCAAAGGGGGGCAAGGGTCGCGCCCGGTCGGCGGGGACCACGGATTGCTTCGACCGCGAGGTCGGGCTGTAAACGGAGAAATGCTTATGAAATTCGCCACGATAGCGGTGATCACGCTCGCCAGCGGTCTTGCGCTCGCCACCACGGCGGCGGCCCAGAGGGGCGGCGGCGGGGGGGCGGGCCACGCTTCAATGTCGTCCATGTCGTCCATGCGGGCCACGCCAGCCACACCGGCGACGCGAGCCACGCCGGCCACGCCGGCCACGCGAGCCACGCCGGCGACCCCGGGCTCAGCGGGCACACCTGCCACGCCAGCCACACCGGCGACGCGCGCCACACCGGCCACGCCAGCCACACCGGCCACACCGTCAACGGACTCGACTTCGCCAACCACCACCACCACCACACCGAACTAACGGCCCGCGGCGGTCGAGGCCTGGAGGGGCCGTTCAGAGACGACCTCATAGGCGGAGAGCTTGCGGTCGGAGACGCCATGCTCCGCGCAAGCCGCCCGCCAGGTCGCCATATGGGCGGCTTTGAAATGGGCCTCGATCGCCGCCTGGTCGCGCCAGGCCTCGAACACCCGGATCAGTCCGGGCTCGGCCACGTCCTCGCCGTAGGAATAGGTGATGCATCCGTCCTCGGCGCGGCTGGCCGTCAGCATGGCCCGCATGTGCGGCTTCAGTGCCGGAAGGTTCTCCGGCGGCACGCGCATCGTGCCGGCGATGATCAGGGTCATGCGTCTTCCAGCCCCTATGCGTCTTCCAGCCAGGGCTTCGCCAGCGCCTGCTTCATCTCATAGAGGTCGATGTCGCCGGCCGCCTGCAGGGTCTCGCCGATGGCGTCGAGGCCCTTCAGCATCTTCTCCTTGCGCTGCGGATCGATCTCGAAGGCGAAGGTCCTGCCCGACGGCGAGACCAGGGTCTGGGCCTCCAGGTCGACGGTGACCAGGTGGTTGCCGCCCTTGGCCTCCTCCAGCAGCGCCTGCACCTCGTCGCCCTTCAGCACCACGGGCAGCAGGCCGTTCTGGAAGCAGTTGTTGTAGAAGATGTCGGCGAAGCTGGTGGAGACCACGCAGCGGATCCCGAAGTCCATCAGCGCCCAGGGTGCGTGCTCGCGCGAGGAGCCGCAGCCGAAGTTGTCGCCGGCCACCAGCACCCCGGCGCCCTTGTACTCCGGCCGGTTCAGGACGAAGTCGGGCTTGGCCTTGCCCTCGCCGTCGAAGCGCAGGTCATAGAACAGCCCCTTGGCTAGGCCCTCACGCTCCACGGTCTTCAGGAACTGCTTGGGGATGATCTGGTCGGTGTCGATGTTGGCCAGCGGCAGCGGCGCGACCTTGGCGTCCAGGCGGGTGAAGGCTTCCATTAGGCAGGCTCCGGAGCCGGTTCGGCGCTGAGGATGAGGGTCGGCACGCCGGCTGGGGCGTCGCGGACGGTGAAGACGCGGGTGCCCGGCTTTCGGCCGGTGCGGACCTCGGAGACATCGAAGCCGGCGGCGGCCATGCGGGCCTGGGCGGCTTCAGGGTCGGTCACCCGCCAGGCGAGGCCGCCGAAAGTGTCTGGGTCGTCGGAGGGCGGGCCCTTCAGGCTCGCGCCAAATTCGACGACCGCGTCGCCAGCCTTGAAGAACAGTTGCCGCGCGCCCCAGCTCTCGTTGCTGCGGTCGAGGCGCAGGTCGAGGCCGAGCTTGGCGCCATAGATCGCCAGCGCCCGATCCGGGTTCGGCGTGCGGATCACCACATGGTCGAGCTTTTCCACCGCGCCGTCGCCGGTGGGCTCCGAGAGCGGCCAGGGTGTGCCGTCGCGCGGCGGGGCGATCAGCAGGACCTGCAGGCCGGCGGTGTCGTCGGGGTGCGGGTTGGAGCCCAGCCAGTAGCGCTTGCGGCCATCGTCGTGGGTCGAGCGGGTCAGCGCGGGCTCGGTCATGCGAAGGCCGCGCCGGGCCATCAGCTTCTGCGCGCCTTCGAGGTCCTCGGCCGTGAAGGCGACGGCCCAGACGCCCTCGCCCTTGGCGTCGAGGTGGGCGCGCATGCGCTCGCCGAACGCGCCCTCGCCGTGCGGGGTAATGATGTCGAGCGCCATGTTGGGGAACTGGAACCAGGCGTGCCGCGCGCCGCCGTCGCCGCCGATCCAGTTGGGCTCGCGGCCCAGCATCTTGCGATACCCGTCGACCACCGGATCGAGGTCGCGGACGGCGAGCGCGACGTGATCGATGGCGGTGATCACAGGAAGTCGCGCACGTCGGCGATGTGGCCGGCGATGGCGGCGGCGGCGGCCATGACCGGGCTCATCAGGTGGGTGCGGCCGGCGCGGCCCTGGCGGCCCTCGAAGTTGCGGTTGGAGGTGGACGCGCAGCGCTGGCCGGGCGGGACCTTGTCGGGGTTCATGGCCAGGCACATGGAGCAGCCGGGCTCGCGCCATTCGAAGCCGGCGGCCAGGAACACCTCGTCCAGGCCCTCGTCCTCAGCCTGGGCGCGCACCAAGCCTGAGCCCGGGACGACCATTGCGCGGACGTGGTCGGCGACCTTGCGGCCCTCCACGATCTGGGCGGCGGCGCGCAGGTCCTCGATGCGGCTGTTGGTGCACGAGCCGATGAACACCACGTCGACCTTGGCCTCCGAGATCGGCTGGCCGGCTGCGAGGCCCATGTATTCCAGCGCGCGTTCAGCCGAGGCGCGCTTGCCGGGGCTGGCGAAGCTCGCCGGGTCCGGCACCCGGTCGGTGACGGCGATCACGTCCTCCGGGCTGGTGCCCCAGGTGACCAGCGGCGCGATCTTGGCCGCGTCGATGGTGATCTCGCGGTCGAAGTGGGCGTCGGAGTCGGAGAAGAAGCTCCGCCAGTAGGGCTGGGCCATCTCCCAGGCGCCGGCCTTGGGTGCGGCGGGGCGGCCGCGCAGGTAGTCGAAGGTGGTCTCGTCGGGCGCGATCAGGCCGGCCCGCGCGCCGGCCTCGATGGTCAGGTTGCAGAGCGTCATGCGCCCTTCCATCGACAGCGCGCGGATCGCCGAGCCGGCGTATTCGATGACGTAGCCGGCGCCCCCCGCCGTCCCGATCTCGCCGATCACCGCCAGCGCATAGTCCTTGGCGCCGACGCCAGGGATGGGCGCCCCCTCGATGTTGACGCGGAAGTTCTTCGATTTCTTCTGACGCAGGGTCTGGGTGGCCAGCACGTGCTCGACTTCCGAGGTGCCGATGCCGTGGGCCAGGGCCCCGAAGGCGCCGTGGGTCGAGGTGTGGCTGTCCCCGCAGACGATGGTCATGCCGGGCTGGGTGCGGCCCTGCTCGGGGCCGACCACGTGGACGATGCCGTTCCTCACGTCGCCCATCGGGAAGAACTCGATCCCGTAGTCCTTGACGTTGCGCTCCAGGGTCTGGAGCTGCAGCCGGGCCTCCTCGTCGGCGACGGCGGCCACGCCCAGCGCCTGGCCCTCGGTCGGCACATTGTGATCGGCGACGGCGAGCGTGCGGTCAGGCCGGCGCACGGGCCGCTTGGCGGCCCTGAGGCCCGCGAAGGCCTGCGGCGTGGTCACCTCGTGGATCAGGTGCAGGTCGATGTAGAGGATCGCCTCGCCGTCCTGTTCCCCATTGTTGCTTCGGGGGACGACGTGTCCGTCCCAAATCTTGTCGTAGAGTGTCTTGCCGGGCATGGACCGCATGTAGGTCCGCCACCCCGCGCACGTCTAGTGCTGCGGCGCCGCAGATTTACGCCGATCCCCGCAATGTTTTGCCCGCAGGTCAGGCGGCGAGCCGGGTCGCCTCCCGCGGCAGGGCGTTCAGGCCCGCCAGAGCGAGCCTCAGCGCCTCCTCGATGGGGGTGTGGGGTTCGACGCCGAGGCGGGCTACGAGCCTCGTGTTGTCGAGCAGCACCGGCGTCTCCCAGAGGTAGCGCATCTCCAACATCTCGCGGAACGTCTCGTTGAACGGGGCCATGGCGCGGATGGCGAGCCAGGGCAGGCGGCTGACCGCTAGCTTGCGGCCGGCGACGGCTTCCAGCGCCGCGATCAGCTCCTGGCCGGTCAGGGTCTGTCCCCGCATGTGGAGGACCTCGAACGCGCCGAGGTTCGTCTCGTCCTCCACCAGCCGGACCATGGTCTCGGCCACGTCCGGCAGATAGGCCCAGCAATGCGGCACGGACAGCGGCCCCGGATAGCTGACTGCGGCGAGCGCCCGGCCGGGCTTCAGCAGGCCCTGCGACAGCCAGTTGTTGCCGGGCCTGGGGCCGAAGAAGTCGCCGGCGCGAACGATCAGCACGCGGACGCCATCCTCCGCGGCCTGCGCGAGGGCCTGCTCCATCTGCACGCGGATCGCGCCCTTGCGGGTGACCGGATGCTGGGGCGAGCCCTCGGTCAGCTTAGGGAAGGCGTCGGGCCCGAAGTTGTAGACCGTGCCCGGGAAGACCAGCCGCGCGCCGGCGGCCTTGGCCGCGGCAATGCTGGCCGAGAGCATCGGCAGCTGCAGCCCCGCCCAGTTGCGGTAGGCCGGCGGATTGGCGCCGTGCATCACCAGGCTCACGCCCTGGGCGGCCGCCACGACGTCGGCCTCGACCATGGCGTCGCCCTTGACCCATTCCAGGCCCTGGCGGCCGGACGTCCGCCGCGCCGTCTCCGGATCGCGGTGCAGCGCCCGCACCCGCCAGCCGCCGGCCAGCAGGCGTTCCGCCACCGCCCCGCCGACCCCGCCCGTCGCCCCGATCACCAGTGCATCCTTCTTGTTCGACATCGGCTTGCCTCCTTTGGCTTCGCGCAAGAGATGCCGCTTCAGGAGGCTCAACAGAATTGCCGAATTTCCGAGATCGGCTATACATATGCGCATGCCTGGACCGAACGACTGGGACCTCTTCCAAAGCCTGCACGCGGTGCTGGAGGCTGGCACCCTGTCGGCCGCCGCCCGGTTGCGCGGCCTCACCCAGCCGACGCTGGGTCGCCACATCGAGACCCTGGAGCAGCGTCTCGGCTCGCCGCTCTTCCTGCGCAGCCCGCGCGGCCTGCAGCCCACGGACCTGGCGCTGGAGCTGAAGCCCCACCTGCACGACATGGCCGCGGCCGCCTCCGCCGCCGTGCGCGACGCCTCCGGCGCGGCGGATTCCCTGACCGGCTCGATCCGCATCACCGCCAGCGAGATGGTCGGCGCCGAGGTCCTGCCGCCGATCCTGACAGACTTCCGGCGCCAGCATCCCGGCATCATCATCGAGCTGATGATGTCCAACATCGTTGACGACCTCTCGCGCCGCGAGGCGGACATTGCCGTGCGCATGGCGCCGCCGACCCAGAGCGCGCTGGTCGCCAAGAAGGTGGGCGAGGTGCAGCTGGGGTTCTACGCCACGCCCGAATACCTCGAACGGTATGGCCGGCCCGGCAGCATGGCCGAGCTCGAGGACCACACCATCATCGGCTTCGACGGGCCGGCCCGCAGCATAAAGGACCTGGCGGGGATGAATGTCCCGGTCAGCCGCGAAACCTTCGACTTCCGGTCGGACAGCGACCTTGCCCAGCTGGCGGTCATGCGCGCCGGTTTTGGCATCGGCGTCTGCCAGCCGACTATCGCGCGCCGCAACGGCCTGGTGCGGGTGATGGCCAATGTGGTGGTCTTCAACCTGGGGGTCTGGATCGTCATGCACGAGAACCTGCGGGCCAGCCGCCGGATGCGCCTGATGTTCGACCACCTCGTCGAGGGCGTGACGGGCTATATCCGGGAGGGCCGGGACGGGTGAGCGCACCTTACGCTGGCGGCTGCCTTTGCGGTCAGGTCCGGTGGCGGGCGACGGCCGAGCCCGCCAACGTCCGCGTCTGCCATTGCCGCAACTGCCAGCGGGCCACCGGCGGCCCGTTCTTCGCCCGCGCGGTGTTCCTGGCCGACCATATCGAGCGCGCGGGCGAGACCACGCGCTGGCCGACTTCGGAGCGGGTCGACCGCCTGTCCTGCGCCCGCTGCGGGACGCCGGTCTTCGCCGAGCCCAAGGACCCGCCCGCCCGGCTTGGGGTGGCGCTCGCGACGCTGGACGATCCCGGGTCGCTGGTCCCGGAGGCGCAGATCTGGGTCAGCGAGAAGCTCGCGTGGGTGACGATCCACGATGGCCTGCCGCGATTCCCGCAGGGAGCCTAGCAGCTCGATTCCTCCCCCGTCGGGGGAGGTGGCGCGAAGCGCCGGAGGGGTCCGCTCAGATCCTAGAGGACCCCCTCAGTCAGCTTCGCTGACAGCTCCCCCATCGGGGGAGCAACTGGCGTTTGGGTCAGGTTTCCGACGTCTCGGGCGCCCCTTCGGTGCGCGCCTGCATGGAGCGTTCGGCGATCCGGGCCGACTTCCCGCGGCGGTCGCGCAGGTAATAGAGCTTGGCGCGGCGCACGACGCCGCGGCGCTTGACCTCGATGGACTCGATCATCGGGCTCATCACCGGAAACAGCCGCTCGACGCCTTCGCCGAAGCTGATCTTGCGGACGGTGAAGCTCTCGTTGATGCCCTGGCCGCCGCGGGCGATGCAGACGCCCTCATAGGCCTGGACGCGCTCGCGCTCGCCTTCCTTGATCTTCACGTTCACGCGCACAGTGTCGCCGGGCTGGAACTCGGGGATCTTGCGGATTGCGAGAAGGCGGTCGGCCTCTTCCTTCTCGAGGGTCTCGATCACGTTCATGGTCTTCGTCCTTACTGGGCTTAATCGCCCTTTGCCTGTTGATTGGCGGGATGCCGCGCCCACAAGTCCGGCCGCCGCTCCCGCGTAGTTCTCTCCCGCTCAGCCCGCCGCCACTTGCCGATTTCGGCGTGGTGGCCGCTAAGCAGGACCTCGGGGATATCGAGCCCTTCGAACGTCCGCGGCCTCGTGTACTGCGGATGCTCGAGGAGCCCGTCCTCGAAGCTTTCTTCACTCAAGCTCCCGGCTTGTCCCAAAACTCCCGGGACCAGACGGACGCACGCCTCGATCGCCACCAGCGCGGCGGCCTCGCCACCGGCCAGGACCGCATCGCCCACGGCGACCTCCTCGAACCCGCGAGCCTCGATGACCCGTTGATCCACCCCCTCGAACCGACCGCACAGGACGATCAGTCCCGGGCCGTCGGCCCACTCTCGTACGCGCGCCTGGGTCAGGGGCCGGCCCCTAGCGCTCATGTATAAAAGCGGCCGCCCCCGCCGCTCCACGCTGTCAAGCGCAGAGGCGATGACGTCCGCCCGCATCACCTGTCCAGGACCGCCACCCGCGGGGGTGTCGTCGAGGAAGCCGCGCTTATCCTTGGAAAAGTCCCGAATGTCCACCGTTTGCAAGGTCCAGAGCCCCTGCTCGCGCCAGGCGGTCCCGATCAGCGAGACGCCCAGCGGGCCGGGGAAGGCCTCGGGGAACATGGTCAGCACGGTGGCGTCGAACGGCATGGCGCTTCAAAGGGCCGCGACCGGCTGCGCCGTCAAGCCTTGCTGGGCCGCCGGTCCCATCGTAAGCGGCGCCTCATGGAAACCGAGAACCTGACCGAGACGCTCCAACTGGAACGGATCGAAGTGAACCTCTTCCGCGGGACCACGGCGGACAACTCGCCGGGGCGGATCTTCGGCGGCCAGGTGATCGGCCAGTCGCTGCTGGCGGCGTATGAGACGGTCGAGGACCGCATCTGCCATTCGCTGCACTGCTACTTCATCCGCCCGGGCGACCCGACCGTGCCGATCGTCTTCGAGGTGGACCGCTCCCGCGACGGCGGCAGCTTCACAACCCGGCGGGTGATCGCCATCCAGCACGGCCAGCAGATCTTCAACCTCGCCGCCTCGTTCATGGCGCTCGAGGAAGGCTACGAGCACCAGGCGCCGATGCCGGCCGCCAAGAGCTGGGCCGACCTGCCCGACGAAGCCGAGCTGCAGAAGGCGGCGATGAAGGACGCGCCGGAGGAGGCCAAGCGCTGGCTGTCGCGGCCCCGGCCCATCGAGATGCGCTCGGTCGACGCGCGCAGCTACTTCCAGGCGGGCGGCCCGAAGGACCCGCAGAGCCAGAGCTGGATGCGCGCCCGCGAGCCCATCGGGCCCGACCAGCACATGCACCAGGTGATCCTGGCCTACGCGTCCGACATGAACCTGCTTTCGACCGCCATGCGGCCGCACCGGGTGCACTGGCAGACGCCGGGCTTCCAGTCGGCCAGCCTCGACCACGCCATGTGGTTCCACAAGCCGATCAACTTCAACGACTGGCATCTCTACGCGCAGGACAGCCCCAGCGCGTCCGGCGGGCGCGGCTTCATCCGCGGCTCGATCTTCGCCGCGGACGGGACGCTGGTGGCGAGTGTGGCGCAGGAAGGCCTGATGCGGATGCGGAAGCCGAAGGCCTGAGACAGTTGCTCCCCCGCTGGGGGAGCTGTCAGCGAAGCTGACTGAGGGGGTCATCCACGATCTGAGCGGACCCCCTCCGGCGCTTCGCGCCACCTCCCCCGAAGGGGAGGAACTTAGCTGGGCTATTCCGTCTCTTCCGGCTTCACCGCCACGATCCGGCGCTCGGCGATCGACACTTCCGGCACGGCCTCGCGGGTGAAGGGCAGCCACCAGCTTTCGCCGGCGGGGGGCTCGATCTCCAGCAGGTCGCCGGCGCCGAAGTCGCGGACGGAGCGGACACGGCCCAGGGGCTCGCCCTGCGGGCTCACCACCGATAGACCCACCAGGTCGGCGACGTAGAACTCGTCCTCATCCTCCGGCGCGGGCAGGACGGCGCGTGGGATGTAGAGCCGCAGGCCTCGGGCGGCCTCGGCCTGGTCGCGGGTCTCGATCTCCCGGGCGCGGGCGACGACGCCGCCCTTGGCGACCCGGCCGCCCGTCAGCGTGAGGGCCGGCGAGCCGTCCTCACGCAACAGGGTCTTGTAGTCCACCAGCGCCAGCGGCTCGGCCGTGAAGCTGGCGATGCGCACCTCGCCGCGGACGCCGAAGGCGCCCGCTACGCGGCCAACCAGGATCAGGTCAGCGTTCATCGTGTCCTTCTCCCCCTGTGGGAGAAGGTGTCGGGCGAAAGCCGACGGATGAGGGGTCGCGCACAGCCATCCACCGCGAACCACCTGTCCGCCCATCCGAGAGTTCTGCGAGACCCCTCATCCGACCCGCTGCGCGGGCCACCTTCTCCCACAAGGGGAGAAGGAGACCTGGCGCAGTTCCTAGCCTTCGGCCTTTTCGTCGCCGGCTTCGACGGCGGCGGCTTCGGCGGCGGGCTCAACAGCGGCTTCTTCGGCGGCGGGCTCGGCCGCGGCTTCTTCCGCAGGCGCGGCTTCTGCGGCAGGTTCTTCGGCAGCGGCTTCAGCGGCCGGCGCTTCTTCAACAGCGGGCGCTTCTTCAGCCACAGCCTCAGCGGCGGGGGCTTCTTCCACGACCGGCTCGGGCTCAGGCGCCGGCGGCGGGTTGTTCTTGGCTTCCTCGATGGCGGCGGCGCGGTCGGCCTCGCGCTGGGCGCGTTCGCCGGCGCGTTCCTTGGCCTTGGTTCCCGGCTGGCCCTTGTTCGGGTTGTTGCCGTGTTCCCACTTCACGAGGTCCAGCTTGCCGAGCTCGCGGGCCACGCGGTCGGTGGGCTGGGCGCCCTTGCCGATCCATTCCTGGATGCGCTCGACCTTCAGGACGACGCGGTTCGGGTCGTCCTTCTTCAAGAGCGGGTTGTAGCTGCCCACCTTCTCGATGAAGCGGCCGTCGCGGGGCGAGTGGCTGTCGGCGACGACGATCGAGTAGTAGGGGCGCTTCTTGGCGCCGCCACGGGCGAGACGGATCTTCAGCATCGGGTGGTCCTTTTGAACTCAGCTATTTCTTGAAGGGGTTGAAGCCGGGGGGCAGGCCGCCGCCCCCCAAGCCGGAAAGGGGGCCAGGTAATTTCGGGCCGCCGCCCTGCTGCAGCTTGGCGGCCATCTCTTCGATCTCTTGCTCGCTGGGCATCTGCATCTTGCCGCCGCCGAGGCTCTTCAGGCGGTCCACGCCGCCGCCCATTCCACCCCCGCCGCCGCCCAGCATCTGGGCCATCTGGGCGAAGCCGCGGCCGCCGCCCTTGCTCATCATCTTGAAGGCGTCGGCCATCTGGCGGTGCTGCTTCAGCAGCCGGTTGACCTCGGCCACGTCGACGCCGGCGCCGGCGGCGATGCGGCGCTTGCGGGACGCGGCCAGGACGTCGGGCTTCTTGCGCTCCAGCTTGGTCATGGAGCCGATGATCGCCGCCTGGCGGTCGACCATCTTGTCGGAGATGTTGGCCTCGGCGATCTGCTTCTTGATCTTCTGGACCCCGGGCAGCATGCCCATCAGGCCTTCCATGCCGCCCATCCGCTTCATCTGCTGAAGCTGCTCGGCCATCATGTCGAGGTCGAACTGGCCCTTGGCGAGCCGCTTGGCCATGGCCTCGGCCTTGGCGACGTCGAGCTCCTCGGTGGCCTTCTCGACCAGGGCCACGATGTCGCCCTGGCCCAGGATGCGGCCGGCCACGCGGGCGGCGTCGAAGGCTTCCAGGCCGTCGATCTTCTCCGAGACGCCCAGGAACTTGATCGGCAGGCCGGTGACCGCGCGCATGGAGAGCGCCGCCCCGCCGCGCCCGTCGCCGTCGGCGCGGGTGAGAATGAGGCCGGTCAGCGGCAGGCGTTCGTGGAAGGCCTTGGCGGTGCGAACCGCGTCCTGGCCGGTCAGCGCGTCGGCGACCAGCAGGGTCTCTGAGGGATTGGCGATGCGCGCGATCTCGGCGGCCTCGCTCATCATCGCCTCGTCGAGCGTGGTGCGCCCGGCGGTGTCGAGGATGACGACGTCGTAGCCCTGCAGCTTGGCCGACGACAGCGCCCGGCGCGCGATGTCCGGCGCGGCCTGGCCGGCGACGATCGGCAGGCTCTCGACGCCGGCCTGCACGGCCAGCGTCGCCAGCTGCTCCATCGCGGCGGGGCGTCGCGTGTCGAGCGAGGCCAGCAGGACCTTCTTGCGCTCCTTGCCGAGACGTAAGGCCAGCTTGGCCGCGGTGGTGGTCTTGCCGGAGCCCTGCAGGCCGGCCATCAGGATCACGGTCGGCGGGTTCAGCGAGAGGTTCAGGCCCACCGGCTCGCCCTCGCCGCCCAGCATCTCGACCAGGCCGTCGTAGGTGATCTTGACCACCTGGTCGGCGGGCCGCACCGAGCGGATCACCGCCTCGCCGGTCGCCTGTTCCTTGGCCTTGGCGATGAAGTCGCGGACCACCGGCAAGGCGACGTCGGCCTCGAGCAGAGCCACACGGACCTCGCGCAGGGCCTCGTCGACGTCCTTCTCCGACAACACGCCCTTGCCGCCGAGGCGGTCGAAGACGCTGGAGAGCCGATCTGTCAGTGCGTCAAACAATCCAAACTCCTAAAGCCCAAACGCGGTCGACCCCCGTGGACGATTGCGTCGACGGGGGGCCTCGCCGTCCTCGTCCCATATAAGAATGGGGGTCGTGACGGTGGAGGGCGCTGACCGAGGTTGGCGCCGGAAGGGCGCGCTTATGCGCCTAAGAGGGGGTGTGGGTCAAGGAAGGGGGGCAGGGTCAGACCATTCGATCGGTTCGCCGACCAAACGCCAAGTCACGAGCTCTGTATCGGATGCCAGAGCAAGCACCGCCGCTTCGACGGTGTGATAGGTCAGCCATTCGAATGGATGTGATGCCCGATATTGTATCCAACCTCGCTCACCGCGCCGCCAGCCGTACTGCAGCCTCCGGAGCAATCTCCGGCGTGGTTGACCAGATGCTCGTATCGTCACCTCTAGAACAGCCGCGTCAGCACCGGGTGCGACCTTTGCCCATTGCGACATGATTTCGGCGTTCCGGGCGTCGTGGACTTTCCATAGTGACTCCAGGTTCGCGCCGGCCCTTTTCGCTTTCTCAGCGAGCAATTCAATTTGATGCGCCGTCAGCGGATAGCTGCGTTTCATTGCTTCTCTCAGGACGCATCATCAGATGCCACCCGCCCTTAAACCTCATGGTCAGATGCGAGCCTGCCGGTCCAGGCGTGTCAAGGCCGCGCTCTTCGGCGCGCCGCTCCGCGGGCGGCCTGCGGCCGCGCCTTGAGACGCCTGGACCGGCAGGCAAACATGGCCGCCATGAGATTTAAGCCGGGGTTTGCCGCAACTCCCCTCTCCCCGAGCGAAGCTCGAGAGGGAGAGGATAAAGGAGAGGGCGGTGGAGGATTTTCCGCCCGCGCTCCGGGTGGGTCAGGAACGCACAGGCCACGGCATCGCCGCCTGCGGTCCGCCCACCGCCGCGCCACCCTCTCCCTTATCCTCTCCCTCTCCGCTTCGCGGGGGGCGAGGAGATGTGATCGATGTCCGAAAGCCGCCAGCGGGCCGCGATGAACGGGCCTATATTCACCCCATGACCCATTACACCCTCTTCGAAACCGAGATCGGCTGGGCGGGGCTCGCCTGGAACGACAAATGCCTCGTGGGCGTGCACCTGCCCGAGCGTGAGCCGGACACCTCGCGGCGCAGCTTCGAGCGGCGTTTCCCCGGAGCCGTCGAGGCGCCCGCCCCGGAATCCCTCGCCCCCACCATCGCCGGCATCCAGGCGCTGATGCGCGGCGAGAAAGCCGACCTTTCCGACGCCCCGCTCGACATCGCCCGGGTCCCCGAATTCAACGCCCGGGTCTACGAGATCGCCCGCGCCATCCCGCCCGGCGAGACCCTGACCTACGGCGAGATCGCCACGAAGCTCGGCGACAAGCTGCTGGCCCG
The DNA here is from genome assembly GCF_028290885.1 of Phenylobacterium sp. GTDB lineage: Bacteria > Pseudomonadota > Alphaproteobacteria > Caulobacterales > Caulobacteraceae > Phenylobacterium. The sequence goes on from NZ_JAQGIZ010000058.1 coordinate 13,869, forward strand.
CGACGTCGGCGCGGCGCTTGGCAAGAACCCCTGGCCGATCGTCGTCCCCTGCCACCGGGTGACCGCGGCGAACGGCAAGCCCGGCGGCTTCTCCGCGCGCGGCGGGGTGAACACCAAGCTCAAGCTCCTCACCATCGAGGGCGCGGCCTTCGTGCAGCCCGCGCCATCGAAGGCGAAGCCCACCTCCGCGCCGCAGCCGTCGCTCTTCGATTGACCCGGCTGACTTGCGGTTCGCCTAGGTGTCCGCCGGCTCGGTGACCTGCTCTTCGACCGGCTCGACGGCGGGCAAGGCGGGGGCCGGCTTGCTGAAGCGGCGCCTGATCCACGCCCAACCGCCACCAACGGCTGCAAGGATCAGCACGATGCCCTTCTTTGCGAAGACCAGCAGCACGGCGAGCAATCCGAGCTTCTTGGCGACCAGCAGCCCGGCGCCCGCGGCCACCAGGCCGGCCAGGCCGTAGCCCGCAGTCTTGTCGCCGTCCTTGTAGTCGGCATAGCGCGCGCCGGGCTCGAACTCCGCGATCCGGGCGAGCGTTTCGGCGGCCGGCTTGACGTTCGGCAGGTCGGACATGGTGGCGACCATGTTCAGGCTCAGCACCCCATATCGGCCGAGGTGGCGGACATCGTAGTTGAGGGTGTGCTCCGCCTCGTCGCCGAACTGCAGTTCCCGCGCCCAGATGAGGTCGTGCCGCGAGGCTTCGTATTGCGGTGGCTGCGCCCATCCGACGAGGTGTCTGGCGGCGAATCCGGTCTTTTGGCGCTGAGCGTTGTCGTCCGCCTCGCCGGCCTGCATGTCGCTCAGGAGCTTGTTGTAGTCCGCGGTCTTGGCGTCCTTGTCGCTGACGTAGAGCGTCGGGTTGTAGGTCACCACCGCGCCCCAGGAGCTGTCGATGAAGCTCTTGCCTTCCGGGAAGACGATGCCGAGCACGCCATCGGCGGCATCCGGCGGATTGCCCCATCCCTGAGTGATCACCTTCTTCGCATCGTCGGCGTTCAGGAAGTAGTAGCCGGAGCCAAGCTGCAGCGCCGCCTTGGCGCCGGGAAGCTGGACCGCGCCATGCACCGGCTTGAGGCTGTCGCGCAGAATCGTGAGCTTCTGCAGCTCGGCCTGCTGTTCCGGCGTCAATTGCGCCGGATCGGCTGCGGCCGATCCAGCGGTCAACACCAACGCCGCGACGGCGGCGCAAAACCTTCCAAACATATCCGAACCCCCCGGCCCAAGCTTGAACGCGGCAGAGTCGGACACGAGAGTTAAGGGATTGTTCTACCCTAGGTAGGAAATCCCTTGTCCCGCAAATAGGCCTTCACATCCGGGTCGCGGCCGCGGAAGGCGCGGTACTGGAGGGCGGGGTCGACGGTGTTGCCGACCTTCATGATGTTCTCGTGCAGGCTCCTGGCGACGGCCTTGTCGTAGGGGCCGCCCTTTTCGGTGAAGGCCTCGAAGGCGTCGTGGTCCAGCACCTCGGACCACAGGTAGGAGTAGTAGCCCGCCGAATAGCCGTCGGAGGCGAAGATGTGCTGGAACTGCGGGGTGCGGTGGCGCATCGGCAGCTCGGCCGGCATGCCGAGCTTGGCGAGCTCGTCCTTCTCGAATGCGCGCGGGTCGATGTCGGCGTCGCCGGCCAGGTGCAGCTTCATGTCGATCAGGGCCGAGGACAGGTACTCGGTGACGTTGAAGCCTTCACGGAAGGTGTGGGCCTTGTTGATCTTGGCGACCAGTTCGGCCGGGATCGGCTTGCCGGTCTGGTAGTGCACGGCGAAGCGGTTGAGCACCTCCGGCGTCGGCAGCCAGTTCTCGTTGAGCTGCGAGGGGAACTCGACGTAATCGCGTGGCACCCGCGTGCCCGACAGCGACGGATAGGTCACCTCCGAGTTCAGGCCGTGCAAGGCGTGGCCGAACTCGTGGAACATGGTGATGCCATCGTCCCAAGAGACCAGCACCGGCTGCCCGGGCGCGCCCTTCACGAAGTTGGCGTTGTTGGAGACGATGGTGGTGATCTTGCCGTCGAAGGTTTCCTGCGCGCGGTAGGCGTTCATCCAGGCGCCCGAGCGCTTGCCGGTCCGCGCATAGGGGTCGAAGTACCAGAGGCCGACCAGTTGGCCGCCGCGCGTCACCTTCCAGACGCGGACGTCGGGATGCTGCACCGGCACGTCGGAGACGGGCGCAAACTCGAAGCCGTAGAGCTGGCCCGCGGCCCAGTGCATGCCCTCGCGCAGCTTCTCCAGCTGCAGGTACGGCTTCACGTCGTTCATATCGAGGGCGTAGCGCTCGGCCCGCACCTTCTCGGCGTAGTAGCGGTAGTCCCAGGGCGCGATCTTGACCTTCGCGCCTTCTCTGTCGGCGACCGCCTGCATCTCGGCCACCTCCTGGTGGACGCGGGCGACGGCCGACGGCCAGACCCGCATCATCAGGTCCATGGCGTGCTCGGGCGTCTTGGCCATGGCGTCGTCGAGCCGCCAGTGGGCGTGGGTGGGATAGCCGCGCAGCTTGGCGCGCTCGGCCCGGAGCTTGAGGATCTGCTTGATGCCGGCATTGTTGTCGTGGGCGTCGCCGTTGTCGCCGCGGGCGTAGAAGGTGCGCCAGACCTTCTCGCGCAGGTCGCGGCGGTCGGAATAGGTCAGGAACGGGTCCATCGAGGAGCGGGTGTTGAGGATCGCGTACTGGCTCGCCTTGCCACGCTCCTTGGCGGCCTGGGCGGCGGCTTCGCGTACGTCGTGCGGCAGGCCGGCGAGGTCACCCGCGTCGAGGTAGAGGACGTAGTCCGTCTCGTCGGCCAGCAGGTTCTGGTTGAAGGTGGTGAACAGCCCGGCCAGCTCCTTGTTGATCTCCGCCACGCGGGCCTTGGCCGCTGGCGAGAGCTTGGCGCCGGCGCGCACGAAGCCGTTCCAGCGCAGCCAGGCCAGCCGCTTCTGCTCGGGCGTCAGGTGCGCGGTGTCGCGCGCCTCGTAGACCGCCTCGATGCGCCGGAAGAGCTTTTCGTTCTGCAGGATCTTGTCGCGGTGCGTGGCCAGCTTCGGCTCCATCTCCTTCTCCACCGCCCGCACCTCGGGGTTGGAGAGGGTGTCGCT
>NZ_JAQGIZ010000065.1 GCF_028290885.1 Phenylobacterium sp.
CCGGCCAAGGCCGGATAGCCGATGGGCCTGCGCCAGGTCCTGCGCGCGGGCGTTGCGGCGGCCGCCATCGTCGGCGTCGTCGCGCCGGTCGGCGCTGCGCCGAGCGCGGCCCCCCAGGCGTCCGGCATCGAGCTGCACGTGGCCCAGGCGGACGGCTTCTCGCGCGTCGAGTTCCACGGAGCGCCGAGCGCGACGGCCAAGCGCAGCGGCCAGGTCGTGACCCTGATCTTCCCGCGCGACGCCGACCCCGACATCTCGCGCCTGCGCACCGCGCCCCCGAAGTGGATCAAGACCGCTGAGAAGCGCCACGTGGGCGGCCACCTGCAGATCGTCTTCACCCTGGCCGACGACGCCGACGCCAAGGTGGATTCGGCGGACGGGGCGGCGTTCATCAACGTGTTCCAGAAGGCTCCGCCCACCGCGGCCGAACTCGCCGCGGCCCGCGCGGCGGCCCCCGAAGCACAGCGCCCGAACCCGATCCCGGCCGGCGGCGTGGTGCACATGGAGTCGAAGGTCTCCAACGCCCAGGTGCTGTTCACCTTCGCCTGGGCCAATCCGGCCGGGGCGGCGGTTTTCCGGCGCGGCGACGCAGTGTGGGTGGTGTTCGACGCCCCAGCCACGCTCGACGTCAGCCATGCGCCGCGCGGCCTGGTGCAGTTCTCAGCCGTCCAGGCGACCCGCGGCGCCGACTACAGCGCCGTGCGGATCGAGGCGGCGCACGGCGTGCCGGTGTTCGCCACCGCCATCGGCGCCACCTGGACCATCGCGCTCGGCCCCGGCGACCAGGGCCCGCCCAGCGTCGTCCGGATCGCGCGCGACGAGGCCGAGGGGCCGGCGACCCTGAAGGCGCCGGTGGCCGGCGCCACCAAGGTCGTGCAGATGCTCGACCCCCAGGCCGGCGACATGGTCCGGGTGGTCACCGCGCTCGGCCCGGCCAAGGGCCTGCCGAGCCGGCGGGACTATGTGCAGCTGGCCGTCCTGCCGTCCGTCCAGGGCCTGGCGATCGAATCCTACATCGAGAACCTGACCGTCGTCCGCGACGGCGACATCATCCGCATGAGCCGTCCCCTGGGCCTGGCGCTCTCGCCGACCCTCGCCGCCCAGGAGACCGCGCGCCTCGACGCCGATGCGCCCAAGCCCGCCGCCATGCCCGGGCTGATCGACTACGTGAACTGGCCGCGGACCGGCCCGAAGGGCTTCCTGGCCCGCTACAACACCCTGCTGACCGCCGCCTCCATCGAGAGCGCGAACAAGGACAAGCGGGCGCCGACCGCCGCGCGCATGGCGCTCGCCCGCTTCCTGGTGGGCTCGGAGCTGTCCTTCGAGGCCATCGGGGTGCTGAACGGCGCGGCGCGCGCCAGCCCGCAGCTGATGGACACCCCGGAGTTCCGCGGCCTGCGCGGCATCGCCCGGGTCATGGCCCGCCGCTACAAGGAAGCCGAGGCCGACTTCTCCGCGCCGGTGCTGTCCGAGGACCGGTCGAGCGCGCTCTGGCGCTCCTACATCGCCGCCCAGCTCGCCCAATGGCCGGAGGCCCGCAGCCAGTTCGCCCGGGGCACGGAAACCCTGGCGCAGTTCTCGCCGACCTGGAAGGCGCGCTTCGCCCGCGGCGACGCCCAGGCGGCGCTGGCTCAAGGCGACCTGCCGAGCGCCGAGGCGCGCATCCACCTGGCGCTGGCCGACAAGACCGACGTCGCCGAGGAGCTCGCCACGCGGCTCGTGCAGGCCCGGGTCATCGAGCAGCAGGGCCACAAGGACCGGGCGCTCAAGATGTACACGGCGATCGCCACGGCGCCGATGCAGGCGCTGGCCTCGCCGGCCCTGCTGCGCGCCACCCAGATCAAGCTGGAGATCGGCAAGGTCACGCCGGTGCAGGCCGCCACCGTGTTCGACGGCCTGCGCTACCGCTGGCGCGGAGACGCCACGGAGCTCGAGACCATCCGCGCGCTCGGGCAGCTCTATCTGAGCCAGGGCCGCTATCGCGAGGCGCTGGAGGCGCTGCGCTCGGCCGGCACGCGGCTGCCGGACCTGCCCGAGGCGCTGCAGCTGCAGTCTGACCTGGCGGCGGCCTTCCGCTCGCTGTTCCTCGACGGCAACGCCGATGGCCTGGAGCCGATCCAGGCGCTGGCGCTGTTCTACGACTTCAAGGAGCTGACCCCGATCGGCTCCGACGGCGACCTGATGGTGCGCAAGCTGGCGCGCCGGCTGGTCGACGTGGACCTGCTGGACCAGGCCGCCGAGCTCTTGAAATACCAGGCCGACAACCGCCTCGACGGCGTGCCGCGCGCCCAGGTGGCCACCGACCTGGCGCTGATCTACCTGATGAACAAGAAGCCGGAGCAGGCGATCCAGGCGATCAACTCATCGCGCACCACCGTGCTGCCGGCTGCGTTGAACGCCGAGCGGCGGCTGATCGAGGCGCGCGCCTGGGCCGGCGTCGGCCACTATGATGCGGCGCTGGAGATCATCGAGAGGGACACCTCGAAGGAGGGGCAGGACCTGCGCGGGGAGATCAACTGGAAGCAGAAGGACTGGGCCAAGGCCGGGCCGCAGTTCGAAAAGGCGCTCGGCGCCCGCTGGAAGGATCCCACGCCGCTGAGCGCCGACGAGGAAGGCAAGCTGCTGCGGGCCGGCGTCGCCTACAGCCTGGCCGGCGACGATGCGGCGCTCAACCGGCTGAGCGGCCAGTACAAGGGCTTCTTCGACGGCGCGCACAATCCCGAGGCGCTGCGCATCGCGCTCACCGGCGTCTCGACGAACCATCTGAGCGTCGCCGACTTCAGCCGGGTCAGCGCCGACAACGAGGCCTTCACCGGCTGGGTCGACAAGATGAAGGCCCGCTTCAAGGCTCGCCCGGCCCCCACCGGCCCCGCCAAGGCCCCCGCTGCGCCGGCCAAGCAGGCCCAGGCCGCGTCGGCGACTGCCGCGGCCAAGGGCTGAGCGGCACGAGACGCCATACCTTTAGCGCCTACTCACGCCACTTCAAGACGAGCTTCGAACCCCTGACTTCGAACGAGTCGAGCCGCCGCAGGAAAGTCATCCCCAGCAGCGAGTAGCTCATCGGCGACTGGTTGATCGCCATGGGGACGTTGGCGAATTTGATCGGGCCGACCGCGAGGCTGTCGGCGGTGAAGGGCGCGCCGTAGCCAAGGCCGTTGGCGGTCTCGGCGACGTGGTCGAAGTGAAGCGCGGCGACGTCGACGCCCAGGCGACGGGCGTCGGCGGGGCTCAGCACCGTGTCGCTGGCGCCGGTGTCGATGAGGAAGCGGACCGGCCGGCCGTTGATCTGGCCCATGACGAAGAAGCCGCCGCCGTTGTCCTGGGTGACGACCAGCTCGTGCGCGCCGGTGGCGACGGGATAGGCCGGCGCGAACTCGCTACGCACGCGCTGGGCGACGCCGGCAAGCTCGCCGCGGTACGCGACGCCCACGAAGAGGACGGCGACGACGCCGACCCAGATCGCTGCGTGCCGCGCCTTCTCGCCCCACCTGACCCGGCCGGCGGTGAGGATCCCGGTGGAGACCACCGCGGTGAGGCCGACAGCCCTTATGACCCAGACCCAGTCTTCGCTCGAGGTGACCCCTCCGGGGACCATCTGCGCCAGCAGCCACACCCCGGCGGCGACGGCGGCGATCAGGCCGAGCCAGAGCGCGAAGCGGCGACGAGGGATCGTCCTTCGCCCGTCGCCGGGCGGCTCGCGCTCCCACGGTCCGCCTTGATCCGGCATCGCCATTCCCCCGAACTCCGGCGCAACCCTAGCGCGTCGCCGGATGGGGAGCCAACATCATACGCCGGACCGGCCTTAAGTCCCGGGCCCGTGGTGGAAGCTCTCCACCAGGCTGCCGGCCACCAGGCGCCAACCGTCCACGAGGACGAAGAAGATCAGCTTGAAAGGCAGGCTCACCACCACCGGCGGGAGCATCATCATGCCCATGCTCATCAGCACGCTCGCCACCACCAGGTCGATGACCAGGAACGGCACGAACAGCAGGAAGCCGATCTCGAAGGAGCGCTTCAGCTCCGAGATCATGAAGGCCGGAGTGACCACCCGGATCGGGGTGTCCTGGGCGGTCGCGGGGCGCGGGATCTTGGATAGCTTGATGAACAGCGCTAGGTCGTCGCGGTCCACCTGCTGCAGCATGAACTGCTTCAGCGGGGCGCCGGCGGCGTCGAAGGCGGCGGGCAGCTCCATCTGCTGGTCGAGCAGCGGCTTGACCCCCTCGTCGTAGGACCGCTGCAGGGTCGGGCCCATGACGATGGCGGTGAGGAACAGCGACAGCGAGATGATCACCGCGTTCGGCGGGCTCTGCTGCAGGCCGATCGCCGTGCGCAGCAGGGAAAGCACCACCACGATCCGCACGAAGGAGGTGGTCATGATGACGATGGACGGCGCCAGCGACAGCACCGTCATCAGGCCGATCAGCTGCACCACCCGCTCGGTGAGGCCTGCGCCGGTGCCGAGGTTGATGTTCACCGCCTGGGCGATCGCCACGGCCGGGAAGGCGAGGCTGGCCAGTGTGGTCAACAGCGCCAGGATCGCTGCGCGCCGCCATTCCTCCGCGGGCAGGGTGCGGATGGCCTTGAACAGTTCGCGCATCAGCCGCGGGCCCCCGATGCCTTGGCCGGCGTCGCGTCGAGCGCGCAGACCAGCTCGCCCTCGCCCAGCAGCAGCAGGCGTTCCTTGCCGTCGCAGGAGACGATGACCAGCCGCCGCGCCGGATCGAGGACCAGGCTCTCGACCACCGTCAGCCGCCGCTCCTTCTTGGGTCCGCCGAAGCGCGCCAGCGCGCCGGGTCCAAAGCGGCGCAGCGCCACGGCGCCCAGGCCCACCAGGCCGAGCGTGAGGGCGAGCGCGAAGATGGCTCTGGCGAAGTCGGCGAAATTCATGGGGGGGCTTCTGCGGCTTCCGGGCGGGCGTCGGAGCCCTAGAAACACGCGAGTCCCTTAAGCCGCAGTTAACCCTGTTTCTTCACCATGACGGCCATGGACCTTGCCGACATTCCGCTCTTCTCGATGTTGCGCAACCGGATGGGCTACCTGTCCGAGAAGCAGCATGTCATCTCGGAGAACGTCGCCAACGCCTCGACGCCTGGCTACGCGCCGCACGACCTGAAGGCGTTCAGCTTCCAGGCCAAGCTTCAGGCCGTGGCCGGGCCAGGGTCGATGGCCGTTACCCAGGCCGGCCACATGCTGCCGCCCGGCGCCAAGCGCGGCGTCAACGTCAAGCCGGTCAAGACCAAGGACTCCGAGACCACCATGGACGGCAACTCCGTCGTGCTGGAGGAGGAGATGACGAAGCTGACCGATGCGCGAATGGACTACGACGCGGCGGTGAGTTTCTACCAGAAGTCGCTGGATATCCTGAAGCTGGCGATCCGCCGGCCGGGCACCGGCGCATGAGGGGCGTACGCTAGATGGCCGATCCCGTTTCCAGTTCCGCCCAGTCGATCGCGGTCTCCGCCCTTCGCGCGCAGCAGTCGCGCATGCGGATAATCGCGGAGAACCTGGCCAACGCCAATTCGACCTCGCGCACGGCCGGCGGGGATCCCTATCGGCGTCAGGCGCCGGTCTTCCAGGCCACCAAGGTCGCCGGCGGGACGGGGGTCAAGATGAGCCGCGCCGCGCCCGACCAGACGCCTTTCAAGACCGACTACGATCCCGGCAATCCCTCGGCCGACGCGCAGGGCTATGTGAAGCAGCCCAACGTCGACTCCCTGGTCGAGGCGATGGACATGCGCGACGCCCAGCGGGCCTACGAGGCCAACCTCAACGTCATCGAGACCGTGCGGTCGATGGACCAGCGCACGCTCGATCTCCTCAAGCGATAGGGCGCAGGGCCTAAGCCATGATCACCGCGCTCGCCGCCACCAAGGCCTACGCCTCCGCCCAGAAGGCCATGGGGATCGATCCGGGCCTGGGTGGCTCCGAGGTCGCGGCGCCCGGCGGCGGCTTCGCCGACATCCTGAAGTCGGCCATGACCGACGCCATGAAGGCCTCCAAGAACGCCGAGACCCAGATGGCCAACCAGGTGCAGGGCAAGGCCCAGCTGGTCGACGTGGTGACCGCGGTGTCCTCCGCGCAATCCAGCCTCGAGACCGTGCTCGCCATCCGCGACCAGGTGATCAGCGCCTACCAGGAAATCATGCGGATGCCCATTTAGGCTCATGCTACGCCTTGCCGATGGCGGGGCCGGCGATCGAGCTTTCAGGGGTTGAGAAGCGCTATGGCGCGCACGCAGCGCTGGCGGGCGTCAGCCTGGCGGTGGCGCTCGGCGAGTTCACCGCCCTGGTCGGCGGCTCCGGCTCCGGCAAGACCACCCTGCTGAAGACCATCAACCGGCTGGTGACGCCGGACGCCGGCTCGGTGCGGGTCCTGGGCGACGATGTCGCGGAGATCGAGCCCTATCTGCTGCGGCGGAAAATCGGATATGTTTTCCAGGAGATCGGCCTCTTTCCTCATCTAAGCGTCGCGGAAAACATCGCGGTCACGCCGAAGCTGATGGGCTGGGACAGGAAACGCATCGACGCGCGCGTCGCGAACCTGCTGGGCCTGGTGGATTTGCCGCTCGACGTCGCAGCCCGCGCGCCCGCCGCGCTCTCCGGCGGACAGCGGCAGCGGGTGGGCGTCGCCCGCGCGCTGGCCGCGGAACCCAGGCTGATGCTGATGGACGAGCCGTTCGGCGCGCTCGATCCCCTGACCCGCGATGCGCTCGGCGCCGACTACCGCGCGCTGCACGAGCGGCTGGGCCTGACCACCGTGATGGTGACCCACGACATGGCCGAGGCCGTGTTGCTGGCCGACCGGATCGTGGTGCTGCGCGAGGGGCGGATCGTCGCCGACGGCCAGCCCGCCGAGCTGCTGGCCCAGACGCACGACGAGGGCGTCCGCGCGCTGCTGGAAGCTCCCAAGCGCCAGGCCGAGCGGCTTCGAGCCAAGCTTGGGGGGGCTGCGTGAACCCGCGCCTCGCCTCGGCCTTCGCGCTGCTGCCGGAGTACCTCGGCTGGCATGTGCTGCTGAGCTTCAGCGCGCTGGTGCTGGGCGTGGCGATCAGCCTGCCGCTGGCGGTGGCGGCGAGCCGCAGCCCGCGGCTGCGCTGGCCGGTGCTGGCCGGCGCGAGCCTGATCCAGACCATCCCCAGCCTGGCGCTGTTGGCGCTGTTCTACCCGCTGCTGCTGGCGATCTCGGCGCTCAGCCTGGCGACCTTCGGCAAGGGCTTCTCGGCGCTGGGCTTCCTGCCGTCGCTGCTGGCGCTGACGCTCTATTCCATGCTGCCGATCCTCAGGAACGGCGCGGCGGGGATCCTCGGCGTCGACCCGGCGGTCAAGGAGGCCGCGGACGGGGTCGGCATGACCTCCCGCCAGCGGCTGTTCCAGGTCGAGCTGCCGCTGGCCGCGCCGGTGATCATGGCCGGGGTCCGCACGGCCGCGGTGTGGACCATCGGGGCGGCGACCCTTTCCACGCCGGTCGGCCAGACCAGCCTCGGCAACTACATCTTCGCCGGCTTGCAGACCGAGAACTGGGTTTTCGTGCTGTTCGGCTGCGCCGCCTCGGCGGCGCTGGCCCTGATCGCCGACCAGTTGCTGGGGCTGATCGAGGCGGGAACCCGCAACCGCAGCCTTCGCCTGGTGGCGCTGGGCGCGGCGGGGCTGTTGGTCGGCGTGGCGCTGGCTGTCGCGCCGCTGCTCGGCCTGGGCAAGGCTGGGTCCTATGTCGTGGGCGCCAAGAACTTCTCCGAGCAGTACATCCTGGCCGAGCTGATCGCCGACCGCCTGGAAAAGGCCGGCGCCCAGGTCAGCCGCAAGGAGGACCTGGGGTCCGCGGTCGCCTATCGGGCGTTGGCGTCCGGCGAGATCGACGTCTACGTCGACTACTCCGGGACCCTGTGGACCAACGTCCTGAACCGCAAGGACAACCCCGGCCGCGCCGAGGTGTTGAAACAGCTCACCGCCGAGCTGAAGCGCCGCGACGGGGTCGTGGTGCTGGGCTCGTTGGGCTTCGAGAACGCCTATGCGCTGACCATGCGGCCGGACCGGGCCAAGGCGCTCGGGGTGGCCTCGATCGCCGACCTCGCCCGCGAGGCGCCCAGGCTCACCCTGGGCTCGGACCTGGAATTCCTGTCGCGGCCGGAGTGGAAGGCCGTCGAGACGGCTTACGGCCTCAAGTTCAAGACCAAGCGCTCCTACCAGCCCACTTTCATGTACCGCGCGCTGGAGGGCGGGGAGGCCGATGTGATCAGCGCCTTTTCCTCCGACGGACGGATCGCCGCCGACAAGCTGGCAGTCCTCACCGATCCCAAGGCCGCCATCCCGCCCTATGACGCCGTGGTGCTCATCTCGCCGAAGCGGGCCGGCGACCGGCGCCTGACGGATGCGCTGAAGCCTCTGATCGGCGCGATCCCGGTCAGCGCCATGCAGGCCGCCAACTACAGCGTCGACCGCGACCAGGCAAAGGCCTCGCCGGCGGAGGCCGCGAAGGCGCTGGAGCGGCAGATTCTGCCCAGTCCGTAGCCTTTCATTAACCATGCCAGACGATGGTGGCGGGGTTCGCGAGGGCGCGAATTCGTCAAGCTTTCCAAGAGGTCTCCATGAGCGGCGCCGAGGTTCTGGACATCGGCCGCGACGCCATCTGGCTGACCATCCAGCTATGCGCGCCGATCCTGATCGTGGGCCTGGTGGTGGGCGTCGGCATCGGCCTGCTGCAGGCTCTGACCCAGATACAGGAAGCCACCCTGGTCTATGCGCCGAAGATCGTGGCGATCTTCGTCTCGCTCTTGATCTTCCTGCCGCTGATGGGCTCGCTGATGAGCGGCTTCATGCGCCATATCGCTGCGCGCATCGCGGCCATGTAGCGGCGGGGCAGGCCAGCGCCCCATGGAACATTACGCCACCGCCCAGCAGGTGTTCGTCGCCGGCCTGGTCTTCGCCAGGCTGGGGGCCATCGTCATGCTGATCCCCGGCATAGGCGAGACCTTCATCCCGGTGCGCATCCGCCTGTCGCTCGCGCTTTTGCTGGCCCTGGTGATGCTGCCGGTCGTGGGGGGCGGCGTGCCGCCGATCCCCACCGACGTCAGCGGCGTGGCCGTCGCGATCATCAAGGAGACCGCCATCGGCCTGATGATCGGCGGCATCCTCAGGTTCTTCATGTCCTCGCTGGCCGCGGCCGGAGAGATCGTCTCGATCCAGACCACGCTGGCCTTCGCCCAGACGGCGAACCCCATGCAGGCGGCGCCGTCCACCACGCTCGGCACCTTCCTGGGCCTGATGGGCCTGCTGCTGATCATGACCACCAACCTGCATCACCTGTTCCTGTCGGCGATCGTGCGCTCCTACACCATCTTCCCGTTCTCCCGGGCCGTGCCGCTGGCCGACGCCAACGCCCTGGCGATCCAGACAGTGAGCAAATCCTTCGCGCTCGGCCTGCAGCTGGCCGCGCCGGTGGTGGCCCTGTCGCTGATCTTCAACGTCGCCACCGGGCTGGTCGGCCGGGTCATGCCGCAGTTCCAGATCTTCTTCGTCGCTACGCCCCTGATGGTGCTCCTGGGCCTCTCGGTTTTCGCGCTCAGCCTGGGCACCATCGGCATGGTCTGGGTCGACCGCTACCGCGATCTCATCGGCCTGTTCGGATAGGCCATGAGCGACGCAGCCTCCCGCACAGAAGAACCGACACCGCGCAAACTCGAGCAGGCCCGCGAGCGGGGCGAGGTGGTCAAGACGCCGGACCTGGCGGCGCTGGCCTCCCTGGCGGCGGCCGCCAGCGTGGTGGCGCTCGCCGGGCCCGGGTTCTGCAACAACATGGTGGTGGCGTTGCGGCCGTTCCTGGCCGAGCCCGACGCCATGGTCCTGGCCGGCCAGGGCGGGGTCCATGTGCTCTACATGTCGCTGCTGGCCGCGGCCCCGCCGATGGCGGCGGTGTTCGCGGCCGCCTGCGCGGCGGGCGTCGCCGCCAACCTCCTCCAGACCGGCTTCATGTTCACCCCGGAGAAGCTGGCCTTCGACCCCAGCAAGCTTTCGCTGGCCGCGGGCTTCAAACGGGTCTTCGGGCTCGACGGCGTGATGCAGTTCGCGAAGTCGCTGGTGAAGGTGACGCTGACCGGGGCGCTGGCCTGGTGGGTGCTGAACCCGCACGTGCCGGAGCTGGAGAACCTCTCCGGCATGGAGCCGATCGCCATGATGGGCTTCGCCGCCGACATCCTGCGCCGGCTGGTGTTCGCGGTGGCGGCCTTCCTGCTGATCGTCGCCGGCGCCGACTGGTTCTGGCAGCGGCAGCGGTTCATGGCCCGCATGCGGATGAGCAAGGAAGAGATCAAGGAAGACTACAAACAGGCCGAGGGCGACCCGCACATCAAGGCGCGCCAGAAGCAGCTGCGACACGAACGCGCACGGCGCCGCATGATCCAGGCGGTGCCCGAGGCCACGGTGGTGGTGATGAACCCGACCCACTACGCCGTGGCGCTGAAGTACGACGCCAACGAGACGCCGGCGCCGATGTGCGTCGCCAAGGGCATGGACACCCTGGCGCTGAAGATCCGCGAGATCGCCGAAGCCGCCGGCGTGCCGGTTATCGAGGACCCGCCGCTGGCCCGCGCCCTCTATGCCGCCGTCGACGTGGACGAGATTATCCCGCCGGCGCACTACGAGGCGGTCGCCAGGATCATCGGCTTCATCCTCAACGCCGGGCGCAAGGCGGCCGCCCGGACGCTCCGAAGCGGCGCCCTGTAACGCATTGAACCTTGTGAGAGAATGCACATGAGTGATTCGCCGGGCGAAGGTGTCCGACGCCCGATGCGGTCGCGCGAGGAGGCGCTGTCGCTGGCCATGGCCGAGCCACAGGTCCGCAAGGGCCGCTTCGACCCGCTGACGGCCGCCGCGGTGGTCTTCTTCCTGATGGCTGTCGCCTTCGCGTCGGCGCCGGCGATGAATGCCGGGCCGACGACGCTCGCGGGCCTCATGCTGCTGATCGGCCTGGCGGGCGTGGCCTGCCTCGGCCTCTTCGTCTTGCGCGGCTCGGCCGAACCCCCCGGCGCGAGCGAGCCGGGCGCCGCCGGCTTCCTCGATGCGCTGAGCGAGCCAGCCGCCATCGCCGCCCCCGACGGGCGGGTGCAGGCGGCCAATGCGGCCTGGAAGTCGGCCATCGGGCTCGCCAACCGCCTGCCCAAGTCCGGCGCCTCGGCCTCCAGCCTGTTCGCGGCGCTCACCGCGGCGCGGCGCGGGGAAACCGCGCGCGCGGCCATCAAGGCCGGGGGCGCGGAGCACGAGGCGATCGTCTCGCCGCTGGGCGAGCGGCGGTTCCTGGTCCGGCTGACCGGCCCCAGCGCAGGCGGGCTTGCCCTGCCGTCGGCGGCCCTTGAGGTGCTGACGGCCTTCTCAGGCGCGGTCCCGCCGCCGCCCAAGGTGCTCGACGCCTTCGCCGCCGCCTCGCCGTTCGGCGCGGCGCTGCTGGATGGCGAGGATCCCTTCGAGGCCAAGATCGTCGAGGCCAATCCGGCGCTGAGGGCCGTGGCCGGCGGCGGCGAGAAGGGCCAGGCGTTCGGCGACCTTATCGACCCGGCCAGCCGCGCCGATGCAACCTTGAAGCTGGCGGCGGGGCAGGGCTCCGGCGCGCCGGTGGAGGTTCGCCTCGCGCACGACCCGGCCCGCATCGCCCACCTCTACCTCTCCAAGAGCGACGGCCGCTGGGTGGCCTATCTGGTGGACGTCTCCGAGCAGAAGCAGATCGAGCTGCAGCTCGCCCAGAGCCAGAAGATGCAGGCCATCGGGCAGTTGGCCGGCGGCGTCGCCCACGACTTCAACAACCTCCTGACCGCCATCTTCATGCAACTCGACGTGCTGGCCACCCGCCACCCGGTGGGCGATCCCTCCTACGAGGGGCTGAACGAGATCAAGCAGACTTCGACGCGGGCCGCCGACCTGGTGCGCAAGCTGCTGGCCTTCTCGCGCAAGCAGACCGTACAGCGGGAGATCCTCGACCTCGGCGAACTGATCAGCGAGTTCGAGGTGCTGCTGCGCCGCGTGCTCTACGAGGACGTCAAGCTGACCACCGACTACGGCCGCAACCTGCCGCAGGTGCGCGCCGACCGCGGCCAGCTGGAGACCGCGGTGATGAACCTGGCGGTCAACGCCCGCGACTCCGTCCGCGCCCACGGCGGCGGATCGGTGAAGATCCGCACGGCGCGCGTCACCCAGGAGCAGGCGCAAGCCCTCGGCTATCCGACCGCCCGCGGCGACCAGGCGCTGATCGAGGTCTCCGACGACGGCCCCGGCATCCCGCCCGCGGTGATGGACAAGATCTTCGACCCCTTCTTCACCACCAAGCCGGTGGGCGAGGGCACGGGCCTGGGGCTCGCCACCGTCTACGGCATCGTCAAGCAGTCGGACGGCTGGATCGCGGTGGACTCCAAGCCCGGCGAGGGCGCGGCCTTCCGCATCTTCCTGCCGGTGCACATCCCGAGCGCTATGCTCACGCCGGCGCCCGCGCCCGCCGCGCCCAAGCGGCCGGTGGCGCGCGATCTCTCCGGCGCGGGCCGCATCCTGTTCGTCGAGGACGAGGACGCGGTGCGCGGGGTGGCCGCCAAGCTGCTGCGCGCCCGCGGCTACGAAGTGATCGAGGCGGCGAGCGGCGAGGAGGCCCTGGCGCTTGCCGAGACCCATGCCGGAACCATCGACCTGATGATCTCCGACGTGGTGATGCCGGGCATGCAGGGCCCCGACCTCCTGAAGCAGGCCCGCGGCTTCCTGGGCTCCGCGCCGGTGATGTTCATCTCGGGCTATGCGGAAAGCGAATTCTCCGACCTGCTGGAGGGCGAGACCAACGTCTCCTTCCTGCCCAAGCCCATCGACATCAAGACCCTGGCCGAGCGGGTGAAGCAGGAGCTGCAGAACGCGGCCTGAGCGCCGGATTCCGCGGCCGCGCCGGTCACGCAAGGACTGTAAAACCGCGCCCCGTCCCTGCTATGGAAGGCCATGGGCGAAGCGGACATCCTCTTCCAGACGGCCTCGCAGGCGCACGCGGCGGGCGACCTCGCCGAAGCCGAACGGCTCTACGGCGCCGCGATCACCGCGGACCCCGGCGCCCGCTCGGCGCGCAACAACCTGCTGGTGCTGCTCTGGAGCGAGCGGCGCTGGAGCGAGATGGAAGCTTTCGTCCGCGACTGGCTGCGGCTCGACCCGGGCTCGGCGGAACTAAACTTCCGCCTGGCCGATCTCCTTCTCTCGGACGGACGCTACGCCGAGGGCTGGCCGTTGTTCGAGGACCGGCGTCGCCTGCCGATCTCGGACTTCCGCCCACCGGCGCTGACCTATCCGGAATGGAAGGGGGAACCGGTGAGTTCGCTGATGGTGTGGCTCGACCAGGGTCTCGGCGACCAGATCCAATTCGCGCGCTACCTGCCGCTGCTGGCCGCGCGAGGCATTGCGACAACAGTGATGGCCCCACCCTCGCTGGCGAGCCTTTATGCGGCGACCGGCGCGCAGGTGCTGGTCGCCGAGGGTACGGTTGCTGCGGCCCGCCACGAGGCCTGGACGCCGATCTGCTCGCTCGCCCTGCGCTTCGGCACGACACTCGACACCATTCCCCCGCCGCTGGACCTCGCCGCGGAGCCGGGTGGGCGCGGTGTCGGCCTGATGCTGCGCGGCCGGCCCAATCATCCGCGCGACCTTCATCGCCGACTGCCGGACGAGGCCCGCGCTGAGCTGCTGGCGCTGCCGGGGGCTGTAAGCCTGCACCCTGACGACACCGGCGCGAAGACCTTCCGGGAGACCGCCGACCTGATCGCCGGGCACGAAATGGTGATCACCGTCGACACCTCGGTGGCGCACCTGGCCGGGTCCATGGGCAAGCCCACCTGGCTGATGCTGCCGTGGCTCGGCTGTGACTGGCGCTGGCTGCGCCATCGCACCGACAGCCCCTGGTATCCGTCGATGCGCCTGTTCCGCCAGCCGGCCCGGGGAGACTGGGCGAGCGTCGTCCGTGAGATCGCCCAAGCATTCGAGGCGCGCGGCTCATGACCGTCGCGGCCGACCCGACGGACTGGCCCGCACTCGCCTACGACGACTGGGCCGACACAGCCGAGACGCTGCACCTCTGGACGCAGGTGGTCGGAAAGGTCCGCATGGCGCTCACCCCGCCGGTCAACCACTGGTGGCACGTGCCGCTCTATGTCAGCGCGCGGGGGCTCACCACCTCGCCGATCCCGGCGGGCGGGCGCAACGTCGAGATCGTGTTCGACTTCCTGGAGCATCAGCTGCGGATCATCTGCAGCGACGGCCAGCGCGAGCTGGTCGCCCTGCGGCCCATCAGCGTCGCCCAGTTCCACCGGGAAACCATGGCGGCGCTCGCCCGGCTGGGCATCCGGCCGCACATCTGGACCACGCCATGCGAGGTCGAGAATCCCATCCCGTTCGAGCTCGACGAGGTCCACCACTCGTACGACGCCGAGGCCGCGCAGCGCTTCTGGCGGGCGCTGGCCCAAGCCGACCGGGTGATGAAGGCCTTCCGCGGCTGGTACATCGGCAAGGCGAGCCCGGTGCATTTCTTCTGGGGCAGCTTCGACCTAGCGGTGACCCGGTTCTCCGGCCGCCGCGCGCCGCCGCATCCGGGCTCGCCGCTGGCGCCCCCCTCGGTCAGCCGGGAGGCCTATTCGCACGAGGTTTCCAGCTGCGGCTTCTGGCCGGGCGCGCCGGGGATCGCGCCCCTGTTCTACGCCTACGCCTATCCGCAGCCGCCGGGGTTCGCCGACGTGCAGGTGCGGCCGGCGGAGGCGTATTGGGACGCCGGCCTCGGCGAGTTCGTCTTGCCCTACGAGGCGGTAAGGGCTTCCGGCGACCCCGACAACGCCCTGCTCGAGTTCTGCCAATCCACCTACGAGGCCGCGGCCGACCTGGCGAAATGGCCCCGCGCCGAACTGGAGCGCAATCCGCCGTAAGGAGACGCCCGATGAACGAAGCTGTCCCGGTCAAGCGTCCGCTGCCCGTTTCGGCCTGGATCGCCGCAGCCATGGGCGCCGCGGCCCTCGGCGCGTTGACGGTCGGCGCGGTCTCTATCGGCGCGCTGGCGATCCGCCGCCTGGCCGTGGGCCGGATGCGCCTGAAGCACCTGCAGATCGACGAGTTGACCGTGAAGCGCTTGAACGTGCTGAGCCAGGACTAGGCGGCGGCCCCCGCTGCCGCCTGCGCTCCATACGGCGTCAGGTCGATGCCCGGATAGCGGAGAGCCACGTCGCTCAGCGTCTGGGCGTTCCAGTAGGGGTCGCCCGCCGGCGGCCAGCCGAACAGGTCGCGCTGGCGCGGCGTCATCCTGACCATCGCCTCCTTCCAGCCGGGTTTCAGCGCGCGGTCCGGCCACGCGAGCTTGCCCTGCCAGCGCCAGCCGCGCGGCTTGAAATCCACCGGCATGACGAACCGCGAGCGGCCGGGCGCCTTGAAGTTGGAGCCGCGGTGGAAGATGTCGGTCTTGTAGATCAGCATCGAGCCGGCCGGCCCGGTCACCGCCACCTCGTCCTCGAAGAAGTCGCCCATTTCGGTGCGGGTGACGCCGATCGGGATGTGGCGGCTCTTGTCCAGCGGCACGGCCTTGGTGGGCCCGTCGAGCTCGGTCACGTCGGAGAGCAGGATGAAGCAGGTCATCTGCGGCATCGTCTGGTCGGCGCGAGGGACCACGATGGTGTGGTTCTCATAGTCGCGGTGGTGGCTCTGGTCGTAGTCGACGGCCCCGGAATATTTCGCCCAGAGCTCGATCTTGTAGCAGTCGATCTCCCTGGTCTGGAGGAACCGCTCGGCCGCGTCGATCAGGTCGGGGTAGACCGGCACGCGGTTCAGCGCCCAGGACGGGTAGGGGAAGAATCTCAGGCCCGCGAACTGGCTCCTGGCGAACTTCGGATGCGCATCGGGATTGGCGAAGTAGGCTTCCGGCCGGGGATAGATCTCCCAGAGCGCATCCTGGGCGGCGCCAAGCGTCTCCTTGTCCAGGAAGCCTTCCACCACCGTGAAGCCCCGGTCGAACACCTCCGCCAGCTTCTCGTCGGGTATGCGCATCGCGTCTCCTCAGGCGTCAGCCGCCAGTGAACCGCCGCGCGCGCCCTTGCGCAACCGGCCTTGCGTCCCGCCGCCAGCCGCGCCAGCCTTGGGGCATTAGAAAAAAATGCATTTGGAGGACCGGTCATGAGTGAGGCTCGCATCAATCCCGACGGCCCGCTAAAGGGCCGCAACGCCCTGGTCACCGGCGCCAGCCGCGGCATCGGCGAGGCCATCGCCGCCCGCCTCGCCATGGAAGGCGCCAACGTCGTCGTCTCTGCCCGCACCGCCGAGAGCGGCGAAAGCCGGCTGCCGGGCACGCTCCACGACACGGTCGAGCGCATCCGCAACGCCGGCGGGAACGCCGCCTTCATCAAGGCCGACCTCGCCCAGTCGAGCGAGCGGGAACGCCTGGTCGAGGAGGCGGTGGCGACCTACGGCCCCGTCGACATCCTCGTGAACAACGCCGCCATCACCTACTTCATGCCGGTCGCCGATTTTCCCGAGAAGCGCTTCAAGCTGATGATGGAGGTGCAGGTCTACGCGCCCTTCCACCTGTCGCAGCTGGTGTTGCCGTCGATGCGCGCGCGCAAGCAGGGCTGGATCGTCAACATCTCCTCGGGCGCCGGCCTGCATCCTAAGCCGCCCTATACGCGCCGCGGCGGCGGCACGGTCTACGGAATGTGCAAGGCGGCGCTGGAACGCTTCACCACAGGCCTGGCCTCGGAAGTCTATGACGACGGCATCGCCGTGAACGTGGTCTCGCCGGGGCTCGTCGATACGCCGGGCGTCGCGGTGCACGGCCTGATCAACGAGGCGACCAAGGACCGGGTGCAGCCGATCAAGTTCATCGCCGAAGCCGTCTATCGCCTGG
This sequence comes from Phenylobacterium sp., assembly GCF_028290885.1. GTDB lineage: Bacteria > Pseudomonadota > Alphaproteobacteria > Caulobacterales > Caulobacteraceae > Phenylobacterium. Next base: position 16,882 of record NZ_JAQGIZ010000065.1, read on the forward strand.
CCTCAGGCGATCCCAGGACCCTGACTGGGACCATCAACTACGCCGAGCCGTTCCTGAAGGAACAGAACGTGCAGCCGGCCGAGCTGGTCTAGGGAACGCCACATGATCGAACAGACCGTCGAGATCGCCACCAAGCATGGGGCGAAGACCACCTTCATCGTCCACCCGGAGCGTGAGGGGCCGCACCCGGTGGTGCTGTTCTTCATGGACGCGCCCGGGATCCGCGAGGAGCTGCGCGACATGGCCCGGCGGATCGCCGCGGTCGGCTACTACGTCATGCTGCCGAACCTCTATTACCGCAGCAGGGTCATGGAGCTGGCCGACCTGCCGAAGCTGCCGGAGGCCGAGTCCCGCGCGCGAATGTTCGAGCTGATGGGCTCGCTGACCATCCCACTGGTGATGAGCGACGCCGACGCCCTGCTGGACTTTGCCGATCGGGACCCCGCGGCCAGCAACGGCAAGATCGCGACGCTGGGCTACTGCATGAGCGGCCAGTACGCGATCAACTTCGCCGCCCGCTATCCGGACCGGGTGGCGGCGGCGGCCTCGATCTACGGGGTGCAGCTGGTCACCGACCAGGCCGACAGCCCGCACCTGGCGGCGCAGAAGGCCAAGGCCGAGCTCTACTTCGCCTGCGCCGAGGTCGATCCCTACGCGCCGCTGGAGATGGTCGAGGCGCTGGACCAGACGGTGAAGTCCAAGAACCTCAACGGCGAGGTGGAGCTCTATCCCGGCGTCCACCACGGCTTCGCCTTCCCGCAGCGCCCGGCCTACGACAAGCCGGCGGCCGAGCGGCACTGGGAGCGGCTGTTCGCCCTCTGGAGGCGCCGGCTGGGCTAGGTATTATGTTTCACAGCCGACATAAGATGAACCTTAGCTGAGCCGTTGCGTTCAGGGCGGGCTCAGGCCGCGGGCAATACCTTGTGGTCCTGGATAAGGAGTCCAACCATGAAACGTCTGCTCACCGGCGCCCTGGCGCTTTCGCTGCTGACCGGGACCGCCGCGATGGCGCAGCCCGACCATCGCAACGACCAAGGCGGCTACGCCCAGCAGGGCAACGACCAGCGCGGCAACGACCGCTCGCGTGAAGTCCACCAGCGCAACGACCAGCGGCAGGCCCAGCACCGCTGGGCGCGCGGCGAGCGCCTGCCGTCCAGCTACTACCAGGACCGCGGCCACTATGTTGACTACCGCGCCTATCATCTGCGTGCGCCGCCCCGCGGCTACCGCTGGGTGCGGACCGACGACAACAACTACGCCCTCGTCGCCCTGACGACTGGACTGATCGCCTCGATCATCGCCTCCAACCACTAGGCGAGCCACACCGAAGCTCGATGTCCCTCCGCCGCTTCGCGCGGCGGGGGGACGCGTCTATCTGGGCTGCTGCGCGACCACCGGCGGCACGAAGTCCTCGGCCAACGCCTTTTTCGGGTGCGAGCCGCTGACCATCCCCATGAAGCCCGGCCAGATCTCATAGCCGATCAGCGAGCGCATGCGCGGCGACATGGCGCGCGCCAGCTCCCTGGGGATGCTGAGGTAGAAGTTCTCCTGGGTACGCGCCCAAGGCTCACAATACTGCTGGGTTAAGGCCAGCCGGGGCTTGTCCGTGCGGTTGGCGCCGCCCCGGTGCAGCAGGGTTCCCGAGAACACGAAACAGGCGCCCGCAGGGACTTCCATGGGGACCAGCAGGGCCTCCAGCGCCTCCCGATCCTTGCGGCGCTCGGCAATCTCGGCGTCGCTCCACAGGTGGCTGCCGGCGATCACCTCGGTCGCGCCGTTGGCCTGGGTGAAGGGATCGACGGCGGCGATCACCGACATGCTGATCGGCGGCCGGGGCCGCGGCAGGGGATAGAAGCCGTCGTCGTAGTGGATCGACTGGGCCGTCTCCCCCGGAAGCATGTTGATCGCGTGGCTGGCGCTCAGCAGGAAGTTCGGTTGTAGGAACCGGCCGAGCAGGGCGTAGAGCCGCGCTTCCTCCGCGAGCTCCTGGAACACCTTGCCGCGCGCGACCAGGGTGTAGACCCGCTCCGTCTCGAAGCCCTCGAAGTCGTTGCGGCCGTGGTGGCTGCCGAGGTAGGGCGCAAGCGCCGTGCGGACGGCGGCCAGGGCGGCGGCATCCATGAAATCCGGAATGACGGTGTAGCCCTGCTCGCGGATCTCCACGGCGTGGGCGTCGGTGTCGAAGCGGTGGGTCGGCTGGTCCATGGCGCGCACCTCCTCGCCCTAGTCTAGCACAAGGCCTTCGAGCCGCTTCAGCACGCCGCGCGCCGCCGCAACGCCCGTGGCGAAGCTCGCCTGCAGCAGGTAGCCGCCGGTCGGGGCCTCCCAGTCCAGCATCTCGCCGGCCACGAAGACGCCGGGCCTGGCGGTCAGCATCAGCTGCTCGTCGATCGCACTGAAGGCCACCCCGCCCGCTGTGGAAATGGCCCGCTCAAGCGGCCGGATGCCCGTGAGCCGCAGCGGCGCGCCCTTGATCGCCGACGCCAGGGCTGCGGGGTCCGACGGCAGGTCCTTGCCGTGCGCCTCGCGCAGCAGGTTGGTCTCCAGCGGCGTCAGGTGAGCGGCCTTGCGCAGGCGGTTGGCGGCGGACTGGTTGGCCGGCGCCTGGGCCAGCTTCGCCTGCAGCTGAGCGGCGGGCGTGTCCGGTCGCAGGTCGATCCAAAGGCGCGCCTGGCCGTCCGTGGCGATCGCGTCGCGCAAGGCGGCGGAGAGGGCGTAGACCGCCCCGCCCTCCAGGCCGTGGCGGGTGACCATCGCCTCGCCGCGCACCCTGACACGGCCGAAGGTGAGCGCGACGCCCTTCAACGGCTGGCCCTCGAACCGGTCGCGGAACAACTCGCTCCAGGCCACGTCGAAGCCGCCGTTGGCCGGGCGCAGCGGGCTCACCGGCACGCCCGCGCTCACCAGGATGTCGGCCCACGCGCCGGTGGAGCCCAGTTTCGGCCAGCTCGCCCCGCCAAGCGCCAGGACGACGGCGTCGGGGCTCGCCGTCGCCTCGCCCGCCGGCGTCGCAAACCGCAGGCGCCCGCCGGCTTCCCAGCCGGTCCAGTCATGACGCGGGCGGAACGCCGCGCCGAGGCCCTGGAGCCTCGCCAACCACGCCCGCAACAGCGGCGAGGCCTTCAGCGACTTGGGGAACACCCGGCCGGAGGATCCGACGAAGGTCGGCTGGCCCAGGCCCTCAGCCCAGGCGACCAGCGCCTGCGGCGGAAACGCCTCGACCAGCGGGCCAAGGCGGGGGGACGCGGTCCCGAAGCGCGCCACGAACCGATCCAGCGGCTCGGAGTGGGTGAGGTTCAATCCGCCGCGGCCCGCCATCAGCAGCTTGCGCCCCACCGAGGGCATGCGGTCGTAGACGGTCACCGCGCAGCCGGCTTCAGCCAGCACCTCGGCCGCCATCAGGCCAGCGGGCCCGGCCCCGATAACGGCGACAGCGGTCATCGGCCGGCCGCGGTGCGCGCGACGGCTTGTGGCAGAGCGCGTGCGAGCCGCGCCACGCGTTCCGCCGGGGTGTCGAATCTCTTGAACCCGATCAGCACGTCCGGTTGGATTCCCGCCACTTCGTTGCTGCCGTCGGCACGCAGGCGCACGCAGTCGGGCAGGGAAACCCGCGCTCCGCTATGACGCAGCACTACAGGCTCGGCGTCGGTCATGTGTCCGCAGCCAGCGCCGAAGGTTGGCGCGCCCAGGATCAGGGCCGCGTGCCGATCCTGCATCATCGCGGCGAAGAACTCGCTGGACGAAGCGCTGTCGCCGTCCACCAGCACGATCACCGGCCCACGCCAGAGCGCCGTCGTGGGCGGAAAGCGGGCCTGGGCCGAAATGGTCTCCGCCCAGGGCCGGTCGCGAGGACCTTGCGGCTCCGGCGACAGGCCGCCTGCGAACAGTACGCCGAACACGGCTGCCGAGCACTCGATCGGCTTGCCGCGCCACAAAGGTGCGCGGTCGCAGGGCTTGCCGGTTTCCGCCCTCGCGGCAGTCAGGGCGGCGTCATAGCGGACGAGGGCGTCGTGTTCGGCGCCGCTGGTCACCGCGAGACCGGCCCGGATGTCGGCTTGCTCGCTGGTGAGCTCGGCCGCCCAGCCGGGCGTTCGAAGGAACCCGATGCGGGGCGTCGGCATCGGTTTGGCGGTCAGCAGGCGCGCGAGCGCGACGGAGGTGTCGTCGCCACCCCCGTTGCCCGCGATATCGACCAGCAGGACCTGCGTGCCTGCAGCCTTCAAGGTCGCCACGGCAGACTGCATCTCGCCCACGAAGGCGGTGTCGGCGCGGTGCGAGAAGCGATCTTCACAGGCGGCGTCACAAGGGCTGTCCGGGCTGAGGGATTGCTGGGCGGCGAGGCGCTCACAAAGACCCGGGAAACCCCTCGGCGAGAAGAGCGGCAGCCGCAGGACTCCCACCCGCCGGCCAGCGACCTCGATGATGCCAGTGCGCAGCAAAGCGTCCGGCGCGGCGACCGGCCGGAAGTCCGGCAGCCGCGTGGCCGCCGCGCCGTCGTCACTCGCCTGGGAATAGCCCAGCCGAACGCAGAGCGGTTGAGATTCGTACCTGCCCGCAGCGGGCGCCTTGGTCGTTGGCCATTGGATTTCTATGTGCCCATCGCCGAAGGTCTCCAGGAACCGGTCGATGGCGCGGCGGGCTTCGAAGTCGTCACGGGCGCGCTCCAGCCGGACTTGTGCGCGGCCATAGACCGCTGGGAGGTCCAGGCCGCGTTTGGCCTGCCATTCAAGGTTGGCGTAGCTGGCGGTCATCGCATCGCGCAGCTGGGCGAGGTCTTCGAGCCAAGGCGAGGGCGAGAAGTCCGCCGCCTGGGCTGGGCCAACGACCAGGATCGCCGCCAGGACCGCTACCGTGAACCTCGCCAACGCCCGCATGTCAGACCCCGGCCATCGCGAGCACTGCCGCCAGGCCCACGGTCATGCCCCGTACGCTCTCGGGCTTGGCCACGTCGATCCATTCGTCCAGCGAGTGCGCCCGGCCGCCGGTCCCGCCGGAGCCGATCGTCACGGCCGGAATGCCGAGGCTGATCGGGATGTTGGAGTCAGTGGACGAGGCGCCGAGTTCGGGCGTGTAGCCGGCGGCCCGGGCGGCGGCGGCCGTGGTGCGGACGATCAGCGCGTCCTCGCGGGTCGCGCCGGTTGGACGCTCGCCGATCAGCTTTGGCGTCACCGTGACCTTGCCGAGGCGGGTTTCGCGGGCGGCGTTCTCGTGCTCGGCGGCCTCCTTGAGGATCTCCTGGAAGCGGGCGTCGAGCCTGGCGAGTTCGTCCTTGCTCTCCGAGCGCATGTCCACCTCCAGCCAGACGTCCGCGGGGATTGAGTTCACGCTGACGCCGCCCCCCACCACGCTGGCGGCATAGGTGGTGCGCGGCCTGGCCGGGACCTTCACCGCATAGAGCTGGTCGACGGCGCGGCCCATGGCGGCCATCGGATTGACGATGCCGAAGGCGCCGTAGCTGTGCCCGCCGGGCCCATGGAAGGCCACGCGATAGCGCCGCGATCCCACCGCCCCAAAGGTCATCCGGGCCGCCTCGCTGCCGTCCATGGAGAAGAAGGCTTTGATGCGGTCCTTGTACTTCCCCTTGCCGAACAGGTAGCGCATGCCGCGCAGGTCGCCGGGGCCTTCCTCGCCTACGTCGCCGACGAAGAGGATGTCGGACCTGGTCTTGATCTTCGCGGCGTCCAGCGCGCGGACGTAGGCCAGCAGGACGGCGAGGCTGCGGCTGTCGTCGCCGACGCCCGGCGCATAGAGCTTGGTCCCCTCGCGGCGGACCTTCACCGGCGTGCCTTCCGGGAAGACGGTGTCCTGGTGGGCGGCCAGCACCACCACCGGGCCGCCGGCCGGGCCGGTCCCGCGCCGCAGGCCCATGACGTTGCCCTCCGGGTCGGTCTCGACGTCGGTGAGCCCCTCGGCCTTGAGCATGGCGGCGAAGGCCTTGCCCTTGGCGGCCTCCTTGAACGGCGGCGCCGGGATCTCCGTCAGGGTGATTATGTCGGCGACGGTCCGGTCGTGCTGCGCATCGAGGGTGGCCACCGCGGTCTTGAAGGCGGGGCTGCGGACGATCGCCTGGACGGCGCGGTCGGCCGGATCGGCCGGCTTGGGCGCGGCCTGGGCGGTGGTGAGCACGCCAAGTCCCAGGGCGGCGGCGAGCAGGCTGCGCCGGATGGGCGGCATGGCGAATCCTTCAACGGCTGGAGCGCGCCATATCGCCGATCGGGAGCCGTACCGCCAGACCCTGATCGGTTCAGATCGACACGATCTGAACCGTGAATCAGGGTCTACACTTTTGAATTTAGAGCACGATTCAGCGGTCAGGCGGTTCCGCCTGACCCCATCGTGCTCTGGCCCGCAGTCAGCGGCACCCCGCGCCCGCCAGAAGCGCGGCGCGGTCATGGCTCAGGTCTGCGCCGCTCGGCTCCGGCACGGTGTCCTCGCCGGTCATGCCGGTCCAGAGCGCCTGGTTGAAGCGCGGCGTGTCGAGATGGTCTTCAACCTCGAAGTTGAGACCGGCCATGGCCTGCGCCCAGTAGGCGGCGCTCCGCAGGGGCCTGCACAGGCCGGTCGCGCCGGCCTGCGCCGTCTTCCCGGGCAGCGGCAGGGCGGTGGTCCGCAGCACCGCCGGGACCTCCGCGCGATAGCTCCAGCTCGCCTGGTGCGGGTCGAAGATCTCGGTCATCGGCCGGGCCAGGGAGTCGTTCATCGACATGGGAGCGAGGCCCAGGACGTCTTCGATGGTGCGCATGAAATTGACCGTCGTGTAGGGCCGCGACACGACCGCGTGCTGGCGCACATAGGGGCCCGCGACGAAGGCCAGGGTGCGCCGCGCGCTCACGTGGTCCGGACCGTCCTGGGCGTCGTCCTCGATCACGAACACCAGGGTGTCCTTGGCGAACGGGCTTTCGGCCACGGCCTGCACCACCAGCCCCAGCGCGTAGTCATTGTCGGCGAGTTCGGTCTCGACGGTGTCGACGCCGTCCAGGCCGCGCCCGAAGTTTCCGGTGTGATCGTGCGGCAGGCGAAGCAAGGTCAGGTTCGGCAACGCGCCCTTGGCGACATAGCCCTTGAACTCCCGCTTCCACTCCTGGACGCGCCAGTAGTCTGGGAAGCCCTGGTCGAAGCCGCGGAAATAGACGTCGGTCACCGCCGCCAGCTCCGGCTTGGTGGCGACGAACACCGGCAGCTTCTTGGCGAACGGGTCGCGCTCGGCCGGGATGTGGTCGGGGGTCTTTTCATCGTAGCGCCCCAGGTCGCCGAAGAAGCCGTAGTTGCGGACGCTGAGGCCCTTTCGGATCGCGGCGTTCCAGATGTAGCCCTGGCCGGCCTCGCCCTCGGGGCCGTCGGGCGCGGCGACGTCGGCCGTGCCCGGCAGGATATCCTCGTCATCCGGGGTCGCCGGGTTGGCGGCCTTGCGCGCCGCGTGGTCGGCGATGCCGACGTTGACGTAGCGGTTGTCGCCCTCCTGGTCGTACTGCAGCCCGCGGCCGGCGTAGTTGATCGGCGCTTCCCGCTCGGTGAAGTCGGTGGTGCGGGCCGCCGTGGTCCAGTTCCAGCCGGTGTTCGAGCTCTCGCCCGAGGCGAAGAGCCGGTCGAGCGTCACGAACTCGCGGGCCAGCGCATGGTGGTTCGGCGTCATGGCGCGCGGGAAGATCGCCAGCTTCGGGTCGCCGTCGCCCACCTCGAGGTCGCCGAGCACCTGATCGTAGGTGCGGTTTTCCTTGATGATGAAGATGACGTGCTTGATGTGCGCGCGGATGGCGGCCATGGCCGCGGCGTCCTGGGCGGCGGCGGGATCGGGCGCGAAGCCGACGTTGACCGCCACCTGCTGCGTCAGCCGCCTCAGCTCGGCGGGTTCGGGCGCCGGCACGGTCAGGAAGCCCGCCTTTTCCAGCTGCCACACGTAGCTGTTCGTGGCGCGGCAGGCGACGGCGTCCTGCGGCTTGACGCCGAGGCTCGCGCGGCAGGCGCCCGGGTTGGGGCCCGGATCGCTCTTGCCGTTGACGACGTAGATCCGGCCCCCGGTGGCCGCCACGCCGGTGGGATACCAGCCGGTGGGGATCAGGCCGGCGAGACGGGTCTTGGCCTTCCCGCGGCCCAGGGCCAGCACGGCCACGGCGTTCTCGCCGCCGTTCGAGACGTAGAGCGTGTGCCCGTCGGGCGACAGCGCCAGCGCATTGCTGTTGGCGCCGCCAAGGAAGCGCCGGCCGGCCATCAGGCTCGCCGTGGCGACGGTCGGCGTGCGTCCCAGGATCCTGCCGGTCGCCGGATCGATCTCAACGACCCCGTCGGTGTTGCCGAGCGCGGCATAGAGCCGGCGTCCGCCGGGGCCGGCGAGCAGCGCCGTGGGTTGTCCGGTCGTGCGCGTGCGGTGGGTGACGGCCAGCCCCTTGTCGCTGACCGTGAGCGCGATGACCTCGCGGTCGCGCTCCGAGGTGACGAAGGCCCGCCTTGGACCGGTCCAGGCAATGGACTCCGGAAACCCGCCGCCGGATTGGCCGTGGCGCGCGGGATCGATCTTGCCCGGGCGCAGGTCCCGCTCGGCGACCAGCTTGCCGCTGGCGAGGTCGATGAGACTGACGGAGTCGTTCTGCAGGTTGGCGGCCAGCAGCAGGCGGCCGTCGGGGCTCACGGAAATCCCGGCGGCTTCCGGCTTCACCTTGACGCCCAGGCCCGCGGCGTGGCCGAGCGGGAAGCGGCGGGCGGGCTGGAACCCCTGAGCCGCGGCCTCGTACTCCAGGACCGCGTCGTCCACCCCCGCCGACACGTAGAACCGCTGGCCGGACGGCGCCCAGGCGAGCCCGAGGAAGGTATTGGGGACCTGCAGCACCTGGCGCTTCACCGGCGCGGCGCCCGAGACGTCGAAGACGAAGACGTATTCGTTGCTGAGGTCGGGGACCTGCTTGCCGTCGGCGCCAAGGTTGCGGTTGTAGCCGCTGGTGAGGATCAGGAGGGTGCGGCGGTCAGGCGAGAGCGCCACGGCGGACGCCTGGCCCGCGGTGAACGCCGGCAGTCCCGGCAGGTCCGGATTGAGCGGCTGGAAGATCGCGCCCCGCGCCGCTTCCGGCGTCAAATGCTGGCCGGTCGGCAGGATGTCGGCCGGGGCGCGGGCGGCGGCGGTGGCGGCAAGGCCGGCAAGCAGGCCGACGGCCGGCATCAGGGAAAGGCGCATTCGCATGGTCAGGGAACCTTGGCCGCGATAGATGACAGGTCTTCGACGCAGGGTGCGAATCCATCTCATTACCGGGAATTCACCCGCACGAAGGCGCCGGCGGCTTGCGGCCCTCCCCAGGCGAACCTTAAGCCTAGCCTCCACAAAACGTAACAGGAGACGACCTTGCTGAGCCGCCGCCATATCCTCCTCACCGCCAGCGCCAGCCTGGCGCTCGCCGGGAGCGCCGCCAGGGCCCAGGGCGCTTCCGGCGCCGCCAAGGCCAAGGGCGAGGGCGCTTCCGGCGCGGGGGCGCAGCTCAACAAGGCGCTGGACGACTTCTTCGCCCAGGACCTGGCGGACAATCCGGAGGTCGCAACCTCGCTCGGCCTCGACACCGGCGCCAACGCAGCGGCCAAGTCCAAGCTGAGCCAGGCCTCGGTGGCCGACCTCGACCGCTACAAGCACCGCACCGTCGAGCAACTGGCGAGGCTGCGCGCCGTCGACCGCAAGGCGCTCACCGGCATGGCGGCGGTGAACTACGACTCGGTGCTCGACGACCTCGACACCACAGACCGCGGCAACCGCCGTTTCGCCTATGGCGGGGAGGGCGCGGGCGCGCCCTATGTGCTGAGCCAGATCAACGGCGCCTACCAGGGGGTCCCCGACTTCCTGGACAGCCAGCACACCATCGAGACCCGGGCCGACTGCGAGGCCTATGTTGCCAGGCTGGGCGAATTCTCCCGGTTGATGGACCAGGAGTGCGAGCGGGTTCGCCGCGACGCCGGACTGGGCGTGATCCCGCCGGACTTCGCCATCGCCGGCGCGCTCGGCCAGATGAAGGTGCTGCATGCGCCGGCCGATAAGTCGACGCTGGTGAGCTCGGTGGCCGACCGCGCCAGGGCCAAGGGCGTCGCCGGAGACTGGGCGCGCGAGGCGACGGCCGTCTACGAGGGCAAGGTGCTGCCGGCGCTGGAGCGGCAGATGGCGCTGCTGGAGAGCCTGCGGCCCAAGGCGATCCACGAAGCCGGCGTCTGGCGCCTGCCGGACGGCGAGGCCTACTATGCGCTCGCCCTGCAGGCGCAGACCACCACCACCATGACGCCGGCCGAGGTCCACAAGCTGGGCCTGGACGTCACCCGCGAACTCACCGCCCGCGCCGACGTGCTGTTCCGCAAGATCGGCCTCACCCAGGGCTCGGTGGCCGAACGCTATGCAGCGCTGTTTAAGGACCCGAAGTACGTCTACCCCAACACCGACGCCGGAAAGGCCAAGGAAATCGCGGACCTGAACAAGCTCGTTCAGGCGATGCAGAAGCGACTGCCGGAGTACTTCGGGGCCTTGCCGAAAGCGGGGCTGGAGATCCGGCGCATTCCGCCGGCCACTGAAGCCGGGGCCTCCACCCACTACACCAGCGGCAGCCTCGACGGGTCGCGGCCGGGCATCTATTGGCTGAACCTGCGCGACACGGCCGAGGCGCCCTATTGGGACATGCCGACGACGACGTTCCACGAGGGCATCCCGGGGCACCACCTGCAGCTCACCCTGCAGAAGCAGGCGGACCTGCCGCTGCTGCGCAAGGTGGCCGGGTTCAACGCCTACGCCGAGGGCTGGGCGCTCTACTCGGAGCAGCTGGCGCAAGAGATGGGCTTCTACGCCGACGATCCGGCCGGCGAGCTGGGCTATGTCCACGACGCCCTGCTGCGCTCCGGGCGGCTGGTCGTCGACACCGGCATCCACGCGATGCGCTGGAGCCGCGAAAAGGCCGTGCAGACCCTGCACGAGACCGACGGCGACCCCATCGCGCTCGCCGGCCAGGAGATCGAGCGCTACGCCTGCAACCCGGGCCAGGCCTGCGGCTACATGGTGGGCAAGGTCTTCATCCTGCGGCTGCGCGAAAAGGCCAAGGCGGCCCTGGGCCCGCGTTTCGACGTACGCCAGTTCCATGACGCCGTGCTGCTGGCCGGCTCTCTGCCGCTGACCGTGCTGGAGAACGCGGTCGACAACTACATCGCCGCGCGCAAGGCGTGAGAAAGACCTGATCCGAAATTCGGCCTCGGGGCCCACAACGATGCGGTGATACTCTCGGGCGATGCCGCCGACGGCTGCTGACATGATGCTGTCAGCAAAGGAGGTCCAACCTCGGCTTCGACGCCCCGGACGGGCCTGACGCAGGAGGACGAACCATGTCGAACGAACTGGTCTTCTATACCAACCCGATGTCACGCGGGCGCATCGTACGCTGGATGCTGGAAGAGGTGGGGCAGCCGTACCGCACCGAAATCCTCGACTATGCGACAGGCATGAAGGGCGCGGACTATCTGGCGATCAATCCGATGGGCAAGGTGCCGGCGATCCGCCATGGCGATACGGCGGTGACCGAGGGCGCGGCCATCTGCGCCTACCTGGCCGACGCCTTCCCGCAGGCAGGCCTCGCGCCGCCGCTGGGCGACCGGGGCGCCTACTATCGCTGGCTGTTCTTCGCGGCCGGCCCCGTGGAGGCCGCGGTCACCACCAAGAGCCTCGGCGTCGACGTGCCGCCGGACCGCAGGATGATGGTTGGCTTCGGATGCCTTGAAGACGTGGTCAACACGCTTGAGGGCGCCGTGAAAGGCCGCGACTACATTGCCGGCGACCGGTTCAGCGCCGCCGACGTCTATGTCGGCTCGCAGATCGGCTGGGGCATGCAGTTCGGCTCCATCGAGAAGCGTCCGGCCTTCGAGGCCTATTGGGAGAAGGTCGGCAATCGCCCCGCGGCCATCCGCGCCCGCGAGATCGACGACGCCCTGATCCCTGCCCAGCCGCAGCCGGTCCCGGCGTAGGACCTACGAAGTTCTCCGCGGCGGCGTGGGTGCTTCGCACGACTCGCCCGCCAGGGCGAAGCGTGCTCCCCTGGCGCCTGTCCTGCTCCGCCGGGGTGTCCGCCCCTGCGCCGAGCGGCCTTCAGGGGAGGGCTTCACGATGAAAATCACTCTGTTCGCCACCGTCGCGGCCGTGGCGGCAGTCGCTGCGACCGCAAGCTGGGCCCAGGCCGCCAGCCCGATGCCGGCCATGGTGATGCCGGCCCCGATGAGCATGGGCCTGCCGCTCTCGCCCATGCCGGGCGTCTACGCCGGCCAGGCGGACAAGCCGGGCGCCCCGGTGTTCAGGGGGCTGGGGTCGCACCACATGGCGATCACCACGAAGACTCCGAAGACCCAGGCGTACTTCGACCAGGGCGTGAACCTGCTGTTCGGCTTTAACCACGCCGAGGCGATCCGCTCGTTCCGCGAGGCCGCGCGGCTCGATCCCGACTGCGCCATGTGCTGGTGGGGCGTGGCCGAGGCGTTGGGTCCCAACATCAACCTGCCGATGCCGCCGGACGCCGCGGCGCCCGCCTGGCAGGCGCTGCAGCGCGCCCAGGCGCTGGCGCCCAAGGCCTCGCCCCGCGAGCAGGCGTGGATCGCCGCGCTGGCCACCCGCTATTCGCCGGACCCCAAGGCCGACCGCCACGCCCTCGACGAGGCCTGGGCGCAGGCGATGGGCAAGCTGTGGCGCGACAACCCGGCGGAGCTCGACGCCGGGACCTTCTACGCCGAGGCGATGATGGACACCCAGCCGTGGGACTACTGGCAGGCCGACGGCGTCGCGCCCAAGGGCCACGGCGGCGAGATCGTCACGACGCTTGAGACCGTGCTGCGCCAGGCGCCTGCGCACCCCGGCGCGCTGCACCTATACATCCACGCCGTCGAGGCCTCGACCACGCCGGAGCGGGCCGAGCACGCCGCCGACGTGCTGCTCACCTTGATGCCGCAGGCCGGCCACATCGTGCACATGCCGAGCCACATCTACTATCGGGTGGGCCGCTACGCCGATGCCGCCCGGGTCAACGAACTCGCCGCCAAGGTCGACGAGGACTACATCGCCGCCTGCAAGGCCCAGGGCTATTACCCGGCCGGCTACTACGGCCACAACATCCACTTCCTGTGGACCTCGGCCGAGATGCAGGGGCGCTACAAGACCGCCATCGACGCCGCGCGGCGCCTGGTGAAGGCGGTCGACGCCGAGACGTTCGCCAAGCAGATGCCCAGCGGCGAACTCTTCGCCTTCACGCCGGTCGCCACCGAACTGCGGTTCGGCAAGTGGAAGGAGATCCTGGCCGAACCCGCGCCGCCCAAGGCGCTGACGCTGGAGACGGCCGTCTGGACCTATGCCCGCGGCTTCGCGCACGCCAACACCGGGGCGATAGCGCTGGCCCGGGCCGATCGCGCGAAGCTGGCGGCGCTCGAAAAGGCGGACTTCCGCCGCTACGCCGAGCCCGGCATCCCGGCGCCCCAGATGGTGCAGATGACGCTGGCGCTGCTGGACGGTGAGATCGCGCGGACCTCGGGCGATCTGCCCGGCGCGGTTAGCCAGTTCCAGAGGGCTCGCGCGATCGAGTTGGCGCTGCCCTATACCGAGCCGCCCTATTGGCATCAGCCGGTCAGCCACCTGCTGGGCGCAGCGCTCCTGCAGGCCGGGCGGCCGGCCGAGGCCGAGGCGGTCTACCGCGACAGCCTCAAGACCTACCGCGACGACGGCTGGGCGCTGTTCGGCCTGGCCCAGGCCCTACAGGCGCAGGGCAAGGACGCCGGCGCGGCCCGCGCCCGCGACGCCTTCACGAGCGCGTGGCGGATGAGCGACACTAGGATCGAGAGTTCGAGGCTCTAGTGTCCCGATTCCGAAGTTCGCAAGCGCTTGCGGCTGACTCTGGCGAACTTCGGAATCGATGAGGACACTAGCAAGTATATGTTTCTAGTGTGCTTTCTTGGATTTGAAGTTCGCTCGGCGCGT
>NZ_JAQGIZ010000071.1 GCF_028290885.1 Phenylobacterium sp.
TTCCGTCCCTCGGGCCGTGCATTGACGTGCAGCACGCGGGCCACCAGCACGCCGGCGTTGGCGGCGATCATCCGGCCGGGCTCGAACGCGAACTGGATGTCCGTCAGGCCGTCCATCACGCGGGCGATCATGGCGGCGTAGGCCGAAGGCTCCGGCGGGGTCGGCTGGTTGAAGTAGGGCGCGCCGAGGCCGCCGCCGAGGTCCAGGCGCTCGACGGCGAGGCCTTCGCCGCGCAGGCGTTCGACGAGCATGCGCATCTTGCGGAACGCCGCCTCCAGGGGCGCGAGATCGGTGATCTGACTGCCGATATGGCAGGCCACGCCCACCGGCCGGACGCCGGCCATGTTGGACGCGTTGGCGTAGAGCCGCTCGGCCTCGGCCAGTGAGACGCCGAACTTGTTCTCGGCCTTGCCGGTGGAGATCTTCGCGTGGCCGCCGGCCTCGACGTCCGGATTGACCCGGATGGCCACGGTGGCGCGCTTGCCGAGCCCTTCGGCCACTGTGTTGACCAAGTGGAGCTCCGGCTCCGACTCCAGGTTGATCTCGGCGACGCCGGCTTCCAGCGCGAAGGCCACCTCCGTGGCAGTCTTGCCGACCCCCGAGAACACGATGCGCTCAGGCGGCACGCCGGCGGCGACGGCGCGCCGGATCTCGCCCTCGGAAACCACGTCCGCCCCGGCGCCCAGGCGGGCCAGCGTGCGCAGGACCGCGACGTTGGAATTGGCCTTCACCGCATATGCGATCAGCGGGTCGCGCAGGCCCGCGCCGGTGAGCGCGTCGCGCAGCACGGTGAAGTGCCGCTCGAGCGTCGCCGAGGAATAGACATAGACCGGCGTGCCGACGGCTTCGGCGATCTTCGCCAGGGGCACGTCCTCGCAATGGAGCTCGCCGCCCCGCAGCTCGAAGTGGTTCATCGCGGATTGGCGTAGGGGTCGGGCAGCGCGCCCGGCGGTCCGGGGCTGAGCGGGTCCTGGCCGGACCCCTCGATCGGCAGGGTGCGCGGCGGGGCGGGATCTGTGGTCTGGTCGCGCTGATCGATGGTGTCGACCGGCCGCTGCGGATCCTGCGCCTGACGGCGCTGCTCCTCGGCCTGCCGGTCGGTGGCGCGCCCGGCGCCGTTCAGCGGGCCAGGCTTCTGAAGGTCCCCCAGCTTGCCGCACGCCCCGAGCGGAGCCCCGAGGGCCAGAAGGACCGCGCCGGTCCGTATAAAGGTGCGAAGCGTCATGCGAGGATTTCCTTCCAACGCTGGATTTGGGAGCGCACCTGATCGGGTGCGGTCCCGCCATAGCTCGTGCGGCTGGCCACCGAGGCCTCGGGGGTCAGCACCTGGTAAACACCATCGGTGATCCGCGGCTCCAGGGCCTGCAGGTCGGCGAGCGGCACGCCGGTCAGGCCGCAGCCCAGCTGTTCGGCCCGCTTCACCGCCGCGCCGGTGATGTGGTGCGCCTCGCGGAACGGCAGGCCCAGCTCCCGCACCAGCCAGTCGGCGAGGTCGGTGGCGGTGGAGAAGCCGCTTCCGGCGGCAACCGCCATCCGCTCCTTGTTCGGCTCAAGGTCGGCGACCATCCCGGCCATGGCGCTCAGCGACAGCTCCAGGGCGTCGAACGCCTCGAAGGTCGGGACCTTATCCTCCTGCATGTCCTTCGAATAGGTCAGCGGCAGGCCCTTCATCACCACGGCCAGCTGGACGAATGAGCCGAGCAGCCGCCCACTCTTGGCGCGCACCAGCTCGGCGGCGTCGGGGTTCTTCTTCTGCGGCATGATCGACGAGCCGGTGGTGAAGGCGTCGGTGAGCGCGATGAAGCCGAACTGCGGCGTCATCCAGATCACGATCTCCTCGGCCAGGCGCGACAGGTGGATGGCGCAGATGCTGGCCGCGCCAAGCGCCTCCAGCGCGAAGTCGCGGTCGGCCACGGTGTCCAGAGAATTGGCGGCCGGCCGGTCGAAGCCCAGCGCCTTGGCGGTCTGGTCGCGATCGATGGGGAAGGGGGAGCCGGCCAGGGCCGCGGCCCCCAGCGGGCTCTCGTTCATCCGCGACCGGGCGTCGGCGAACCGCGAGGCGTCGCGCCCGAACATCTCCACATAGGCCAT
Source organism: Phenylobacterium sp. (assembly GCF_028290885.1). GTDB lineage: Bacteria > Pseudomonadota > Alphaproteobacteria > Caulobacterales > Caulobacteraceae > Phenylobacterium. The sequence goes on from NZ_JAQGIZ010000071.1 coordinate 2,092, forward strand.
CAGGTGATGGCCGAAGGTCACCGGCTGGGCCGGCTGCAGGTGGGTGAAGCCCGGCATGAGTGTCGCCGCGTGCGGCTCGGCCTTGGCCACGAGAGCTTTCTGCAGCGCCTTGATCTGCGCGCCCGTCCGGTCGCACGCCTCGCGCACCCACATGCGGAAATCGAGCGCGACCTGGTCGTTGCGCGAGCGGGCGGTGTGCAGCCGCCCGGCTGGCGGGCCGATCAGCTCGCGCAGACGGGCCTCCACGTTCATGTGGATATCCTCGAATTCCTCGCGGAACGGGAAGATCCCGGCGGCCATCTCCTCGCCGATGAGCTTCAGGCCTGCCTGGATCGCCTCGGCGTCCTCGCTTGTAATGACTCCCGTCTTTTGCAACATCGCCGCGTGCGCGCGGGACCCTTCCAGGTCCTGGGCGGCCAGCCTGCGGTCGAAGCTGATGGAGACGTTGATCGCCTGCATCAACTCGGCGGGTTTGTCCGAGAAACGGCCGCCCCACATGGCCTGCCCCGAGGGAGCAGCCTTTGCAGGGGCGTCAGAGGAGTCGTCTGTCATATGAACGATCAGTCCGCGGCCAGGCCCAGGGGCAGGGTCCTGACATGGGCCCTCTGGGGCGCCGCTGCTATAGGCGTCGCGGCGGTTGTCTACATCATCGCGCAGGCGACGACCAAGCCGGCGCCGCAAGCGCCTGTCGCAGCGTCCGGCGCCGTGCCGACCGCCAGCGAGACGCACGACGTCGCCAGGAAGCTCGAGCACACCGCCGACGGGACGGCGCCACCGGCCTACGCCTTCGTCGACAGCGCCGGGAAGAAGGTCACGCCCGCCGACTTCAAGGGCAAGGTCGTGGTGATGAACCTCTGGGCCACCTGGTGCGCGCCCTGCAAGATCGAGATGCCCACCCTGGCGAAGCTGGCGAAGGCCTATGAGGGCAAGCCGGTGGCTGTTGTCGCGGTGAGCATCGACAAGGCCGAGGCGCTCGAACAGGCCAAGGCCTTCCTCGCCCAGCAGGCGCCGCTGGCCTTCTACAACGATCCCGAAGCCAAGCTGCCCTGGGCGCTCAAGCCCGCGGCGAACGGCATGCCAACGACCATCATCCTGGGCAAGGACGGCCTGGAGCGCGGCCGCATCTCGGGCGAGGCCGATTGGTCTGGCGCGGGCGCCAGGTCGGTGATCGACAAGCTTCTCGCGGCGGGCTGAGCCCTAATGGCGGCCGGCGGAATGCGACTCAGGCGATTTGGCGGCTCTTATCGCGACGGCCGCGCTCGGCCCGATGACGGCCCTTAGCAGGCCGACCAGGGAGGTGCGGGCCTCCGGCGTCATCTGCTCATAGGCAGTCAGCAGCTCGAGCGCGCCCGGCGTGCGCATGCGCGTGAGCAGGTCGAGGTCGCCGGTGGTCTCCCGGTCGGGGCCGTCCAGCACGTCCATCAGGTCGATCACCCGGCACTTCAAGGCGCGGGCGATCTGCACCAGGCGGGAGAAGGAGATGCGGTTCGCGCCGTTCTCGTACTTCTGGATCTGCTGGAAGCTGACCCCGCACTGGTCGGCCAACGCCTCCTGCGAAAGGCCGATCGTGCGCCGGCGGATGCGCACCGCGGCGCCCAGGGCCACATCCATAGGATCAGGCGCCTTCGTCGACGGGTCTGCCATTGCGATCCTCCCGGCCGGCTATTCTGCACGAACCGATCCACCGGATCGTGTTGGCCAGCTCCACCATAGGTTAAAGCCTTTGTTTCCGCTTTGGAAAGTCGTTCAGAGAACATTGGTGCGACAATTTGCAACCTCTGCCGTAGGCGGAGCTCTCCGTCTGACGCCGCTGCGTCGATCCGGCGGTTAAGCACTTGGTGACCGAAGCACCCCGAATTCGACCTCTGACGACCTCAGCCGCCCGTCCAAGGTTCCATGCGCGCCATCCGCCTTCATCCACCCTTCGACCACGGCGCCGCCCTCCGCGTGCCGCCGCCCAGCGACAAGGCCAGCTGGCGCACGCTCTGGCGCTGGCTGGGCGAAGAGGCCTGCGCCGTGGTGGAAAGCGCCGCCGTGCAGGTGCGCACCCCCGACGGGCCGGTGATCGCCCGCTGCGGCGACTGGATCGTGCTCTCGCACTCCGGATCCTTCCACGTCGCCCATGCCACCCGGAGCTGCGACGCCTGACCCGCGCGCAGCCGCAGACAATCCTCTAAGACGGCCCGATGCCGCCCAGGTTCGACACCCTCTCCGAAGCCGCCCGCTGGTACGACGCCTGGCTGGGCGAGGCGGCCCTGCCGCTGTGGGCCGGAGCCGGCGTCGATCCTGCAGGCGGGCTGTTCCAGGAAACGCTGAGCGTCGAGGGCCGGCCGGTCGAGGCGCCGCGCCGGGCGCGGGCGCAGGCGCGGCAGGTGTTCGTCTTCGCCTCCGCCGCGACCGCTGGCTACGGCGAACGGTGGCTGCCGGTGGCCCGCGCGGGATGGGCGCGATTCGTCGCCGTCTACCGGCGCCCCGACGGCCTGTTCATCAACCGCGCGTCGGGCGATGGCGCGCCGCTGGACGCGGGGGCCGACATCTACGAGCAGGCCTTCGTGCTGCTGGCCATGGCGGCGCTGCAGGCGGCCGATCCGGCGGCCGGCGATCTCGCCGGCGAGGCGGAGCGGGTGCTGACGGCGCTGAAGGCGCGGCGCAACCCTGCGGGCGGCTTCCGGGAGGCCGGCTCGCATCCCTTCCAGGCCAACTGCCACATGCACCTCTTCGAGAGCGCGCTCGCCTGGGAGGCGGCCGGCGGGCCCCGCTGGGCGGCGCTGTCCGACGAGATCGCAGAGCTCGCGATGTCGAAGTTCATCGACCCGGCGACCGGCGCCCTGCGCGAGTTCTTCGACGCCGACTGGCAGGCGCTGTCCGGCGCCGGCGGCCTGGTGGAGCCCGGTCACCAGTTCGAATGGGCCTGGCTGCTGGAGCGCTGGGGCCGCTCGCGGGGGGACGCGGCGGCGCGGACGGCGGCCGGGCGGCTGTTCCAGAACGGCCTGCGCGGCGTCGATCCGGTCCGCGAAGTCGCGGTCAATGCGCTGTGGGACGATTTCTCCATCCGCGACGGCGCGGCCCGGCTCTGGCCGCAGACCGAACACCTGAAGGCCGCCCTGGTGGTGGGCGACGAGGCGCAGGGCGTCCGCGCCGCGCGCGGGCTGGCGCAATACCTCGACGTCCCGGCCCGCGGCGCCTGGCGCGACAAGCTGCAGGCGGACGGCAGCTTCGTCGAGGAGCCGGCGCCGGCCACGTCGTTCTACCACCTGATGGTTGCGATCCTCGAGCTGAGGTCTCACCTAGGAACGGCCGCCTAGCAAAAGACGCGAGGCAACCAGCCGGGTCCCCATCGGTTTCCCGCCCGATACGCGGAGATTGGGGGCCTAAGGAGCTTGCCGATGGACATGCCGCAGAAGCCCAACTTCCAGGCCGTCGACCCCGCGACCGCCAAGCCCGGACGCAGCTATCCCGGCCACACGCCCGACGAGGCGCTTGAGATCGCCCGCAAAGCCCGCTCCGCCTTCGAAGGCTGGCGACGCACCGGCATCGCCGAGCGCGCCGCCATGATGCGCCGCGCTGCGGCGGTCCTGCGCGCCCGGCAGGACGAGTTCTCCACCCTGATGACCGACGAGATGGGCAAGACGCTCACCGAAGGCCGCGCCGAGGTCGAGAAGTGCGCCGGCAACTGCGATTTCTTCGCCGAACACGCCGCTGCCTTCCTAGCCGACCGGCCGGTGGATATGGGCGGCCCCAAGGCCAAGGTGGCGTTCCGGCCGCTGGGCACGATCCTGGCGGTGATGCCGTGGAATTTCCCGTTCTGGCAGGTGTTCCGCTTCGCCGCACCGACGCTGATGGCCGGCAACACCGCGGTCTTGAAGCACGCCAGCAACGTGCCGGGCTGCGCGCTCGCCATCGAGGACGTGTTCCGCGAGGCGGGCTTCCCTGAAGACGTGTTCCGCACCCTCTTGATCCCCAGCCGCGACGTCCGCGCGGTCATCGAGAGCGACGCGATCGCCGCGCTCAGCCTCACCGGCAGCGTCGAGGCCGGCCGGCAGGTCGCCACCCAGGCGGGCGGGGTCCTAAAGAAGTGCGTGCTCGAGCTCGGCGGCAGCGACGCCTATGTGGTGCTGGAAGACGCCCACATCGAAGGCGCCGCCGAGGTCGCCGCGGCCGCGCGGATGGTCAACGGCGGCCAGAGCTGCATCGCCGGCAAGCGCTTCATCGTGGTGGCGCAGGTCCGCGAGGCCTTCGAGCAGGCGCTGGTGAAGGCGATGGCGGCCTACCAGATCGGCGACCCGCGGCAGGCGGAAACCAGGCTCGGGCCGATGCAGAGCGTCGACGCCCGCGATCACATCCACCGGCAGGTCGTCGAGAGCGTGGCCAAGGGCGCCCGCCTCCTGATCGGCGGCGAGGTCCCCAACAAGCCCGGCGCCTGGTACCCGGCCACGGTGCTCACCGACGTGCGCCCCGGAATGCCGGCCCACGACGAGGAGGTGTTCGGTCCGGTCGCCGCGGTGATCGAAGCCAGGGACGAGGCCGACGCCATCCGCATCGCCAACGACAGCCCCTTCGGCCTGGGTTCCGGCGTGCTCACCGGCGACCTCGAGCGCGGCGAGCGCATCGCCACCGAGGAGCTGGAAGCCGGCATGAGCTTCGTGAACCAGAACGTCCGCTCCGACTCGCGCCTACCGTTCGGCGGGGTGAAGCACTCCGGCTATGGCCGCGAGTGCTCGGAGTTCGGCATCCACGAGTTCGTGAATATCAAGACCGTGCTGGTGCATCCCGAGCCGAGGGCCATCCACGGATCGGAGTAGGTCAGCCGCCGCGGCTGTGGGCCAGGGCGCCCGCCAGATAGGTCCGTTCGATCGCGCGGTCGTCGCCGAGGATCGAGAGCACGAACAGCTTCTCGGCGATGGTCGCCGCCGCACCGGTCCGGCGGGCGAGCAAGGGCGTGGCGGCGAGGTCGAGGACCAGGAAGTCGGCCTCCTTGCCGGGTTCGAGGTTGCCCACCTTGTCGTCGATCTTCATGGCCCGGGCGCCCGCCAGCGTCGCCAGGTAGAAGGCGTGCATCGGGTCGAGCGTCTCGCCGGCGAGCTGCCCCACCTTGTAGGCCTCGCCCATCATGTGCAGCAGCGAGAAGCTGGCGCCCGCCCCGATATCGGTGCCGAGGCCGACGGTCACCCCGCACGCGCAGGCCTGCTTGAGGCTGAACAGCCCGCTGCCGAGCAAGAGGTTCGACGACGGGCAGAAGGCCGCCGCCGCGCCGGCGCGCTGCATGCGGCGCAGGGCGTCGTCCGTCGAATGGACGCAGTGGGCGAACACCGAGCGGGGCGTGACCAGGCCATGGCGGGCGTAGACGTCGAGGTAGTCCTGGTGGTCGGGAAACAGCTCACCGACGCGGGCGATCTCCGCGAGGTTCTCCGACAGGTGAGTGTGGATCAGCACCTCGGGGTGCGCGGCGGCCACCTCGCCGGCCATGGCCAGCTGGGCGTCGGAGGAGGTGACCGCGAAGCGCGGCGTCACGGCGTAGCCCAGGCGGCCGCGGCCCCGCCAGGCGCGGATCAGGGCCTCGGTGTCCGCGCGGCCGGTCCCGACGCTGTCGCAGAGCGCGGCGGGCGCGTGGCGGTCCATCAGCACCTTGCCGGCGACCAGCCGCATGTTGCGGGCAAGCGCCGCCTCGAACAGCGCCTCCACCGAGGTCTTGTGCACTGTGCCGAACACCAGGGCGCTGGTGGTGCCGTTGCGCAGCAGCTCGTCGAGGAAGAACGCCGCCGCCTCGTCGGCGTGCGCCCGGTCGGCGAAGGCCTGCTCGGCGGGAAAGGTGTGGGTGTTCAGCCAGTCCAGGAGCTGCGCGCCCCAGGCGGCCACCACGTCGGTCTGGGGATAGTGGATGTGGGCGTCGACGAAGCCCGGGGTGATCAGCTTTCCGGGAAAGGCGGTGACCGGCGTGTCGGCGCCAAGCGTCGGCGCGATATCCGCATGCGCCCCAAAGGCGGTGACGTAGCCGTCCTCGACGACCAGCAGGCCGTCGGCCTGGTAGTCCCAGGCGGCTTCGGGCGGCGCCCGGCAAGGATCGTCCAGGGCATGCAGCAGGGCGGCGCGATAGGCGTGTCGGCTCACGGCCTATCCTTAGGCCGCCTCGCAGACGGTTCCCAGCACCTCTTCGGCCGTGCGCCACGGGTGGGACAAAGCGCAATGAAATCAGTGGGCCGCGCCACAGACAGTAAAGTCGTAACGCTTGCCAAGTCAGATGGGCGGGCGTTTAATCCGCTCTCAAAGGCCCTACGCCGGCGAGCTGGCGGGGGCCTTTTCGATTCTGGAGGTCTCATAGAGATCCATGTCCGCCAACAGGACATCCCACATCCGGCTCACCTCGCACCCGGGCGCCGGGTCGGCGAGCCGCTTCCCGATCCGCTGGGACGCCCCCACCGCCCGCGAGCGCGGCCCGGTCATCGCCACGCCGAACTCCGGCGCCGACCGCAACGCGGTGGGCGCGCATGGCGGCGCCTATTCGATCTACCGCGCGCTGGCGATCTCGTCGGGCGCCATGGACCCGCTGGTCCGGCCGGAGCTGCACAACACCCATCCGGTCGTGCCGATCGGCCCGCACGACCAGTGGCATGAGGCCGGCAAGATCGTCTCGCTGGATCCCTGGGGCCACCGGATCGCCGAGGACTTCGCGCCAGAGCTGGCGGAAGGCGTCGACATCCGGCCGACCATCGCGGTCACCAAGGCGCGCATCGACCTGCCGGAGATCCATGAGGCCATCGCCAAGGGCCGGCTGAAGGTCGACGGCAAGGTCATCCACGAGAGCGGCGACGTGGCCGTCACCAAGGCGGCGATTGACCCGGTCTGGTATCTGCCCGGCATCGCCCAGCGCTTCGAGGTCGACGAGACCCAGCTTCGCCGGACCCTCTTCGAACAGACCGGCGGCATGTATCCCGAACTGGTCACCCGGCCGGACATCCAGGTCTTCCTGCCCCCGATCGGCGGGATCACCCTCTACATGTTCGGCGATCCGGCCCACCTCGGCGACAGGCGCTTCACTCTGACCTGCCGCGTGCACGACGAGTGCAACGGCTCCGACGTGTTCGGCTCCGACATCTGCACCTGCCGGCCCTATCTGACGCACGGCATCGAGGAGGCGACGCGCCAGGCCCAGGCCGGCGGTACGGGCCTCATCGTCTATAACCGCAAGGAAGGCCGCGCGCTCGGCGAGGTCACCAAGTTCCTGGTCTACAACGCCCGCAAGCGCCAGCCGGGCGGCGACCAGGCGGCGACCTATTTCGAGCGCACCGAGTGCGTGGCCGGCGTGCAGGACGCCCGCTTCCAGCAGCTGATGCCCGACATCATCCACTGGCTCGGCATCCGCCGCATCGACCGCTTCGTCTCCATGTCCAACATGAAGTACGACGCCCTGGTGAAGGGCGGGATCGAGATCGGCGAGCGCGTGCCGATCCCGGACGACCTGGTGCCGCCGGACGCCAGCGTCGAGATGGAAGCCAAGAAGGCCGCCGGCTACTTCACGCCCGAAAAGCCGCCCTCGAAGGCGGACCTGAAGCGTGTGGTCGGCCGCGACCTGACGGAATTCTGAGTTCCCGCCGGTGACCGGTCCCCCGATCTCAAATCACGTCATGGCCGGCCTTGTGCCGCCCATCCATAAGCGCCGGACGTCGGGGATCTGCCTGAGGCAATCGTGTTTATGGATCCCCGGGACAAGCCCGGGGATGACGAGCTTTAGTTAGAGACGTGAACGCCAAACCGAGGACCGACGCCGCCGCCGCGCGGTCTCTGCTTTCGTCGGCCGCGGTTCGCGAGCGCGCCCAGGAGATGCTGGGCGCCGCCTTGGCGGGCGAGGTCGCCGAGTGGCGCGTCGACCTGGCAAAACTCGACGCCGCCGCCGACCTGACGGCGCGGGTGGTGCGCGAGGCCTATCCGGACCTCGACGTGCCGTTCCACGCCCGCTGGCGGCACTTCGTCGTCGACGGCCGCGACCTCTGGGCCGAGCGGGAGAAGCCCTGGGCCGATCCCAAGGACCAGGCCCGGGCGGCTTTCGATCTGGCGATCACCTCGGTGCTGCTGGACGCCGGCGCCGGCGCGGCCTGGCGCTACCGCGACATGGCGACCGGCACGGAGCTCGGCCGCTCCGAAGGGCTCGGGATCGCCTCCCTGCGGCTGTTCGAATCCGGCGTGCTCTCTGCCGACCCGGACGATCCGTTGCGCGCCGATGCGCTTGGGCGGGTGGACGCCGAGCTGCTGGCGAAGGCCTTCCAGGCCCGGCCTGACAATCCGCTGGTCGGCCTCGAAGGCCGCGCGGCCCTGCTGCGGCGGCTCGGCGAGGCGGTGGGCCGGCCCGGCGTCCTGTTCGACGTCATGGCCGCGCGCGCCCGGGACGGACGGCTGGCCGCGCCGGTGATCCTCGAGGTGTTGCTTGAAGCGCTTGGCCCGATCTGGCCGGGCCGTTTGAGCCTCGGCGGCGTGCCGCTCGGCGACTGCTGGCGCCATCCCGCAATCAGGCGCACCGACGCCACCGACGGCTACGTCCCGATCCACAAGCTCTCGCAGTGGCTGGCCTACTCGCTGATCGAACCCCTGGAAGCGGCGGGCGTCGCTGTGGTCGATGTGGACGGCCTGACCGGCCTCGCCGAATACCGCAACGGCGGCCTGTTCGTGGACGCCGGCGTCCTGACCCTGACCGATCCCGCCGACGCCGGGCGCGCCCACCCGGTGGACGGACCGTTGGTGGTCGGATGGCGGTCGCTTACGGTGGCGCTGCTCGACAGGATCGCGCCCATGGTGCGAGAGCGCCTGGACGTCAGCGCCGAGGCCTTCCCGCTGGCGCGCGTGCTGGAGGGCGGGACCTGGGCGGCGGGGCGGCGCATCGCTCGGAGCTTGCGCGCCGACGGCGGCCCGCCGATCACCGTCGTCAGCGACGGCACAGTCTTTTGAGGGGTTCCATGAAGGGCGTCACCATCGTCGACCACCCGCTGGTGCAGCACAAGCTGACGCTGATGCGGAAGAAGGACACCTCCACCAAGAGCTTCCGGCAGCTGCTGAAGG
>NZ_JAQGIZ010000099.1 GCF_028290885.1 Phenylobacterium sp.
CCCATTTGGAAGAGATCACTTTCTATTTCGAACTGGCCACGCCAGCCCACCCCGCGAAACCCGTCCCACAAGGCGATTGGACGCGACCGCTGATCACCCAGTCCCGAACCCGGAGTCCGCCCTGACACATGACATCGTTGAAACCTCCGCCGCGGACACGGCGGCGCCCTTCGACCCTGCGACGTTCTGGACGCAGTTCCACCACGATACCGTCGTCATCAAGGGCGTGCGGTTGCATTTCGTCGAAGGCGGCAGCGGCGCGCCGATCGTGCTGCTGCCCGGCTGGCCGCAGAGCTGGTACGCGTGGCGCTATGTGATGCCGCTGCTCGCCAAGGCCGGCCGGCGCGTGATCGCGCTGGACCCGCGCGGCATGGGTGACTCCGATCGGCCCGCTTCTGGCTACGAGATGCGCACCGTGGCCGCCGAGCTTCATGATTTCGTCGAGGCGCTGGGACTGACGGCGAACGGGCCTGTCGATATCGTCGGTCACGATCTCGGCGTCTGGATCGGCTATGCCTTTGCGGCCGAATGGCCGGGCGACGTGAAGCGGCTGGCCGTGTTCGACGCGGCGCTCCCCGGCGTCACCCCGCCGCCTCCGGCCGGCATTCCCTCGGCGGAGGCGAATGTGAAGACCTGGCACCTGGCCTTCAACCGGCTCGATGATTTGCCGGAGATCCTGTTGCGGGGACGCGAGCGGGAGTTGCTGACATGGCTGTTCAGGCACAAATCCGCGCGTCCCTGGACGATCACACCTGTGGATCTCGACGAATATGTGCGCGTCAACGCCGCCCCCGGCGCGATGCGGGCGGCGCTTTCCTACCAGCGACACAATCTCGGCCCCGAAGGCCTCGCCGACACTCGGGCGCGTGCTGAGCGCAAGCTCGCCATGCCAGTGCTCGCAGTCGGCGCGGAGAGCGGAGTCGGAGCCATGCTGCTCGAGACGATGCGCTTGGTCGCGGCGGATGTGCGGGGCGCTGTGTTTGCTGGCTGTGGGCACTACGTGCCTGAAGAAGCGCCCCGTGCAGTCGCTGAGCAGATCATCCGTTTCATGGGTGAGTGAGCGCGGCTGCAAGCCCGCCGCTTCCGAGCCTTGAGAGGAACCTGAATGACCTTTGCCTTTGTGGCGCCTGCCGACGAGCTGCAGATCCGCAATCTGATCGCCCGCTATGCCTACGCCATCGACGGCGGCGAGAAGGAGGCCTTCGCGAGTCTGTTCCTGGAAGACGGCGCTTGGAGCCGGGAAAACCCGCCGCCGGCGACCCAGGACGGCTCGGGCCCCGCGCAGGCCGTCCGTGGACGGGCGGGCCTGATGGCCCTCATCGAGACCGCAACCATCCCGCGGTGGCGGCTGAAGGCGCGCCATCAGATGACGGACGTCCTCGTCGAACCCGGCGCGGATGAAAATTCAGCCAAGGTGCTCTACCGCGCCCTGGTCACCGACTGGCGCGAGGGACCGGGCCGCGTGGCCATGAGCGTCAACTACACGGCGGCCTGCGTCCGCACCGACGCCGGCTGGAAGTTCGCGACCGTCAGCGCCCGGGTCCTGCCCGAATAGGCGGGCGCCGCTCAAGACCCCGGAAAAGCGGCCGGCGCCTATGGCGCAAGTCAGCCGAGGATGGCCCTGACCTCCAGATGGGCCTCGAGCCCGTAGCGGCCGTATTCGCGGCCGATACCGGACTGCTTGAAGCCGCCGAACGGCGCCAGGGGCGCGTGCGGCGCGCCATTGATCGTCACGCGGCCGCAGTCCAGCTGCTCGGCCACCCGACGTGCGTGCGCCACGTCAGCGCTGTCGACATAGGCCTGCAGGCCGTAGGGCCTGTCGTTCGCGATGGCGATGGCCTCCTCCTCCTCGTCGTCGTAGGGGATGACGCACAGCATCGGGCCAAAGATCTCCTCGCGGGCGATTCGAGGGCGCCGCACCGATACGATACCCATTGCTCTGCGGTACCAGCCGCACCGCTGTGGTTACTGGGTGATTGCGGAGACCATATGAGGGGCGGCTGACAAGGACTAACTCTTTGAAAAGAATGGTGTATGCGACAGGAATTGAACCTGTGACCCCCTCGGTGTGAACGAGGTGCTCTCGCGCTTTCTAATCGGGCTGCGCAACGCTCTCGGCGGCGCCGTCGCGACATTTTTTCTTCAGTTCGAGCCGCTGGCTCAATCCGGTTTCCCAGTAGGTTTCTCAGTCCCGCAGGATTGGGAAACCTCCGCCAACTTTCTTCAACGATTTCAGCAGTCGGTTTGACAATGGGACTGGGAAACCAGCGCCCCGACCGGGAAACCTCGAAATGACCGCCTCTCCCAAGGGGGCAGCGCCAGAGTCATTGCCATATTCAAAGGGCGCTCAATGCCAGAAGCAAAGAGCGGCCCCAACCATGGCCCGTTGTAGGTAAAAAAGAGAACATCTTGCCAACTGGAACAAAATGCGTACAACTGAGTCCAGGCCGAGGTGACGCATTGGCGGCTCGGGTGACGGAATCGTGGGATAAGGGGCTTTCGGAAAATGTCGCAGCCAGCAGTGTTGAAGCTTGTGGGTAAGGAAGACGGAGACAAGCAGCGCGCCCTCGAGGCGGCGCTGACGCAGATCGACCGGGCCTTCGGCAAGGGCTCGGTGATGCGGCTGGGCGACAAGGGCAAGATCGTGGAGATCGAGAGCGTGTCCACCGGCTCGCTCGGCCTCGACATGGCGCTGGGCATCGGCGGCCTGCCCAAGGGCCGCGTCGTCGAGATCTACGGACCGGAGAGCTCCGGCAAGACGACGCTCGCCCTGCATGTGGTGGCCGAAGTCCAGAAGCTGGGCGGCACGGCGGCCTTCGTCGATGCCGAACACGCACTCGACCCCTCTTACGCCCACAAGCTGGGGGTCAACCTGGACGACCTGTTGGTCTCGCAGCCGGACACCGGCGAGCAGGCGCTGGAGATCACCGACACCCTGGTGCGCTCGGGCGCGGTGGACATCATCGTCATCGACAGCGTGGCCGCGCTGACGCCGCGGGCCGAGATCGAGGGCGAGATGGGTGACAGCCTGCCGGGCCTGCAGGCCAGGCTGATGAGCCAGGCGCTGCGCAAGCTCACCGCCTCGATCTCGAAGACCAACACCCTGGTGATCTTCATCAACCAGATCCGCATGAAGATCGGGGTGATGTACGGCAGCCCCGAGACCACCACCGGCGGCAATGCGCTGAAGTTCTACGCCTCGGTGCGCCTCGACATCCGCCGCACCGGCTCGGTGAAGCTGCGCGACGAGATTGTTGGCAACAACGTGCGGGTGAAGGTGGTCAAGAACAAGGTCGCCCCGCCGTTCCGCGAGGTCGAGTTCGACATCATGTACGGCGAGGGGATCTCCAAGCTGGGCGAGATCATCGACCTGGGCGTCAAGGCCGGCGTTATCGAGAAGTCCGGCTCCTGGTTCTCCTATTCGAGCCAGCGCATCGGCCAGGGCCGCGACAACGTCCGCGAGTTCCTGAAGGCCAATCCCGATATCGCCAATGACATCGAAAAGGCCGTCCGCGGCGCCAAGGCGGTCATCGAGGAAGAACTGTTGGTCGGCGGCCCCGAGGCCGACGAGGAATAACCCTTCGGCGAGCGCCTTCAGCCGGGCGGGCCTCCCCCGCCAACGGGTCCGCCCCGCCACCCCACGCAGGCGCTCGCGTCGGAGCCAGGACGTCCGGGAATCCCCCGGGCGTCCTTTTCCTTTGCGGGCCCTCTTAAGTTTCGTAAACGGGCGGCCGTTCCTAGATGTCGGGTGAGGGGACGCCCCCCTCGTCAATGTCCACGTGAAGCGCCAAGGTCCCAAGTCCGCCCCATGCCGAGTCTGAACGAGATCCGCAGCCATTTCCTGGACTACTTCCAGGGGAAGAATCATGCCGTGGTCGCCTCGGCGCCGCTGGTGCCGCAGAACGACCCGACCCTGCTCTTCGTCAACGCCGGCATGGTGCCGTTCAAGAACTACTTCACCGGCGCCGAGCAGCCGCCCTGGCCCCGCGCGGCCTCGTCGCAGAAGTCGGTCCGCGCCGGCGGCAAGCACAACGACCTCGACAACGTCGGCTACACTGCACGCCACCACACCTTCTTCGAGATGCTGGGGAACTTCTCGTTCGGCGACTATTTCAAGGAAGGCGCGATCGAGTACGCCTGGGAGCTGCTCACCAAGGAGTTCGAACTCCCGGTCGAGAAGCTGCTGGTCACCGTCTACGCCGAGGACGACCACGCGGCCTCCCTCTGGAAGAAGATCGCCGGCCTACCCGATGAGAAGATCATCCGCATCGCCACCGCCGACAACTTCTGGTCGATGGGCGACACTGGCCCCTGCGGCCCCTGCTCGGAAATCTTCTACGACCACGGCTCCCACATCCCCGGAGGCCCGCCCGGCAGTCCGGACGAGGACGGCGACCGGTTCGTGGAGATATGGAACCTGGTCTTCATGCAGTACGACCAGCAGGCCAATGGCGACCGGGTAGCCCTGCCCAAGCCCTCCATCGACACCGGCATGGGCCTGGAGCGGATCGCAGCCGTCCTGCAGGGCGTGCACGACAACTACGACATCGACCTGTTCCGCGCGATCATCGCCGCCAGCCGCGAGCTGGTGGGCGGCGTCGGCGGCGCCTCGAACGGCCCCTCGCACCGGGTGATCGCCGACCACCTGCGCTCGTCGAGCTTCCTCATAGCCGACGGGGTGACGCCCTCCAACGAGGGCCGCGGCTACGTCCTGCGCCGGATCATGCGCCGCGCCATGCGCCACGCCCACCTGTTGGGCGCGGCGGACCCCCTGATGCACCGGCTGGCGCCCACCCTGATCGAACAGATGGGCGAGGCCTATCCGGAGCTGAAGCGCGCCGAGCCCGCCATCGTCGACACCCTGCGCCAGGAGGAGGAACGCTTCCGCCGCACGCTGGGCCGCGGCATGAGCCTCTTGGACGAGGCCACCGCCGGCCTGAACGAAGGCGACGTGTTCTCCGGCGAGACCGCCTTCAAGCTCTACGACACCTACGGCTTCCCGCTCGACCTCACCCAGGATGCGGTGCGCGCCAGGGGGCTGACCGTGGACCTGGCCGGCTTCGACGCCGCCATGGCCCGCCAGCGCGAACAGGCGCGCGAGGCCTGGACCGGCTCCGGCCAGGTGGCTGCGGCCGGCGAGTGGTTCGCGATCCGCGACCGGCTCGGACCCACCGAATTCGTGGGCTACGAAGCGATCGAGACCACCGGCGAGCTGCTGGCGCTGGTGGAGGACGGCCGGGAGATCGACGGCGCCGTCGCCGGGGTCAGCGTCCAGGCGGTGTTCGACCGCACGCCCTTCTACGCCGAGAGCGGAGGCCAGGCGGGCGACCAGGGCGAGGCGGAATGGGACGGCGGCCGCGCCCGGGTCACCGACGTCCAGAAGCAGGCCGGCGACCTCTTCGTCCATGACCTGGAGATTCTCGAAGGGACGCTCGCGCCCGGCGCCCGTGTGCGGCTGGCGGTCGACGCCCAGCGCCGGGCCCAGACGCGTTCGAACCACTCGGCGACCCACCTGCTGCATGCGGCGCTGCGCAACGTCCTGGGGCCGCATGTCACCCAGAAGGGTCAGATGGTCGACGGCGAGCGCATCCGCTTCGACTTCAGCCACGGCGCCCCGCTGACGCCCGACGAGATCGACCGCATCGAGGCCGAGGTGAACGCGGTCGTGCGCCAGAACCTGCCGGCGGAAACCAAGCTGATGGCGCCCAAGGAGGCGATGGCCGCCGGCGCCATGGCGCTGTTCGGCGAGAAATACGGCGACACCGTGCGTGTGCTGACGCTGGGGGAATCGCTGGCCGGCGAGGGCGCCTATTCGGTGGAGCTCTGCGGCGGCACCCACGTGGCGCGCACCGGTGACATCGCGCTGTTCAAGATCGTCCAGGAGCAGGGCATCGCTGCTGGCGTCCGCCGCATCGAGGCGCTGACCGGCGAGTCGGCGCGCCGCTGGCTGCTGGACCAGGCGGCGGTCTCCAGGGCGCTGGCCGACCAGTTCAAGGTCCCGGTGTCCGAGGTGGCCGGCCGCGTGGCCGCGCTCGAGGCCCAGCGCCGCCAGCTCGAGAAGGAGCTCGGCGACGCCAAGCGCCAGCTCGCCATGGGCGGCGGGGCGGGCGGCGGCGGCCCGGCCGCCGGGCCGGAGGAGATCGGCGGCGTCAAGGTCATGGCCCGCATCATGGACGGCGTCGGCGGCAAGGATCTGCGGCCCATCGCCGAAGAATTCAAGAAACAGCTGCCCGACGGCGTGATCCTGCTGAT
>NZ_JAQGIZ010000155.1 GCF_028290885.1 Phenylobacterium sp.
CACCTCGAGCCGATCGAAGGCGGCCGGCCAGCGGACCTCGGGGGGCCGCAGCACGAGCCCGGCGCCGTCCGGCCTTGGCCCGGCGGGAGGCGTGGCCGCGAGGGTGAGGTAACGGGTGGGCGCTGTCGTGCCGCAAGCCGTCAGGCCGAGGGCCAGGAGCGCCGCAGCGAGCGATTGACGGCCGATCATGGGCGGCCCTTTCCTTTCAGCACGGCTTCGGGATGGCGGTCGAGGTCGTCGGCCAAGGTGCGCAGAGCGCGCGCCGCGGCGGTGACCTGCTGCAGAGTATCCGGCAAGCTAGCGTCGGCCGCCGCTCCGCCGCCGCCAAGGGCGCGCTTGGCCGCCGCCGCGGCCTGGTCGAGGCTGTCGGCCGCCTGCGCCAGCTTGGCCGCCAGCGGCCCGGCCTGGGGCCGCACGTCCGCGGTGATCTGGTCCAGATTGGCCAGGGCGGCGTGCAGATGCCCCAGGCTGTCGGCGACCTGCGGCGAGCCGGCCAGTGCGTCGAGCCGGCCGGTGAGCTGGCGCAGGTTCTGGCCAATCTCCGCCAGGGGCACGGCCTGGGCCGACCGCAGCAGGCCGTCGGCGCGTGCGATGACGCTGCCGAGCGAGGCGACGCCGGCGGCGGGCAAGGCGCCGCTCGCGAGCGGTTCGGTCACCGGCGGCGGTGAGTCCAGGCGCACCAGCTCCAGCCCCGCCGGGCCAAGGACCGGCGGCGATTGGCTGAGCTGCAGGCGGTAGCCGCGGCGGATCAGCCGCGCGAGCACCGGATTGGTGCGCCGCCGCCAGTCGTCGGGCGACAGGGCGGCGCCGTCGCGGATCTCGTCCGACAGGCCCAGGCGCTCCGGGGCGATGGCGATCTGCACGACGGCGGCGGTCCGGCCGGCGGCGTCGTCGAGCGTCAAGCGGCGGCCCAGCACCCGACCGATGGGGAAGCCTTCCAGCAGCACGGGCGCACCGGGGCGTAAGCCGCCCCCGCCGGCGATGGATGCGTGGTAGACGACCTCGGGCCCGACCGGGCCCAATTCGGCGCCGTCAAGGTCCGGGTAGAAGTGAAAGGTTGCGCCGGACAGGCTCTGCGGTTCCCCCTGCGCCTCCGCGGGCGTCGCGAACTCGACGCCGCCTGCCAGCGCCGAGTTGCCGGGGCCCAGGCGCGCGGCAAGGCCGGTCCGGGTCAACCGCACCTCCAGCGCCTTGGCGCCGTAGAACAGGCTGTCCGGCTTCACGAGCCGGTCGTAGGGCGCCGCGACGAAAGCGGTGACGCGGAAGCCCTGGGCCGTGTCCAGCGTCACCCGCGTGACCCGTCCGACTTCCAAGCCCTGGTAGTAGACGCCGGCGCCGACCCGCATGGCGCCGAGATCAGCGCCGGCCAGCACATAGTAGGAACCCGGCTCGCCGGGCGGCACCGGCGGCGGCGCGTCGAGCCCGACGAAGTGGCGGCGCGGCGCGCCGGAGCCCGGCGCGGCGCCGATGGAGACGCCGGAGACCACTGCGGAGAGAGAGGACAGGTCCGTGAGGCTGGGCTGGGCCCCGATCATCCAGAACCTGGCTCCGTCGCGCAGGGCGTTGCGCGCGCGCGGCTCCAGCCGAAGGGTCATGTCCACATGCCGGATGTCCTTGGAGACCTCGATCTTGGTGACCCGACCGATACGCACGCCCTTGTAAACCACAGGGGTGTCGCCGGCCCGGGCGCCGTGGGCGGACTCGAAGGTCACCACCACGTCGATGCCCTGCCGGGCGAAGGCCTGCAGTCCGAGGTAGGCCACGATGATCAGGGCGGCGAGCGGAACCGCCCAGACCAAGCCCGGCCAGCGGCCGCGCCAGGTCGGGGTCCCACGCCTGGGCGCCGGCGCCGTCATGTGCGCCTCCGGGCGATGTCCCAGAGGCTGCGCGGGTCGAAGACGCGGGTGGCGACCATGGTCAGCACCACGACCGCGCTGAAGGCGGTCGCCGCCGGGCCGGCCCGCCCGTAGAGCTTGGCGTTGAACTGCATCACCGGGACGAAGCAGGCGATCACCAGGGGATCGACCATCGACCAGCGGCCGATCTCCTCGACCACGCCGTAGAGCCGGGCCTTGGCGCGCAGGGCGCCGCGTGCGCGGCCGGCCATCGCCGCCAGGAACCAGGCTAGGCCGCCGAGCTTGAGGAGGGGCACCGCGAAGCTGGCGGTGAACACCAGCAGGCCGAGGCCGAACAGGCGGGCCTCGAAGAGGTCCTTCACGCCCTCAAGCACCGTGTAGCTGGAGGGCTCCAGTCCGATCGGGATGGTGGCCATCGGAAACAGGTTGGCGGGTAGATAGAGCATCAGCCCCGCCAGCGTGAGGGCAGCGGCGCGGCCGGCGCTCTCGCGCTTGCGCGGCGACAGGCGCGCGGCGCAGCGCGGACACCGCCGTCCGGCGGCGCGCGCGGGAACCAGGTAGCCGCAGGCGGCGCAGCCGAAACCGGTGCGCCAACGGGACCACGGGCGCTGGGCGCGGATCCGCCGCCAGACCTCGGATTTGTTGAGCGTCGCGCGGGTGAACAGCGACAGCAGGCCCACGGCCACGAAGCAAGCCCCACCCACGCCCAGGCGGGTCGGCACGGTGGCGCTCAGGCGGGCGTAGGCGATCCACAACGCCAGCAGCGCGACGTCGGCCATGGCCCAGGGTTGCAGCCGGTCGGCCCAACGGAACACCGGCCCGATCCAGGGGTCGCGGCGGCCGAGCCGCAACGCGCCCAGAGCCGCGGCGAGCAGGCCGAAGCGGAGGATCGGCGTGATCACCACCGTCAGCGCGACGAGCGCCGCCAGGGCCGGCCAGCCCTCCCGCCACAGTTCGGCCGGGCCGGAGATCAGCCGGCTGACGCGCGCCGCGCCCAGCACGCTGGCGCTCAGGAAGGGAGCCAGGTTGGCGGGGGCCAACAGCAGGAGGGTGGCGACGGACAGGGCCAGCGCCGCATTGAGACTGCGGCCCGTCCGCCGCTCCAGTTCGCTGCGGCAGACCCGGCAGCGCTGCACCGGCGCCGGTGGCGACGCCTGCACGGCGCCGCAGCGGGCGCAGACGACCCAGGCCCCGCCGACCGGGGCGTCCGGGGCCGCGCCAGCCCGCTGCATGGCGCCGCGCCCGGCCGGGCCGCTAGGACTCCACCTTCAGCGTGACGCCGTTGGCGGAGAGGTTGAAGCGCAGGCCCGTGCTGGTGCTGTTCAGTTTGATGACCACGCCGTTCTGGTTCTTCAGATAGGCGACGCCCCCGCCGCCGGCGATCGTCGCGCCGGCGGCGAAGGCCGTATAGATGCCGTCGAAGTCCTTGATGGTCTTCAAATTATAGACCGAGCCGGTGGCGCTGATCTTGGCGGCGCCGACATCCACCACCGACAGGCCGGACACCTTCACTGCGTGCGGCGCGCCTTTATAGTCGAGTTGGCCGGAGCCCCAGACGAAGCCGACGCCGGCCGCGACCGCCCCACCGGACAGGCTGAGGGCGGCGTCCGGGGCCGGCGCCGCCGCATCGTCGGCACGAGAGGCGGCTGGAACGGCCAAGCCGCCGGCGACGAGGACCGCCGCGAGCGCGGCGCTGAGGAAGGTCTTGGACATGGCGGGTCTCCACGGTTGGCGCCTCGACCGGGGAGGGGTCGAGCCTTAGCGTCCGGAACCCTAGGCGGCGAGCCGCCGAGCGATCTTTGACGCCGCCGTCACGACTTGTCGAAAAGCGCCGCGTCAGGGGCGGGGGCGGACGGCCGGGCGCTTACGGCCTCACAGGTCACCCGGGCCGGCCGGCTCGCCCGTCAGGCTAAGGCGCTTTGCGCTCATCACGGCGACCAGGTCTTGCGGAACGACGATCCGCGCGGTCCAGGTCTGGCGGATGCCCGGGGAGTCCTGGGTGGGAATCCAGCTGCGGTTGTATCCGAGCGCGACGCCGAGGTGAGCTCCTAGCTTGTCTCGGACGTGTTGAATTCGCAGCATAAATGTCGGCCTGTTCGGACCAGGGGCCGCGCGTTGGCTTGGACTCGACGGGTCCCAGCCGACGAACCTGGCCGCGGCGTTCTGGGCCGCCTTGCACATCAACCTGGCGCAATCTGCGGCCCATTCGAGACGAGGTGCGATCCGACCTCGACAGCGCCGCTCTCGGGGCCCGCTAGCATCATCCAGGAGCGCGGCGGGCTGTCGCGGGTGATGACGCCATTGCGGCGCGCAGTTTGAAACAGGTCATTCATGTCGGACGTCGCCAGCCTGCAGGGCGAGGACCTTGAGCCGGAGATCCGGCGCTTTGTCCAGAAGACCAGTGAGGACTACAAACGCTTCGGCGGGGAGGGACCCCTCTCGCCGGCGCAGGCCCGCCAGGTCGCCGAGCGCGTCAGGGAGCCGTGGCGCCACGGCGGGCCAGAGATGGCCTGGACGCGGGAGCACCTTGTTCCGGGCCGACGCGGGCCCGTGCGGGTGCGCGTCTACGCCCCCGTCGCCGAACCCGACGGTTCGGCCCTGGTCTATATTCACGGGGGCGGCTGGATGATCTTCAGCCTCGACACGCACGACCGCCTGATGCGCGAGTACGCGGCTCGGGCCGGCGTGATCGTCGTAGGCGTGGATTACGCCTTGTCGCCGGAGGCGAAATTCCCTGTCGCCCACGAACAGTGCGTCGACGTGCTGCTCTGGCTTGCGGACCACAGCCGCAAGCTGGGGATCGATCCCAATCGCATCGCGGTGGGTGGGGACTCCGCCGGCGGAAACCTGGCCGTCGGCGCGGCCTTGGCGCTTCGCGATGCGGACCGCTCCGAGCTCGTCAAGGCGCTCTTGCTGAACTACGCCTCCTTCGGCGGGGACTTCACCGAGGAATACCACGCCCGTTATGGCGGTCCGGGCTACATGCTCAGCAGTGAGGAAGTCGCCCGGTTCATCGGCGCCTATCTGGATCGCCCCGAGGATCGCGAGGATCGCCGCGTGCGGATCGTTGACGCCGATCTGTCCGGCCTTCCCCCGACGTTCCTCGCTATCCCAGAATGCGACCTGCTGAGCTGCCAGAGCCTGGAGATGGCGCCGCGTTTCCGCGCCGCGGGCGTGGCGCTGCGAGCGGAGATCTATGCCGGCGCCACGCATAGTTTCCTGGAGGCCATGTCGATCTCCCGGGTCGCGAACCGCGCCTTGGATGACGAGGCTGCCTGGCTGCGGGAAGTCCTGTTCGTTTGATCGGCTCGCCCGGCCCGATCGAGACGATCTCCGGCCCGATCGCTACAGCCGCTGACGCGGCGCGGTCCTAGCGTCGGGGTAATGTCGATAAGCGCCGCGCCATCTTGACGCGCTATCTTGAGAAGGGCGTCAGGCCGTCGGATGATCGAGCGCTGAGACGGGGCCTGGGCCAGGAATTGAGATGAAGCGCAGCGCCGATCTTCCGATGGGCATCCGTCCAGTCGTCGCCATGTCCAACGAATATCCCTCCGGCTATGTCGACCCCCTGCACAGCCACGCGCGTGCTCAGCTATCCCTGGCTAAGAGCGGCGTCCTGTCGTTCACGATGAACAACGCCAACTACCTGCTGCCATTGAACCGGGCGATCTGGATTCCGGCCGGGATGCCGCACTCGGCGCGATTTCGCGGCAAGGTCATCGGCCTTACCATCTACATAGAGCCCGATGTTTCGGGTTCCCTCTCGAGACCGAAGATCTTCGCGGCGTCACCGCTTGTCCGCGCCCTCATCGAGGAGGTGACGACCTTCGAGCACGCGTATGACGTTGACGGCCGCGAAGGCCGGGTGGTTCAGCTGCTGCTCGAAGAAATCGCGAGGGCGCCCGAGGCCACGATGCGGGTGCCGATGCCGTATGATTCTCGGCTGCAGCGGGTGTGCGACACGATCCTGGCCGATCCGGCGATATCCAGCGACCTCGACGACTGCGCCCAGATCGCCGGCATGGGCCGGCGCACCTTCACGCGGCTCTTCAAACAGCAACTGGGGATGGGCCTGGCGACCTGGCGACAACAGGTCCGGATCATGGAGGCTGTCTCGCTGTTGTCCGCGGGCCTCTCGATCACAACGGTGGCGTTCGAAGTCGGCTACGAGAGTGCGAGCGCCTTCACGGCGATGTTCCACCGTACGGTGGGGGCCCCGCCGAGCTCATATCAACGCCACTGATTCATTGGCCGGTCGGAAATGAGGGCTGCTTCCACATCTGGTGGCCCGTCTCCGACCGACTCCGACCCGGATCGGGTAGTCTTGCAGAAGCCTAATCGGTCAGACTCCCGGCCTGAACCACCGGGAGCGTCGCTTTGGACTCGCCGCCTGATCCGATTGCGCATCGAGGTCGAATTCTTCTCGTAGGCCACGGTCGCATGGGTTCGAGCCTTGTGGCGGGTTGGCGGCGCGCCTGGCCCATGGCGCAGGTCTCCGTAGTCACGAGGGCCGGATCCGGGCCCCCCGAGGGCCAGTGGCTCGCCTTCGACGAGGCCGCGCGCCTAAGTGACTTCGACGCCATCGTGCTGGCCGTCAAACCTGCAGACGCGGCGGAGGCCTTGGCCGAGCTGTCGCAGTTCGAGGGCGCGCGGCTTCTGGTTTCCGTGGCCGCGGGACTGAGCCTGGCCCAGCTGGAAACCGCATGCCCGTCAGGGTGGCGGTGCGTACGGGCGATGACGAGCCTGGCGATCGCGCTCGGCGCCGGCGCCGCAGTGGCGGCGGCCCGAGACCTCGGCGATGAGGACCGAAGGCTTTGCGAGCGGCTGTTGCCGGCGCCGGGCGGCGTCGTCTGGATCGAGGAGACTGAGATGGACGCCGCGACGGCCCTGATGGGCAGCGGACCGGCCTACTTCTTCCGCCTGGCCGAGACCCTCCTCCAGGCCGGCGAGGCCCTGGGCCTTGAACCGCGCATGGCCGCTCATCTCGTGCGAGCGACGCTGGCGGGCTCCGGCGCGCTGGCGGCGGCCAATGGCCAGTCGCTCGTGCAGTTGAAGGCCGCGGTGGCGAGCCCCGGCGGCACGACCGCCGCGGCCCTGGAGGTTCTCGACTGCAACGATGCGCTCGCCCGGCTGGTGGCGCGCGCGGCGGAGGCGGCCACCCGCCGGGGGGCGGAACTCCGCTCTGCCGGCCCGGTCAACATCCCAGGGTGAGGCGGGCGGGTCCTTGGCGGCCGGGCGGCGAACGGCTGCAAATTAGGGCGTGGCCCGCGCCGCGGCGACCCGTGCCGCCGCCCGTGCCTTTTCCTTGCGGAACCAGACGTAGACGCCGGTCACGGCCATCACCGCCGTGGCCAGGCCCGTCGTGAATATGTAGAGGCGCGCGACCCACCCAAGGATCCGCCCAGAGTGAATGGGAAAGAGCCCCCGCAGGAAGACGCGTCCGGCGCTGTCCCTGTAGGGATCGTCACACGCCACGACGGCGCCCGTCGCGGCATCGACGTAGTAGTAGGTCGGACCCAGCCACCAGTAGTCGCGCGCGCCCGACGCCGAGAAGCCGATCCGAAACAGGTGCTCTTCCGGCTCGAATGACGCCACCGCCAGCCTCAGCGGACGGCCGTCCGACCGGGCCCGGTCGCGGGCGATGCGGATCGCGTCAGCATAGCCAAGCGATCGCGCGCCAGCCGGCTCCGGGCGCCCGGAGGGCTCCGTGAAGCGGGACGGGGAGAGCGCCTGCGCCAGGGGCTCAGAAAACTCCGAATAGAAATTCAACAGCAGTCCGGTGGCGGAAACCGCCAGGACGCCAACGAAGAACCAGAGGCCGCTGGCCCGGTGAAGGTCGAGCATCACCCGCGGCAGCCTGGCGCGCCAGGCGACGGACCACTGGCTTCGCCAGCGACGCCAGAACGGTCCGGACCGCGGCAAGGTGAGGTAGAAGCCCACGAGGCTGCTGGCCAGCCACACACCGGATGTCGCGCCCAGGACAGTCCGCCCGGTCGAACCGGCGAAGAGACGAACATGGAGTTCGTAGACCCCCTGGAGGATGTGGCGGCGGTCCCACCCCGCACGCTGCAGCCGATCGCCCAGGATTCGCCCGGTCGAGGGATCTGCGAACACCTGGGAGTAGGACAGCCGGACGGCGGGATTCCGAGGGGCGACCTCAAGGACGCTGGCGCGACCTGGGCCCGGCCTCGCGATGGCGAGCACGACGCGAAGGTCCGGTCGCTGACCCTCCACACGGTCCGTCAGGTCCGGCAACGACAACGCGGGTCTGGGCGGGACAACGCCAAGGAGATCGGGGTTTAGCCAGGCGTCGATCGGCTGGCGAAAGGTCAGGATGCAGCCTGTGACCGCGGCGACAAACAAAAGCAGGAAGGTGGCGAGACCGCTCCATTTGTGAATCTCGAACGCAAGGTCGCGAAACTTTTGGGACATCGACCACCCATAATGCCGTCGTAGGAGGAGTGTGCGCGCCGCGTCCAACCGTCGCCGTCGAGCTCGGGGCGAAGTTCATCGCGATCAGGCGCCTGCGCCACTGGAAGCCAAGGCTTGGCCCGATCGCGACTAAGCTTGACCCGCTGAAACCGTCCTTTGCCGATGGCGAGAGGTAGGCTTCCAACGGTTGCGGCGCGACGTGCGACCGCATCCGGAGGATTGATGGCGATGACGCTGCGGAGCCGCCTTCTACGCAGGAAGTCCATTGAGAGCCTGCAGCAGGACGCCGCGACCAACGGCCTGCGCAAGACGCTCGGGCCCATGAACCTCCTGCTGCTCGGCATCGGATGCATCCTCGGCGCCGGGATCTACGTCATGCCGGGCAACGCCGCGGCGCACTACGCCGGGCCGGCCGTGATCCTGTCCTTTGTCCTTGCCGGCGCCGCCTGCGCACTCACCGCCCTGTGCTACGCCGAACTCGCCTCTACCATGCCGGTCTCCGGCTCGGCCTATACCTACGCCTATGCCTCCCTGGGCGAAGTCTTTGCCTGGGGCCTGGGCTGGCTGCTGCTGCTCGAATACGGCCTGGCGGCCGCGACGCTGGCGGTCGGCTTCTCCGGCTACCTTGCGAGTCTCCTGCACGATTTCGGCGTGACCATTCCGCCAATGATTTCCACCGCCATGTTCGCCGCGCCGGCGGGCGGCGGCCTGATGATGACCCATGGCGTCAACTTGGTGGCGGCGCTTGCCATCCTCGTAGTGACGACCGTGCTCACCCGCGGCATCGGCCATTCGGCGATGGCCAACAACATCCTGGTGGTGGTGAAGCTCGCGGTGCTCGCCGGCTTCGTCGCGGTGGGCGCGGGCTCGGTCAATCCGCACAACTGGGCGCCGTTCGTCCCGCCGAGCGAAGGCGGCTTCGCGTTCGGATGGGCCGGAGTCCTGCGGGCCTCCTCCATCCTGTTCTTTGCCTATGTGGGCTTCGAGACCGTCTCCACGGCGGCTTCGGAGACCCGCAATCCCCAGCGCGACCTGCCGATCGGCATCCTGGGCTCGCTGGCGGTCTGCACCATCCTCTACATCGTGGTGGCCGCCATATTGACCGGGGTCGTGCCCTTCCGTGAGCTGGGCGTGCCCGACCCCATCGCCGTCGCCGTCGACCGCATGGGCCACCCGGCGCTGGCGACCCTGGTCAAGATCGGCGCGCTGATGGGATTGAGCTCGGTGCTGCTGGTGAACGGCTACGGCCAGACCCGAGTGGCGTTCGCCATGTCGCGCGACGGGCTCCTGCCGGCCGCCTTCAGCCGCCTCAGCCCGACCTTGCGGACCCCGGTCTTCGGCACGGTCGTCCTGGGTGCGATGTTCGCCTTCGTCGCGGCGTTGCTGCCTCTGACGCTCTTGAGCGACCTGATGAGCATCGGGGTCGGCCTGGCCTTCTCCATCGTGGCGATCAGCCTGATGTGGCTGCGGACCATCCGCCCCGACATGCCCCGCCCGTTCCGAGTCCCGCTCGGCGGCATGCGCATCGGCAAGGTGTGGATAGGCGTGGTGCCCGTGGGCGCGGTGGTCCTGTGCTGGGTCATGATCTTGCCGGTGGTGATCGACATCCTGGGTCAGGCTGGGCGAGGCCGCCTGGCGCCGGCGTTCATCCTTGGAACCTATGGGCTGATCGGCGTCGCCGTCTATGCCACCTATGGGCTGCGCGCCTCGCGGGTGTTCAGGGCCGAGCCGGCCATCGATCCGGCGGTCTAGCCGTGGCGGATCCGGGCCTGTTCGCGCCGCGCGACGATTCCGACGTCGAGGCCCTGATCGCGGCCGCGCCGCTCGCATGGGTGGTGTCGGCGACCGGCGGCCCGCCGCTGGCGACGCCGCTCCCGCTGCTGATCGCCCACGGCTGGGCCGGGCGCGCGCCGCCACGACTGATCGGCCATTTCGCGCGGACAAACCCCCAGGTCGAACGCCTGCGCCGCGAGCCCCTGGCCCTGCTGCTCTTCATGGGGCCGAACGCCTACGTTTCCCCTTCCTGGATGGCGGACCGCCGGCAGGCCCCGACCTGGAATTATGCGTGCGCCCAGCTCCACGCGACGATCCGGTTCCAGGACGCGCCGGGCGATGCCGAGGCCGCCGTCACCCGCCTGGCAAACCTGATGGAGCAGGGCAGGCCCGGCGCCTGGTCGCCCGCGGAGATGGCGGAGCGATTGGCGCGGCTCGCCCGGGGCGTGGTGGCCTTCGAGGCCGAGGTCAGCGGGACGACGGCGAAGTTCAAGCTGGGACAGGACGAACGACGCGATGTCTTCGCCGATATCGTCGCGGGCCTCTCCCAGAGTGGCCACGCCGAGCTCGCCCTCTGGATGCACAGCTTCGCGATGACGGCTTCCGATGGCCCAACCAACCCAAGCTTGGCCAAAAAGGTATGAAATCCGACCCGACCCGTGCGGCGACCGACGCGGGGGCCCGGCAATCTGTGCTCGGAGCAATCGCGCCGCGGAGAGCACGACAATGAGCAACGATCTCGGGGCTGTCATGAAGATGACCGCACAGCCGATGAGCCGCCGGATCCTGTTGGGCGGTGTGGCCATGATCGTGCTGGCGGGCGCCGCCGGCGGGGCTTCAGCGCAGCAGTCCGCCACCGCTGGCGAACTCGTGGTCACGGCGCCGAACTATGTGCCGACGACCACAACCGGCTCAAAGGTCGCCACTTCGATCCTTGAGACCCCCCAGTCCGTCACCGTGATCAACCGCGACCAGATCGACGTCCTGCACTGGA
>NZ_JAQGIZ010000156.1 GCF_028290885.1 Phenylobacterium sp.
CTCGATGGGCTATGGCGGGGTGCCGTTCGAGATCGTCTGGAAGAGCCGCAAGGTCGACAAGCCCTCGATCGTCGCCATCTGCGACGTCTCCAAGTCGGTGGCCGCCGCCGCCCAGTTCCTGCTGACCTTCCTCTACTCGCTGAACGAGGTGGTTGACCGCCTGGACGCCTTCGCCTTCTCCGGCCGGCTGATCCCGGTGAACGCCATCCTCGACGAGAACGGCGTCGAGGGCGCGATCCTCAAGGTGCTGCAGACCATCGGCTTCCAGCAGACCGACTATGGCAAGGCGCTGGAGGACTTCTGCGAGAACCACCTCGACCGCGTCGACCGCCACACCACGGTGATCTTCCTGGGCGACGGCCGCTCCAATTTCGCCGACCCGCGGCTCGACCTGATGCACCTGATCCAGCAGCGCGCCCGCGCCGTCATCTGGCTGAACCCCGAGCCCGAGAGCTACTGGGGCCAGGGCGACAGCGTCATGCACCGCTACGAGCGCTTCACCCACGTCGCCAAGACCTGCAACACGCTGGGCCAGCTGGAACGCATCATCGAGGACGTGCTCCGGACTTATTCCGCACACTGATCGTAAAAAATCCGCTCCTCCTCGCGAAGGCGAAGACCCACACAGCGCGTCCGCCCGCCCAGGCGCATCAGGCACAGCTTCAGCCTCGGTCCGTAGCTGACCGCGTACTGAAACGACTCCGTCTGTTTGTTCATGTTTTGTTCTTGAGTTCCTTTCGGCCCTGTAGAGCCGGCTGACGGAGCGCCCCTCGACTTCGTCCGAGAGATCGACCGAAGGCCTTCCACGAGTCTGCCGCCAGGGTTCCCAGGCGATAGCGATCAAGACGACAATGGCGCCCAGATCGAGACGTAGGGCGCGATGTGCCACGCGGGCCAGTCGGCGACGCCGCCGTGCGCCAGCCCTTGTTCGGCCAGATAGCGCTCGACCTCCGTGCGTCGCTTGAGAACCCATGCCTCTTCGTCGTCGTCGGTGAAATCGGCGCTCACCAGCTATCCACCCACCGTAGCTTCTTCTCCGTGCGCGGCGGGATCGGCGGCAGGGCCTTCAGGCCGGCCATGATCCACTTGCGCGTGTCGGCCGGGTCGATGACGTCATCGAGCGCCGGGCTCGTCGCCTGCGACATTGCCTTGCCGCGCGCATAGGCGGCGGCGACCATCTCGTCGAACTTCGCCTTGCGGGCGACCGGGTCCTCGATGGCCGCCAGCTCGTTGCGGTAGCCGAGCTTCACCGAGCCTTCCAGCCCCATGCCGCCGAACTCGCCCGTCGGCCAGGAGACGCAGAACATCGCCGCCTGGTAGCTGCCGCCGGTCATGGCGATCGCGCCCAGGCCGTACGACTTTCGCAGGATCACCGAGAAGATCGGCACAGTCAGGTTCGCGCCGATCACGAACAGCCGCGAGCAGTGGCGGATCAGGCCGGTCTTCTCCGCCTCCGGCCCCACCATGTTGCCGGGCGTGTCGGAGAGCGACAGGACGGGGATGTCGAAGGCCTCGCAGAGCTGCAGGAAGCGGGCGGCCTTGTCCGAAGCGTCACTATCGATCGCCCCGCCGATGTGCATCGGATTGTTGGCGAACACCCCCATCGGCCGGCCCTCGACGCGGATGAAGGCGGTGACCATGGCCAGGCCGAACTTGGGCCTAAGCTCCAGCACGCTGCCGTCGTCGGCGATCAACTCGATCAGCTTACGGATGTCGTAGACCCGCAGGCGGTTTTCCGGGATCGCGCGGCGCAGCAGGCGCTGGTCCGCGCAGGCCCAGTCGGGGAGTGGCCCCTGGAAGTAAGCGAGGTACTTCTTGGCCACCGCCACGGCTTCGGCCTCGTCCTCTACCAAGACGTCGATAGTGCCGTTGGCCTGCATGACCTTGATCGGGCCGATCTCCTCGGGGCGGAACACGCCCAGGCCGCCGCCCTCCACCATGGCCGGGCCGCCCATGCCGAGCGCCGAGTCCTTGGTGGCGATGATCACGTCGCAGCAGCCGAGGATGGCGGCGTTGCCGGCGAAGCAGCGGCCGGAGTTGATGCCCACCAGCGGTACGGCGCCGGAGAGCTTGCCCCAGTATTCGAAGCCGCGAGTGAAGCCGCCGCCCTCGGTGTCGCCGGGTCGCCCTCCGCCGCCTTCGGTGAAGAACACCGTCGGCAGGCGCCAGCGCAGCGCCAGCTCCGCCATCCGGTCGAGCTTCCAGTGGTTGTTGCCCCCCTGGGTGCCGGCCAGCACCGTGTAGTCGTAGGCGAAGACCGCCGTGCGCGCCCGGTCCTCCGGAAAGCGGTCCCCGTTCACCGAGGCCAGGCCCATCAGCATGCCGTCGGCCGGCGTCGTGGCGATCAGCTCCTCAAGGCTGTGGCGACGCCGCCGGGCCGCCACCACCAGCGGGCCGTACTCGACGAAGCTGCCCGGATCGACCAGGTCGGCGATGTTCTCGCGCGCCGTCCTCTGGCCGGTCTTGCGCCGCCGGGCCACGGCTTCGGGCCGCGCCTCGTCCAGGGTGCGGCCATGACGCTCCAGCACCTCAGCCAGGTCGGGGCGGATGAAATCCAGGTCGACGGCCTCCTCCTCGGCGCCCCCGCCGCCGGCGATCTCCGCCTCCTCCAGGAAGGCCAGCGGATGGTCTTCGAAGACCGTGTCGCCGGCCCCCACAGTGATCTGGCGCACGATGCCGGAGACCTCGGCGGCGATCACGTGCTCCATCTTCATGGCTTCCATGATCATCAAGGCCTGGCCGGCGCGCACCTGGTCGCCGACCGCCACCGAGACATTGATCACCGTGCCCTGCAGCGGCGCGCGCAGCGGCCGGGTCCCTTCCGGTCCCTCGGGCTCTTCTTCCTCCGTAGGCTGATCGACCTCCTGCTTGCCGAGCGCCAGCACCGCCAGCGGGTCGGCCGCATCGACCTGGTAACCCACCTTCTGGGACGCTGACGGCGCGACGCCGCGGGCGGCGGCGTCGAAATAGAGCTTCGGATGGGCCTCGGGCGCGCCGGTCAGCTCGCCCATGTGCTCCTCGATGAAGCGGGTGTGCACCTCGCCCGCCGCCACCGCCGGCAGGGCCAGGAGATTCTGCAGGAAGGTGATGTTGGCGGCCGAGCCCTCGATGCGGAATTCGCTGAGCGCCCTGTAAGCCTTGGCCACCGCGCGGCTGAGGCCGCCTGCGCCCGCGTGCACGATGAGCTTGGCGAGCAGGCTGTCGAACCGCGCGCTGGTGCGGTAGCCGGCATAGCCGAAGCCGTCGACCCGCACCCCCGGCCCCGAGGGCGGTTCGAAAGCGGTGAGCGTCCCGCCCGCCGGCTTGGCCGAGCCATCGGCCGCCATGGTCTCCAGGTTCACGCGCACCTGCACCGCGTGGCCGCGCGGCGCCGGCACGTCGCCCTGGGTCAGCCGCAGCTCCGCCAGCGACCGGCCCGCGGCGATCTGCAGCTGCAGGCGGACGAGGTCGAGGCCGGTGACCTCCTCGGTGACCGTGTGCTCCACTTGCAGCCGCGCATTACCCTCGATGAAGACGAAGCGGCCCCCCTCCACCAGGAACTCCATGGTCCCCAGGCTCCTGTAGCCGGCCGCCTCCCCCAGGCCGACGCCGGCCGCGAACAGCTTCTCGCGCAAGGCCATCGGCAGCATGTCGGCGGGCGCGATCTCCACCACCTTCTGCCGCTGGCGCTGCAGGCTGCACTCGCGGTCCCAGAGGTGGCTGATCGACGCCCCGTCGCCTACGATCTGCACCTCGATGTGCCGGGCGCGCGGCAGGAACTGCTCGACATAGAGGTCGCCGTTGCCGAACGCCGCCTTGGCCTCCGAGGCGCAGCGCTCGAAGGCGGCCGCCAGCTCGGAAGCTTCCATCACTGGCCGCATCCCGCGCCCGCCGCCGCCGGCCACCGCCTTGACCATCACCGCCCCGCCCTTGCCAAGGCCCGCGAAGAACGCCTTGGCCTGCTCCAGCGTCGTCGGCCCGTCGGTGCCCGGCAGGACCGGAACGCCGCACTGCTGGGCCAGCGCCCGGGCGCGGCCCTTGTCGCCGAACAGCTCCAGCGTCTCCGGCGTCGGCCCGACGAAAGTCAGTCCCGCCTCGGCGCAGGCCCGCGCGAAGGCCGCGTTCTCCGACAGGAAGCCGTAGCCCGGATGCACGGCGTCGCAGCCAGCGGCCTTCGCCGCTGCGACCACCTGGGCGATATCGAGATAGGCCGCCGGGCCGGAGCCCTTCAGCGCCACGGCCTCGTCGGCCTTGCGCGTGTGCAGCGAGGCCGCGTCGTCCTCGGAGTACACCGCCACCGTGGGCACGCCCATCTCCGCGGCGGTGCGCGCGATGCGGACGGCGATCTCGCCCCGGTTGGCGATCAGCAACTTGTTCACGTGGCAGAACTCCCGCGCGGTCTCTGGCCGCCTCGGGACATCATGCCGACCGGGACGTCAGGACCAAGCGGATTCGAGGCCCGGGTACGCGCGGGCCAGTTGCTCCCCCGTTGGGGAGCTGTCAGCGAAGCTGACTGAGGGGGTCCTCAACGATGTGAGCGGACCCCCTCCGGCCCTTCGGGCCACCTCCCCCGAAAGGGGAGGAATTCCGTCCTACGTCTTCAGCTGGCTCGTATCGATCGGCAACGAGCGGATGCGTTTGCCCGTCGCCGCGAAGATGGCGTTGCACAGCGCCGGGATCGCCGGCGGCAGGGCCGGCTCGCCCAGGCCGGTCGGCGGATAGTCGGTGATCACGAACTTCACCTCCACCGGCGGGGAGTCGGCCATCCGCAGCAGCGGATAGTCGGCGAAGTTGCTCTGCACCGCCGCGCCGTTCTCGATGGTGATCTTCTGGAACAGCGCGTGGGAAAGCCCCTCGATCGCCGCCCCCTGCACCTGGTTGAGCGCGCCGGCCGGATTGACGATCTGGCGGCCCACGTCGGCGGCGATCCACACCTTCTCGACCTTGACCGCGCCGCTGGCGGCGACCTTGGCCTGCACGACCTCCGCGAAATAGCCGGCGTGGCTGAAGTGGAAGGCGACGCCCATGCCCGTGCCCTTGGGCAGCTTGGCGCGGCCGGCCCAGCCGGACATCTTCTCCACCGCCGCCAGCACCCCCTTCATGCGCCCGGCGTTGTAGATCGCCGGCGCCTCGCCCACCGTCGGCTTGTCGCCCAACAGCTTCATGCGGAAGGCCAGCGGGTCGGCTCCCGCCGCATGCGCCAGCTCGTCGATGAAGCCCTGGTTGACGAAGGCGATGGCGTTGGACCCCGGCGCCCGCAACGGCCCGGTCGGAACGCCCAGCGGCTGGGTCGACTGGTCGATCCTCAAGTTGGGCACGAAGCGGCTGGGGAACTCGGTCCCGGCCATGCCGGCGCTCGACGCCAAGGTGTCGCCGTCGCCGAAGGTCACGAAGTGGTCCTGCCAGGCCACGACATTGCCGGCCGCATCCACGCCGCCTTTGAAGTAGTGGTAGCCGGCGGGCCGGTAGAAGTCGTGGTGCATGTCGTCTTCGCGGGTCCACAAGAGCTTGACCGGCGCGCCGGCCTCCCGCGCGATCCAGGCGGCTTCCACCATGTAGTCGTTGGAGAGCCGGCGCCCGAAGCCGCCGCCGCAGCGGGTCATGTGGACGGTGATGTCCTCCGGCTTGATGCCCAGCGTCGAGGCCACCAGCTGGCGGCCGGGCTCGGGGTTCTGGGTCGGGGCCCAGATCTCCATCTTGCCGTCCTTGAACTGCGCCGTGCAGTTCTGCGGCTCCAGCGGGGTGTGCGCCAGGAAGGGATAGGCGTAGGCCGCCTCGACGGTCTTGGCCGCGCCCTTCAGGGCCGCATCGACGTCGCCGTCCTTGCGCAGGCTCTTCATCGGCGGGCCGGCGGCGAGCTCGGCGGCGCGCTTGTCGAAGCCGGCCGTGCTCTGCTTGGAGGTGGGGTGGTCCGCCCACTGGGTGTTCAGCGCATTGCGGCCCTTGCGCGCCGCCCACCAGCTGTCGCCGACCACCGCCACGCCGGGCAGCAGGCCGCTGAGATTCGTCCCGCCCTCGACCGCGAACACCTTGCGCACGCCCTTGACCGCGCGGGCGGCGTCCAGGTCGGCCTTCGCTGCCTTGGCCCCGAACACCGGCGCCTTCTCGTAGGTGGCGTAGAGCATCCCCGGCATCCGGACGTCGATGCCGAACAGCGGCTGGCCGGTGACGATCTTCTTGACGTCGTACTGCGGCGTCGCCTTGCCGATGATCTTGTAGTCCTTGGCGTCCTTCAGCGGGATGGTCTTGGGATCCGGAACGGGGATACCGGCGCATTGGCCGGCCAGCGCGCCATAGGTCGCTTTGCGGCCGGTCGAGACATGGATCACCTGGCCGGCGCTGGTTTTGCACTCGCCCGCCGGGCAGTTCCAGGCGACGGCCGCGGCGCTGACCAGCATGGCGCGGGCCACCGCGCCTACGCGCCGCAGCTCGTCCCAGTTCATCGGCGTGGCCAGGCTGCCGCCGGCGAACTGGCGGCCATAGAGCTTGGGATCGTTGTCGGCCTGTTCGATGCGGACGTTTTCCCAGGCGACGTCCAGTTCCTCGGCGATGATCATCGGCAGGCTGGTCTTGATGCCCTGACCGACCTCAGGGTTCTTGCCCATGATGGTGACGATGCCGTTGGGCGCCACGCGGACGTAGGCGTTGAGCGCCGAGGCGCCGGCCGTCTCCGCGGCCTCGGCCTTAGCCGCGACGCGGAAGGAGAGCACCAGGCCCCCCGCGACGACGGAAGCCTTCAAGAGGTCGCGCCGCGAGGCGCCCCCACTTGTGAGGACTGGGAGTGCCAGGGTCATGGTCTCACGCCTTCTCGTGCTGGCCGGACGCCAGCTTGATGGCCGCGCGGATGCGCGTGTAGGTGGCGCAGCGGCAGATGTTGCTCATCGCCGCGTCGATGTCGGCGTCGGTGGGCTGGGGTTTCGCGCCCAGCAGCGCGGTGGCCGCCATGATCTGGCCGGGCTGGCAGTAGCCGCACTGGGCGACGTCCAGCTCCATCCAGGCGGCCTGCACCTTCTTGCCGATCGGGTGGTCCGCCATGGACTCGATGGTCGAGACCTTGGCCGCGCCGACCGAGGAGACCGGCATCAGGCAGCTGCGCACCGGCTTGCCGTCGATGTGCACGGTGCAGGCGCCGCACTGGCCGATCCCGCAGCCGTACTTGGGGCCCAGAATCCCCAGGGTGTCTCGCAGCGTCCAGAGCAGCGGGGTGTCCGGATCGACGTCGGCTTCCCGGACCTTGCCGTTGACGCTGAGCTTGAATGTCATGGCTGCGTTCCCTTGGACCTGGAGATGTAAGGCCGCTCCCCCTTTGGGGGCAAGGGCGGGCGTCTCAGTCCGGCTGCGCCACCGGGAACGCCACCCGGGCCTGGAACCCTTGCGGCTCGAAGCTGAACTTCACATCGCCGCCCTGATTGCGCAGCACCTGGCTCAGCAGGCGCGTGCCGAATCCGCGGCTGTTCGACGGCTTGACTTCGGGGCCGCCCGTCTCGCGCCAGGCGAAGGCCGCCCGATCCTCGGGGGCGTCGTCGAGCGCGATCCTCACCCGCCCGGCCCGGTTGGAGAGCGCGCCATACTTGACGGCGTTGGTGGCCATCTCGTGCAGCAGCAGCCCCATGCCGACCGCCATCTCGCCGCGGATGGTGACGCCGGCGAAGTCGTCGTCGAGGTCGAAGCGTGTCTGGCCGAAGGGGGCCACCGCCTGGTCGATCACGTCCGCCAGGTTCACCGGCCCCCCGCCCGAGGCGGTCACCAGGTCTTGCGAATTGGCCATGGCCTGCAGGCGGGCCATCAGCAACTCCTCGAAGCCCTCGACAGTCGCCTGGCCGCGCGCCGTCTGGCCGACGATGGCCATGATCACCGCGATGCCGTTCTTCAACCGGTGCGCCAGCTCGCCCATCAGCAGCGCCCGGCGCTCCTCCGCTTGCTTGCTCGCGGTGACGTCGAGGGAGGTGCCCACCACCAGCCGCGGCCCGCCGTCCGGGTCCTTCGCCACCCGCGCGTTCGCCAGGATCCAGCGCGTCTCGCCCGCCGGCGTCACGACGCGGTGCTCGATCGAATAGTCGCCGCCATCCGGCTTGTCTCGCGCCGACTGGAAGGCGGCCTGGACGGACTCGACGTCGTCGGGATGCACCAGCGCGAGGTAGCGCTCGATGGTCACCTCTTCGTGCGGCCTAAGCCCGAACAGCGCCTTGTTGCGGTCCGACCAGGTCACCTTGCCGGCCTCGATGTCCCACTCCCAGAACCCGAGGCCGGTGGCCTCGACCGCCACCTCCATCCGATGGCGCTGCTCCTGCAGCTCTGCGGCGATCTGCCGGCGGTCGGTGACGTCGACCTGCAACCCGTCCCACAGCACCGCGCCGTCAGGTCGGTGGCGCGGCATCGAGACGATGCGGTGCCAGCGCACCTGGCCATCAGGCCGGCGCATGGCGATCTCGATGTCGAAGGGCTGCATCTTCTCCAGCGCCACAGCCTCCGCCGCGTCGAAGGCGGCGCGGTGTTCGGGCAGGATCAGGTTGTAGAGCGTGGATGCGTCGGCCATGGCGATCTCGGCCGGGACGCCGTTCACCGCCAGGCAGCGCTGGCCCACGAAGGTGAAGCGCCGCGAGCCGTCCGCCGTGGCCTCGAGCTCGTACGCCATGCCGAGCGCGCTGGCGTCGGCCGCCGACCGCACGATCGGGTCTCCACCGCTCAGCTCTTTGCCCGTGACGCCCACTGGACTTCGCGCACCCCGCCCAACCGGACCGCAATCTGTCGCGGTAACGCGGGTCCGGCAATACCAGAAGTAATATGGTTAGCCGCGCATAACTTGTGCGGCGGATCGCCCTAAGGTCTCCGTCTCAAGGCTTGGGCAGCACCACCACGGCATCGGGCAGTTCGTTCGGATTGTCGCCGGGACGCTGCGGGAATTTCTCGGCCAGGACGTCGGCGCACAGCCCGATGGCCGCGGCGAACCCCGCCTCCTGCTGGCCGCGCCTCAGGCCCTCGGTCAGGGCGGCCATGGCGCGGTCCCAGACGTGGGGCTCGACGTGTTCGGCGATGCCGTCGTCGGCGATCAGCTCGGCCATCCGCTCGCCCAGCGAGACGAAGATCAGCACCCCCGTCCGCTCGCGGGTCAGATGCAGGTTCTTGGCGACGAACTGTTCGGCGGCGCGCCGGCGCACGCGCAGGCGCTTCAGGCTTCCGGGCGTCAGCGCGCGGCGCACCGGCGGGATCGAGACGATGACCGCGGTTAGCACGAACAGCACGACCTGCAGCGCGATGGCGCCGAGCAGCGCCCGGCGGACCGCGGACTCCACCGCCGCACCCACCTGCGAGGCGCTCCAGGTGGAGAACAGGTCCGGGATGGTCACATGCACCCCGGCCAGCAGCAGCAGCGCGGGACCCAGCAGGGCGACGCCGGCCGCCCAGGCAATGGCCGTCTCGCCGTAGTGCGAGCTCTCCTCGGTGACCACGCAATAGATTTCGCCGGTGGTGCGCGCCTCGGCCTGGCGCACCGCCGCCTCAATGGCCGCAAGCTCGGAGGGGGACAGGGTCTTCATCACCAGCTCCCCGAAGATCCGCCGCCGCCGAAGGAGCCGCCGCCGCCGGAGAAGCCGCCCCCTCCGCCGCCGCCGAAGCCGCTGCCGCCGCCGCCACCGCGCCCGCCGCCCAAGAACAGGAACGGCAGCCACCACAGGCCGCCACCGCCGCGCCGGCCGCCGCCGCGCAGCAGGCTGGAGACCACCCAGATGATCACCACGATGATCAGCAGGACCGGTATGTGCGCGCCGCCGCCCTGGTCGCGAGCCTGCGCCCGGGGTTGGGCGGCGGCCTGCGCGACATTGGCCTTGGCCTGGTCTTCCGGCAGGGCCAGCTGGGCGATCAGCGCCTCGGCGCCGTCGACGACGCCCTGCTCCATGCGGCCCTGCTTGAACTGCGGCAGCACCTTCTGCTGCAGGATCACGCTGGTCAGCGCGTCGGTCAGCACCGGCTCCAGGCCATAGCCGACCTCGATGCGGACCTTGTGCTCCTTGGGGGCCACCAGCAGGATCGCCCCGTCGCTGACGCCCTTGCGGCCGAGCTGCCAGGCGCGGCCGAGCTGGTAGCCGTAGTCCTCGATTTCATAGCCCTGCAGGTCGGGGACCGTGGCCACCACCAGCTGGTGGCCGGTCTGGGCCTCCAGGTTCGCCAGCTCGCTGTCCAGCTTCTGCGTCGTGGCGGGCGACAGCATGTGAGCGTCGTCGACCACCCGGCCGGTCAGAGCCGGGAACTTGGGGACGGCCGCAAAGGCGGCCCCCGCAAAGGCGAAGAGCGCCAGGACCGCGATCAACACCCCTCCCCCGCCGCGGAAGAGGGCGCGAGGGGCGTTCGTCACTTCGTCGCCGGCGCCGCCGGCGGCGGGCTGCCAGGCGCCGTGCCGGACGGAGCCGGCGGCGGGGTGGTGTCGAAGCTGACGGTCGGCGCGCCCTGGGCGGTCGCCGCAGCGGCGAACAGCTGCATCGGCTTGGCGTCGCCATGCAGGGTCTTGGCCCAGAGGAGCTGCGGGAAGGTCACCAGCGTGGTGTTGTAGCCCTGGACGCTGTCATTGTAGTCGCGCCGGGCGATGGCGATCCGGTTCTCGGTGCCTTCGAGCTGGCTCTGCAAGGCCAAGAAGTTCTGATTGGACTTCAGGTCCGGGTACTTCTCCTGGATCAGCATCAGCCGCCCGAGCACGCCGGACAGCTTGTCCTGCGCCTGCTGGTATTGTTGGAACTGCGCCGGATTGGTGATGGTCGAGGCGTCGACCTTGACCTGGGTGGCGGAGGCGCGCGCCTCAGTCACCTCGACGAGGGTGCTCTTCTCCTGAGCCGCGTAGCCCTTCACGGTGTTCACGAGGTTGGGGATCAGGTCGGCGCGGCGCTGGTACTGGTTCTGCACCTCCGCCCACTTGCTCTGGGCCGCAAGGCTCTTGGTGGGGATGGTGTTGTAGCCGCAGCCGGCGACGATCAGCGGCGCGAGCACTATCAGGGCTACGCGCGCGAGGCGGGTCTTGAAACGGGTCACGTGGATCTGTCTCCCCCAAAGGCTCGTCATCGAGCTTGGTCGTGGCCCTATTTGGCCCTGTCGTCGATCCCGCGCAACGCCGGTCCGCATGACGTTTCCGTAAGGCGGCGGCTGGGCTGGGCGCGAAACCGCAAGTGTCTTCCCCCGGTACAGGGGAAGCGGCCCGACAGCCGCTTGGTTGGAGGGTCGATGGGGGAAGTCGAACGGCAGAAGATACTTCCCCCACTGTCGCCCGGCCTTCGGCCATTGGCGACATTTCCCCCGTGCCGGGGGAAGCCAGGGAGCTACGTCCTGGTCGCGAACTCGGCGTCGCCGGTGGCGGCCACCACCTGGTCGTCGAAGCTGGCGTGGGCGGAGGTGTAGAGGTGGCGGTAGAGCCCGTCGCGCGCCATCAACTGGTCGTGCCCGCCCTGCTCCAGGATGCGGCCTTGGCTCAGCACGATGATCCGGTCGGCGTCACGGATAGTCGCCAGGCGGTGGGCGATGACCATGCACGTGCGGCCGGCGAACAGCACCTTCAGCGCCTTCTGGATGGCCTGCTCGGTGAAGCTGTCGATGTTGGCGGTAGCCTCGTCGAGGATCAGGATCTGCGGGTCGGCGACCAGCGCGCGGGCAAACGAGATCAGCTGCCGCTGGCCCATGGAGAGGTTCCGCCCGCGCTGGCCGAGCTGGGTCTCGTAGCCCTCCGGCAGGCGCATGATGAAGTCGTGGGCCGACACCGCCTTGGCCGCGGCGACCACGTCCTCGCGGGTTGCGCCCTCGGTGTTGTAGCGGACGTTCTCCGCGATCGTGCCGGTGAACAGGAACGGCTCCTGCAGCACCATGCCGATGGTCCGGCCGAGGCTGTCGAGGGTGACGTCGCGCACGTCCTTTCCGCCCACCAGCACCTGGCCCTGGTCGGCCTCGTAGAAGCGGTGGGTGAGCGCGATGATCGAGGTCTTGCCCGACCCCGTCGGGCCCACCAGCGCCACCACCTCGCGGGGCCGCACGCTGAAGGTCACGTCGTGCAAGATCGGCCGCTTGGGATCGTAGCCGAAGGTCACGTGCTTGAACTCGACCGTCGGCTCGACGCCGCTCAGCGCCTGGGCGCCGGGCTTGTCCGTGATGGTCACCGGCACGTCCAGCACCTCGAAGATGCGGTGCGCCGCGGCCATCGCCCGCTGCATGATGGTGTACTGCATGGAGAGCATGCGCACCGGATCGAAGAACCGCTGCACATAGAGCACGAAGGTCACCATGACGCCCACGTCCAGCCGCCCGCCCAGCACTGCCTCGCCGCCCACCAGGATGACGATGGCCATGGCGACGCCGGTCAGCACGTCGACGGTCGGCACCATGATCTGGCTGAGCCAGGAGGCGTGCGCCTGGGCCTTGAAGTTCTCGATCGCCTTTTCGGAATAGAGCTCGAAGTTGACCTGCTCGCGCCGGGTCTCCTGCACCGTGCGCACGCCGTTGATGTTCTCGGCCAGCGCCGAGTTGGCGGTGGAGGAGGCGTCGCGGGCGACGCGGAAGCTGACCTTCGAATAGGGCAGCCAGACCGCGCGGATCAGGATCAGCGCCGGCAGCACGGTGAGCGTCAGCAGCCCGAGCTTCAGGTCCAGCGTGAGCAGCACCACCGAGATGCCGACCAGCACCACGAGGTCGCCCAGTGCGCCGGTCGAGCTCTCCAGGAACTCCTGCAGCGAGTTCACGTCCCCCTGCAGCCGCGACATGATCCGGCCGACATGGGTCTTGTCCATGAACGACAGCGAAACGTCCTGGAAGTGGGCGAACATGCTTCGACGGATATCGAAGATTACCCGCTGCGCCAGGCGTGAGGACAGCATCTGCTCGAGGAAGAACATGGCCACGAACACCGCCGCGGCGACGGCGAAGGCGATCAGGTTGCGGTTCAGCGCGGCGGTGTCATGCCGCGTGGCGCTGGCGATCACCCGGCCGATCACCAGCGGCAGGGTCACCTGCGACAGCGCCGACAGCAGGACCGCGGCCTGGGCGACGAGCACCGCCGTCCGGTGCGGCTTCAGGTAGGCCATGAAGCGCCGCGCCACGCGCGGATCGAAGATGCCGAAGACGTCGTCGCCCTCGCTCGATCCGAGTGACGCGCGGGGCGCACGGCGCGGGGCGGGGGCGGGGGCGGCCTCGCTCACACCCCGGCCTCCTGCCTCAGGGCCGCAGGATTGACCACGGCCTGCTCCAGGTCTGAGGCCGCCCGGCTCTGCAGTTCGTAAAGCTCGGCGTAGGTCCCGCCGGCGGCCAGCAGCGCCGCATGGTCGCCGCGCTCCACCACCCTGCCATCGTCCAGCACGACGATCTCGTCGGCGTGCATCAGCGAGGACAGGCGGTGGGCGATGATGATGGTGGCCTTGGTCCGCGTGGCATGGGCGAGGCCGTCGCGGACCTTGCGCTCGGTGACCGCGTCGATGGCTGCGGTCGAGTCGTCGAAGATCATGATCCCCGGCCCCGGCACCACGCCGCGGGCGATGCTCATCCGCTGCCGCTGGCCGCCGGAGAGCGCCACGCCGCGCTCGCCGACGCGCGTGTCATAGGCCTCCGGCAGGGCGGCGATATGTTCGTGGATCTGGGCGGTCTTGGCGGCGCCGACGATCCGCTCGTCCTCCGCCCAGGGATCGGCGTAGGCGACGTTGTGGCCCACCGAGGCGTCGAACAGGAACGCCTCCTGCTGCACCAGGCCGACGTATTCCCGCAAGCTCGCCAGGGTCACCTCGCGGATGTCGGCGCCGTCGATGGTGATCCGCCCGCCGGTCACGTCGTAGAAGCGCGGCGCGAGGTTGGCGATGGTCGACTTGCCCGACCCCGGCGGACCCACGATCCCGAGCGTCCGGCCCGGCCGCACCTCGAAGCTGATGTCGGACAACACCTGCTTGCCGCCGCGGTCGTAGCGGAAGTCCACGTGCTCGAATCGCAGCACGCCCTGCGTCGGCGCGAGCGGCTTCGCGTCGGCTGCGTCGGCCACCTCCGGCTTGAGGTCCAGCACCTCGAACAGCCGCGCCCCCGACGAGGTCGCCCGCGCCGCCGAGTTGAAGATCATGGCGATCTGCCGGATCGGAGCCTGCAGGATGGTCAGGTAGGTAAGGAACTCCGTCAGCCGCCCGACGCTGATCTGCCCCGCCGCCACCTTGTGCCCGCCGTAGGCCAGCAGCAGGCCCTGCGAGGCGTAGAAGGAAAGCTGCATCGCCGAGACGCCGCGGAAGCGCAGCAGGATGCGCCTGTAGGCGAAGGCCAGGGCCGCATTCCCGGCGGTGTCGAACTTGCCCATCTCGAAGCGCTTGCCGGCAAAGGCGCGCACCACCCGGATGCCCTGCAGGTTCTCTTCCATGGTCAGTGTCAGCGCCGACATCAGCTGCTGCACCTTCAGCCAGGTGACGCGGAGCAGGAACCCCATCCGCGCCAGCGCGAAGCCCGCGATCGGAACGAAGCCCAGGCCGATGGCCGCCATCACGGGATCGGTGGCGATCATCATGTAGCTGGTGAAGCCGAGCAGCAGGACCAGCGAGGCGGCCTGCAGCATCCCCTGCTGGATGAAGATCCGCGTGCCCTCCAGGTCGAGCATCCCGCGAGTGATCAGGTCGCCGGAGTGGATCTTGTCGTGGAAGCCGAACGACAGCCGCTGCAGTTGCTGGAAGAACTGCAGGCGCAGGTCCAGCGCCACCTGCTGGCTCAGGTACTCGCCCTGGTAGCCGGCCGCCATGGTCAGGAAGCCGCGCATGACGGTGGCCAGGATCACCAGGCCGGCGCTGATCAACAGCGCATGGCGCGCGGCGTCGGCGAGAGCGCCCCCGCCCGACAGGAGGTGGGTCGCCTGGTCCACCGAACGCCCGAACAGCCGCGGCAGCGTCAGGCTGGCGGCCGCCGCGCCGATGGTCAGGAAGACGGTGAGCGTCAGCCGCCCCGGATAGCGGAACGACAGCCGCGCGATGCGCGCCAGCACCGAGGGCATGGCGGCAACGTCCACGGTCGGCGCATCAGACGACGCCGCACCCCGCCCGGTGGGGGGCGAATCGCTCATCCCAGGTTTTCCATCTGCTGTGCCGCGTATTGTGAGGCGCCGAACCGCCGCGCGCCACCCATCCCTCCCAATTGTCGCCCGCTTTCTCTCGTGTGATGGTGCCGGGGAGGCCGCCGGGCAGCTCAAGGGCGCGGATCATTTCGTCCCGCCTTCCGGCGCTTCCAAAAGCATTCAGCGCGCCGCTCGCGATGAGGCGCCGGGAGGATTTGATGGACGATGTGAAGGAACGCGTGAGCCTCGACGACCAGCTGAACGCGGCGGCCATGACCGGCATGACGCTCGCCGTCTGGGCCGACCTGAAGCCCGACGCCGTGTTCATCCACGACCCCGACGGCAAG
The DNA here is from genome assembly GCF_028290885.1 of Phenylobacterium sp. Classification (GTDB taxonomy): domain Bacteria; phylum Pseudomonadota; class Alphaproteobacteria; order Caulobacterales; family Caulobacteraceae; genus Phenylobacterium. Next base: position 15,364 of record NZ_JAQGIZ010000156.1, read on the forward strand.
ACCACGACCTTCGGCGAGGTCAACGCCAGCGCCAACCGCATCGTCCGCCTGCTGCGCCGGCACGGCCTGAAGGCCGGCGACGCCGTGGCCCTGGTCTGCTCCAACCGCGCCGAGTTCGTCGAGGTGCTGGCGGCTGCGCAACGCGGCGGCTGGCGGATCACGCCGGTCAACTGGCACCTGACCGCCGACGAGATCGCCTACATCGTCAACGACTGCGAAGCGAAGGCGGTGTTCTGCGAGCAGCGCGTGGCCGCGTCCGCCGCCGCCGTCGCCCAGTGCCCGGACGTCAAGGTGAAGGTCGCCATCGGCGGTCCGATCGAGGGCTTCCTGGACTACGCCCCGGCGCTCGCGCCCCTCGACGGCAGCGAGATCGACGACCCCGTCCTCGGCAACGCCATGATGTACACCTCAGGCACCACCGGGCGGCCGAAGGGGGTCTTCCGCGCCCAGCCGGTGATCCCCGTGCAGGGGCTCTACGCCATGCGCGGCTACGACCACGCCACCTCGGTGCAGCTCTGCGCGGGCCCCGCCTACCACGCCGCCCCGCTGGCCTTCGACGTGCGCGGGGCGATGGGCGCGGGCTGCCAGCTGGTGTTCATGGACAAGTGGGATTCCGAGCTCGCCCTGCGGCTGATCGCCGAGAAGCGGGTGACCCACCTGCACCTGGTGCCGATCATGTTCCAGCGGCTCCTGGCGGTTCCGGACGAGGTCAAGGCCAAGTACGACATCAGCCATGTGGTCTACATCGTCCACGGCGCCGCGCCCTGCCCGCCGGAGGTCAAGCTCGCCATGATCGAGTGGTTCGGCCCGGTGCTGAACGAGTACTACGCCGGCTCCGAGGGCGGCGCGGGCTTCGTGATCTCCGCCGAGGAATGGCTGAAGAAACCGGGCAGCGTCGGCAAGCGCCCGGCCCTGCTGGGCTCCAAGATCCTCGACGAGGCCGGGAACGAGTGCCCGCCCGGCGTGCCCGGAGGCATCTACCACCAGCTGCCGCCCGGCGGCGGCTTCACCTACTACAAGGACGAGGCCAAGACCCTGGCCAACCGGGTCGGCGACTACTTCACCAGGGGCGATGTGGGCTACTTCGACGAGGACGGCGACCTGTTCCTCACCGGCCGCAACGACGAGACCATCATCTCCGGCGGGGTGAACATCTACCCGCAGGAGGTCGACAACGAGCTGATCAAGCACGACGCCGTGGCCGATAGCTCCACCGTCGGCGCGCCGCACGACGAGTGGGGCGAACAGGTCAAGGCGGTGATCCTG
>NZ_JAQGIZ010000167.1 GCF_028290885.1 Phenylobacterium sp.
CCGGGGGGCGGCGGGTTCGGTCCGCGAAGCGGCGCCTGAGACCCTGTTTCAACCACCAAGGTTCCTTCCGGCATGATCCCGCTGTTCGCCGCCCTCGCCCTGTTCCTCGCCGACCAGCCGGCCGCCGACGCTGCGCCGGCGACGCCGCCCGAGGCCAGCGCCGCGTCGGGCTTCCCGCCCGGGGCGCCGCACGACGACTACCAGTTCGTGGGCTGGTGCTACGGCGCCTTGCGCGGCTACCTCGACCTGCACGACCAGGTGATGCCCGAGGTCACCCGCATCGAGTCGAGCTACCGCCCGCCGGGCCGCAAGCTCGCCGACGACCTCAAGGTCTATGCGGACATCCAGAAGGACGGTCACCGGCAGCTGAAGGCCTTCCAGGCCGCGCTCACCGCCGCCGAAAAGGCCAGCCTGCGCCCGATCAACACCATCGGCGCCGCCGCCGTCCAGAAGGGCCGCTCGACCTGGAACGCCGGCCCCGAGATCACCAAGGCCCGCCTCGCCCAGGAATGGATGAGCTGGGCGCTGCCGGCCCGGTGCGAGACCACCGCCAAGGCCCTGGAAGCCCGCGCGAGCCTGCTCGGCGCCTCGTTCAAGGCCAACGTCGAGCCGGAGGGGGCCCAGCCGCCCGCGGCGCCTCCGGAACAACCAGCAGCGCCGAATCCGAACTAAGTATCCTTCTCCCCTTGTGGGAGAAGGTGGCCTGCGCAGCAGGTCGGGTTCTGAGAGACCCCTCATCCGTCAGCCTGCGGCTGACACCTTCTCCCACAAGGGGAGAAGGGAGGCGCTACTGCGCCAGATACCCCGCCAACCGCTCCAGCCCCGCCGCGTTCCGCTCCGGCCGGTGGGCGAAGCACCAGCGCAGCCAGCCCTGGCCCTCGGGCCCGAACGCCGAGCCGGGCGCCAGGCCCAGCCCGACCTTGTCGATCAGGTCCTTGGCCAGCGCCATGGAGTCGCCGCGGCCATCGATCCGGAAGAAGGCGTACATGCCGCCCTCCGGCTCGGGCGCCTCGACGCCCGGCATCCGGCGCAGCGCCCCCAGCACCTGGTCCCTGGCCGCCCTCAGGTCGGCGCGCAATTCCGCGATGGCGTCCTCGCCCTGCGTCAGCGCCGCGATCGCCCCGGTCTGGATGAAGTCGGGCGCGCAGGAGGTGTTGTACTCCACCACCACCCCCATCGCCTCGGTCAGCGCCGGCGGCAGCACCATCCAGCCCAGCCGCCAGCCGGTCATCCGCCAGGCCTTGGAGAAGCTGTTGGTGCTGATCACCCGGTCGCCGTCCTCCGCCATCTGCAGGAAGGATGCCGGCAAGACCGGCGGCGCGAAGCTCAAGCGCTCGTAGACGTCGTCGGCGATCAGCCAGATGCCGTACTCGCGGCAGCGCGCCAGGATCGCCGCCCGGTCCTGCGCCGGCAGCATCCAGCCGGTCGGGTTGTTCGGGGAATTCAGGAACAGCGCCCGGGTGTCCGGCGTCAGGGCGGCCATCAGCCTGTCGAGGTCGAGCCGCCAGCGTCCCTGGGCGCGGTCGAGCGCTACGGTCTCCATCCGCGCCGACAGGATGCGCGGGATCTCCACCACGTTCGGCCAGACCGGGGCGGTGACCACCACCCTGTCGCCGGGCGACACCACCGCCTGGGCGACCAGCATCAGGGCGTTGACCCCGGAGTTGGCGATCGCCAGCCGCCCGGTCCCGATCGGCCGCCCGTGCAGCCGCGTGAGGTAGTCCGACAGCGCCTCGCGCAGGTCCTGGCGTCCCAGGTTATGGGTATAGAAGGTCTCGCCGTCGATCAGCGCCTTGGCCGTCGCCTCGCGGATGAAGGCCGGCGTCGGCTGGTCGGATTCCCCCACCCAGAACGGCAGGATGTCCTTCCGCCCCATCCCCGCATTGGCCACCTCGCGGATTTGTGAGACGCGCAGGTTGAGCACTTCCGGACGGGCGACGGGGGAGGACATGGGCCTCTCCTAGAGCAGGAGCGCGCCGAGCGGAACACCCGCGCTTCGCGCTTCCCGCCGGCGCCGCGCAAGTCGCGTCACTCGCCTCTGACGGGAAATTACCCACTCGCCCCTGAGGGGTATTTGTGCTAACCCTTTGTTAATCGTGATGGTTGGGGTCACAAGGACATGACTGGGTTTCGTGGAAAACTGCGCCGGTTCGTCTCGAACTGGGTTTCGATCGCCGAAGGCGCCCCCGCCGCGAGCGCGCCGGCGCTGAGCTTCATCTTCAACGCCGACGACACGCCGCGCCTCTGGTCCGAGGACGTCGCGGCGTTCTGGCCGCCCGGCGCAACCTGGCCGCAACGCGACTTCCCGCAGTTCCTCAAACTCGCCACCAACGACATCGACCGCCTGGCGGCGTAGGGCCTACTTCCCGTCCGGCGCGATGATCGGGCGGGCGTCCTTCCACTTGTAGGGCAAGGTGTCGGGGGTCACCGAGACCTCGGTGGTGAACTTGAACGGATATTTGCTTCCGCTCGGGTAGGTGAGCTCCACGAAATAGGCGGTCCAGCCCGCCGCGGGCTTGGCGACTTTGCCGACCCAGGTCCCGTCCTTGCCGCGCTTCAGCTTCGTCGCGGTGAAGGTCTTGCCGATGGTGTCGACGCGGAAGTCGCGGGCCTTGGGGTCGTTGCCCTGCCAGAGGTTGACCTCCAAGGGCTTGGTCGCCGAGCGCACCACGATCGCCCCGTCCTTGCGCACGGTCCAGGAATAGCTGGGCAGCGCCCGGTGGTTCAGCACCGCGTCGTAGAAGGCGGTCATGCTGTCGTCGATGTCGGTCCCCGCCGTCGAGTGCTTGGAGTTGGGAATCATCCGCAGCCGCTTGGTCTCCGGCAGCAGGTGGTAGGAGAACCTGGTGTTGTCCGGCGGGAAGTACTCGTCGCCCACCGCGTTGATGACGTACTTCGGCATCTTCATCGACGGCCGGTCGCGGTAGTTCAGCGGATCCTCGATTCGGTTGACCTCGGTCAGGCCCGGCGAACCGATCATTCGGGGGATCAGCCCGTTTTCCACATAGTCCTTCAGGGCCGGTGAGAAGTAGCCCATCGCCTCCCAGTGGTGGCGGGTGGTGGCGTCGACGTCGAGCACGTTGATGACGATAGGGATGATGGCGATCACGCGGCGGTCGAGGGCGCCGACCAGCCAGGTCGTCCAGGCGCGCTTGGAGCCGCCGGAGACCACGAAGCCGTCCACCTTCAGCTTCCCGCCCGCCTCGCTCGCCAGGTACTGCTGGACCGCGGTCATCGCCTGGGTCCCGCTCTTGACCATCGGCAGGCGCACGAGGTCGAGCGGATTGCGGTCCTTGGCGAACTTCGCCTGCTGGTAGGCGATGATCTCGTCCTCGACGCGCGGCTTGGGATCCTCGGTGAACCGCAGCGGCTGGTTGGGCACGTCGTCCAGCTCGGCCACCACGGAGTTGGTCTCCACCGCCATCTTGGCGAAGCGCTCGGTGGCCTTGTCGGGCGCGGGCTCGTCGTCCTTGCCGCCGGTGATGAACAGGAACGCCTTGTCGTGGGTGATTTTGTCCGGAACGATCACCGTCAGCCAGTGCTTCCACAGCGGCTTGTCGACCTCCTTGGCGGTCAGCCAGCTCTGCGAGGTCAGCTCCAGCACCGCGCCGTGGTAGCCCGGCCCGGAAACCTGCCCGACCACCTTCCAGGCGAAGGCCGGATCGGGCTTGGCGACATAGGTGTCGAGCGCGTTCTTCGGATTGGCCGCCGCCGGCCCCGACACAGACAAGAGGGCCGCCAACGCTGCAGCGGCCAGCGCGCCGCCCAACAGTCTGATCAAACGCATTCACTACCCTCCCGGATAGGCCGTCCACGCGGCCCTTGCCCGCACCATGCCGCACGTCGTTGACACGGCCAAGCTCCCAACGGATTGTCAGCTAGTGTGCTGGATTTGAAGTTCGCCTCATTCACGGGCCACGCGCCGAGCGAACTTCAAATCCAAAAAGCACACTAGAAACATATACTTCCCTAGTGTCCTCATCGATTCCGAAGTTCGCCAAAGTCAGCCGCAAGCACTTGCGAACATCGGAATCGGGACACTAGGCGAACAATATCTCGGATGGGGGAACGGGTGCGTCCGGAGGAAGCCGACCTGGCCCACCGCCTGCAGCGGCTGGTGGTCCGGCTGAGCCGCGAGCTGCGCTGGGAGAGCGCCGAAGTCGGCGTCTCCAGCGCCGACGCCATGGTGCTCTTCGACCTGCGCCGCCACCCGGGCTCCGGGGTCTCGGACCTCGCCGGCATGGCCCGGATCGCCCGCTCGGTGATCAGCGAACGGGTCAAGCGCCTGGAGGTCGCCGGCCTGATCGAACGCGATGCGGTCGAGCGCACCGACAAGCGCCGCATCGGCCTGATGGTCAGCGCCGACGGCCACGCGGCGCTGACCCGCATGGCGCGCGCTCGCCGCGACCGCATTGCCATCCGGCTCGCGACCCTCTCCGATGACGAGCGGCGCGCCATCGCGGACGCCGTCGACGCGCTGGACCGCCTGCCGGAGTGGCGCAGCACCGGGGAACTCGCGGCCGAGGCCGAACGCCAACCAAGCCGGCCGGTGATCGACTTCGACCTGAAGACCCGTGTGGTCGGCGATCCCCCGCCCGAGGTCCGGCAGGTGCTGAACGGCATGACCGCCCCGCCGCCGCGCGGCTGACAGGAGCAGACGGCGGTCTCGGCGGGTCCCCGGCGGCGGCTGACCTACGTAGTTCTACCCCTGTGGCGGATCGTCACCTTCACTGTAGAGCGGACTTCGGGCTATCTGCAGTTGTCCTGCGGATCGCAACCACACGTCGGACATCGAGCGGGCCGTTTCGTGCGTTAATTCGAGGCGGCCCCCTCCCCTTCCCTTCAGCCTCCCATCCGCCTTTGCGCCAGCGCCGCACAGGCCGCCGAGCCGATCGGGCCGTCCTCGTCGTAGAGGAAGCACTCGCCGATCGCGACGCCGTCGCTGGCCCCGTGGTTCACCACCTCGAAGCCCACCCACTCCGTGCGCGGCTGGCGGTGCAGATAGACCGTCACGTCGGAGTTGATGAACTCCAGCCCGCCGTCGCCCGAATTGGCGAACGGGCTCGCGAAGTCCGCCGCCACCGCCACCCGGACGAACGGTGTCAGCGGGCGTCCGGCCACGAGTTCCCGCACCTCGCTCATCCAGATCCGCTTGCGGCCGACGGTCCCGAAGGCGCCTTCGATCCGGCGCGTGGCCCACATGCCGCCCATGCCCGAGCGCCCGTCGGTCGGCGGCTCGATGTCGGCCGGCTTCGGAACCTCCCACGACGGCGGCTTCCAGACGTTGCCCGCCGGGTTCTCCGTGCGCTTCAGGAGCTGGCATGTCGCGCGCCCCGCGCTGACCCCGCCGGAGATGAACTCCGCGTCGATCACCTTGATGCGCTTGCCCTCACGCACCGGGCGGACGACCACCTCCACTGGCGAGAGGTCGGGCAGGCGGTACATGTCCACCGTCAGCCGCGCGGGCATGAACTCCGCGCTGCCGTGCAGCCGCTCGATCTCAGCGCCCAGCAGGCCCGCGATCACCCGCCCATGCAGCGAGTTCGGATTCCACGGCCCGCGCGCAGCCGCCGTCGGGACGTAATGCGTCCCCTCGATCTGGAAGAAAGGTTCGTTCGCCATAGCGGAGCTGGGTAAGGGTGAGCGACCTGGCGATCAAGCCACGGCCGCCTGCGCCCCCGCCGGTTCCGGGTCGCTTCGCGCCAGGATCGCGGTGATCGCCATGTCGCCGGTGACGTTGCCGATGGTGCGGAAGATGTCCGGGATCACCTCCACGGCGATCAGGATCGGCAAGAGATCCACCGGCAGGCCCAGGGTCAGGCAGATGGGCGCAATGCTGGCGAAGAAGGACACCTGGCCGGGCAGGCTGACCGAGGCCAGGCTGGTCGCCACGGAGACGAAGATCGCGCCGGCGTACTGCGCCACGCTCGGATGGACGCCGTAGACCTGCGCCACGAACAGGGCCACTCCCAGGTTCGCCGCCGGGCCGGTCATCCGGAACAGCGCCACGGCCAGCGGCAGGACCAGGCCGGTGATGCGGTCGGGGATGCCGAGGTCGTCGCGTGAGCGCTCGATCATCGCCGGCAGGCAGGCCAGCGACGACTGGGTGGCGAAGGCCGCCACCTGCACCGGCGCCACCGCCCGCGCCCAGCGGCCGAGCGGCAGGCGGCCCAGGCCGACGGCCATCAGATAGGCGACCACGGTCAGGCCGATGTTGGTGAGCGAGATGGCCGCGATATAGTGGGCGATCTCGCCGGCCGCGCCGACGCCGGCCCGCAGGCCGACGCCCAATCCGAGCGCGAACACGCCTACCGGCGCGGCCCACAGGACCCAGCGCACGATGGTCACCATCGCCTCGCCGACGCTGTCGAAGAACTCGGTGATCGCGCGCCGGCGGGCGTCCGGCAGGCGGGTCACCGCGAAGCCGAAGAAGCTCGCGAACACCACCAGCGGCAGGATGGCGTCCTCGGATGCGGCCTTGATCGCGTTCTGCGGCGCCAGGCCTTTCACGAAGTCGATGAGGTTGGGCGCCTGCTTGGCCAGGTCCGGCGCGGCGCTGGCCCCGGCCCGCAGCGCCGCCGCGCCGGCCTCGCCAACCGGCCAAAGCGCATAGAACCCTTGGGCGAACGCGACGGTGTAGATGGCGCTGAAGGTCAGGGTCACGACGATCAGCACGATGGTCTTGACCGCCAGACGGCCGGTCGCCGCCGCATCCGCCACGCTCGCGATCCCGGTGACCAGCACCGCGAAGATCAGCGGCACCACGGTCATCCGCAGGCTGTTCAGCCAAAGCCCGCCGATGGACTCGAAGAGCTCGATGGCCCGTTTGACGTCGGGGCCGGCGTAGGCCGCCGCCGCCGCGCCCAGCCCCAGGCCCGCCACGAGTGCGATCAGCACTCGCACGCTCAACGATCGCAGCATCCAGCGCTCTCCCCCGGGCCCGGCAAAGGGGCCAAGCCTGAGACCCTAGCTCATCCCTCCCCTCTGTGGGGAGGGTGGACCGAGCGAAGCTCGGGACGGGTGGGGAAGTGTGGTCCGAAGTTCCGAGTCAGAGCTTGATCCCGGCTCCCCCATCCCGGCCGGCTAGTGTCCCGATTCCGAAGTTCGCAATCGCTTGCGGCTGGCTTTGGCGAACTTCGGAATCGATAAGGACACTAGCAAGTATATATTTCTAGTGTGCTTTCTTGGATTTGAAGTTCGCTCGGCGCGTGGCCCGTGAAGACGGCGAACTTCAAATCCAGCACACTAGGTGAACATCTCCACCATCCAGGGCGGCACGCGCTTGGGCCGGCCGCTGACCTGTTCGATCAGCACCCAGGTTGTGTGGACCTGGGCGCACATGGCGCCGTCCTCGGCGTCGATGCGGATGAAGCGGTCGAAGCGCGGGCCTTCCGCCGCCTCGGAGACCCAGGTGCGGCCGAAGCCGGTCTCGCCGGGCTTGAGCGCGCGGCGATAGTCGATCTCGTGGCGCAGCGCGATCCAGGCCCAGGTCGCCTGCGCATCCGGCGGCGCGCGCGAGCCCCAATGTGCGATGGCCAGGTCCTGCGCCCACGTCAGATACACCACGTTGTTCACGTGGCCGTTCTCGTCGATGTCGGCGAGTTTGGGCTCGAATGAGAGCCGGAACACCTGTCGGCCAGGCGGCGGCTCCAGCAGCGCGCTCAATATCCGGCTCCGCGCGCCCGAGCCGACGGGCTAGGCGGCCAGGACGCCCTGCTCTTCGAGGAACGGCTTCAACTCGCCGTTCTGGAACATCTCGCGGACAATGTCGCAGCCCCCGACGAACTCGCCCTTCACATAGAGCTGCGGGATGGTCGGCCAGTCGGAGTAGGTCTTGATGCCGTCGCGCAGCTGGTCGTTCTGCAGGACGTTCACGCCCACGAAGTCGGCGCCCAGGTGGTCGAGGATCTGCACGACCTGGGCGGAGAAGCCGCACTGCGGCTGTTCGGGCACGCCCTTCATGAACAGCACCACGGGATGCTCTTCCACGGTCTTGGCGATGAAGTCGTGGACGGGATTGGCGGTCGCGGTCTCGGTCATCGGTCGCCCTTTCGGCGCAAATTCGTAGCCTAAGAGCTAGGGAGCCGGACCCCAGCGGTCAAGCGGGGGCGGAGGTCTCGAGGGCCAGCGCGTGCAGCTCGCCGCCCATCCTGCCCTTCAGCGCGGCGTAGACCAGCTGGTGCTGGCGCACGCGGGGCAGGCCTTTGAAGGCGGACGAAACGATACGTGCCTTGTAGTGGTCGCCGTCGCCGGCCAGGTCGTCGACCTTGATCTCGGCGTCGGGGAAGCCGTCGCGGAGGATGGCTTCGAGGTCGGCTTGGGCGATGGGCATGGCGGGCTCATTACCGCCGGCCGCCGGCAATCTCAATCGAAGACCCACAGCAGGCTCACCCCGAACGCGCCCATCAGCGCGCCGGCGACCCGGTCCAGCGGCTTCTGCGCCCGCGCATAAGAGGCCGCCGCCCGGCTGGTGGAGAAGAACCAGGCCACCGCCGCGTACCAGGCGATGCAGGTGGTGCAGACGATGGCGACGGCCGCGCCATGCACCCACAGCGGGCTGTCGGGGCCCATGTAGGCGGCGAAGATCGAGCCGAAGAACAGCACCGATTTGGGGTTGGTCAGGCAGACGATCAGCGCGCGCCAGAACGCCCCGCCTGTCGCCGCCGGTTGAGCGGCCTCGCCGTCCTGGGCCTCCTGCGGGGCGCGCCAGAGCTGGACGGCGAACCAGACCAGATAGAGCCCGCCCGCGATCCTGAGCAGGGTGTAGAGCCACGGGGCCGCCACCAGCACGGCGGCGAGGCCGAGCGCCGCGGCGGCGCACCAGAGGACGCAGCCGGCGAACGTGCCGAGCGCGGCCATCATCGCCGGGCCGCGTCCGCGGCGCATGGCGAGCCGCATGACCAGGAAAATGCTGGGGCCGGGCACGGCGGCCGTCACCAGGCTGACCAGCGCCAGGGAGGCGAGCGAGAACAGGGGATTCGTCATGCCCCCAGTCTAGCGCTCGCTGCTGACACCGTGTGTCAGCTACCGCGCGCTCCGCGCCCAGGCCGTCAGTCGATGATCGACGAATAGATGATGCTCTTCAGCTGGCCGCGGAAGTTGAAGGTGCC
>NZ_JAQGIZ010000193.1 GCF_028290885.1 Phenylobacterium sp.
CCGATCCGCATGCAGAACGCCTTCCCCAAGCTCTCGCGCACGCCGGGCGCCGTGCGCTGGCCGGGGCCGGCGCTGGGGGCGCATACGGACGAGGTGCTGAAGGCCCGCGCGAGCTGTTCGGACGACCGCCTGGCCGAGCTGCGGGCCAAGGGGATCATCTGACGCCCGGTCCGCGGCCTGTGCCGCGGACCGTACGTGGGAGTCGGGTCGCTTGACGCGGGCGAGATCCCTGGGCCGCCGGTCCGGCCCCTGCGAATGCCGCAGGCCCCCCTCCGACCTTTCTACAGCGGAGGTTTCCCTGCGCCGAGGCGGCGCCTTGTCTCAGGGGTGCGGCGTGTTGACCTTGAGCAGCTCCGCCACCGCGGCGGCCACCTGGGTCACGTCATAGGGCTTGCGGATCACCGGCGCGTCGAACCCGCCGGGCGCCCCGCCCGCCTCGCCATAGCCGGTGGCGAACACGAACGGGACCTGGCGGGCCGCCAGCGCCTGGGCGACCGGCGTCACCGAGTGGCCGTTGAGGTTGGCGTCGAGCACCGCCGCGTCGATCGGCTGGTCGAGCAGGCCCATGGCCTCCTCCAGCTCATAGGCCGGGCCGATCACCCTGGCGCCCGCGTGGGAGAGGCCGATCTCCAGCTCCATGGCCAGCAGCACAGCGTCCTCGACGATCAGCACACGGGCCCCGCGCAGGTTGGTCGGGCCGCTGGAGGTGGCGACGGTCTCTGCGATGCGGGCGGCCGGCGCCTCGGGCACCGTCTCCGGCCGTGGGGCCACCGCGGCCGCGCCGGCGCGCAGCGTGGCCCGCACGCCGGCTGGCCGATAGTCGATGTGGGTCTCGCCGTTCAGCTCGCGGCCGGTGACCTGCTCCAGCAGCGTCGAGCCGAAGCCGCGGCGGATTGGCGGAGTCACGGTCGGACCGCCGCTCTCGGTCCAGGTCAGCTCGAAGCCGCCGTCGCGGCATTGCGTCCAGCGCAGGTTCACCCGCCCGGTGTCCACGGAGAGCGCCCCGAACTTCACGGCGTTGGCGGCCAGCTCGTGCAGACCGAGCGCCAGGGCGTTGGCGGCCCGCGGCGTCAGGAACAGCTCCGGGCCTTCCCACGCGGTCTGGCCGGGCGCCAGCGCGCCGAGCTCGGCGGCGGCGAGGTGATCGATGGCCGCGCCGCGCCAGCGGGCGGCGGTGAGCAATTCGTTGGCCGAGCCCATGGCCTTCAGCCGCCCGCCGAAATTCTGCAGGAACCCGTCCAGCGAGGTGGTCCGCCGCGCCGTCTGGATGGCCAGCGACTGGACGGTGGCGAGCACATTCTTCACCCGGTGGTCCAGCTCGGCCATCAGGGTCTGACGCTGGTCCTCCTCCAGCTTTCGCGGCGTGATGTCCTCGACGATGCCGGTGACGCTGCGCGGGCGCCCCTCGGCGTCCCTCGCCAGCACGCCAGCCACCCGCACCCAGACCGTGCGGCCGTCGTCGGGGCGAATGACGCGGAATTCGAATTCGTACTGGCCGCCCGCCGGGCGCTGCTGCTTCTTCCGGGTGCGGAAGGCTTCCAGGTCGTCGGGATGGATGAACGGCTCCAGCGCCCGCGTGTCGCTGGCCGGCATGGGCCCGGGCGGAAACCCGGTGATCGCCGCCATGCGCTCGCTGACGGTCAGCGCGCCGCGGGCCATGTCCCACTCGAACTCGCCCAGCCCCGCCACCTGCAGGGCCAGCTCCAGCCGCCGATGCTCCTCACTGCGACCCGGGTCACCTCGCGTCATGCACCGAACATAGGGCCGTGGGCGCGAGAGCGCGACAGGAACCGTGCGCTGCGGATGGCGTTTCGCACCAGGGCGGGAGGCGGCTTGGCTTTGCGGCCAAGCCAGGAACCGGCTAGGGTGTCCGACGTTCAGGCTTACAACTCCCCGTCGCCCGCCGGGGCCACCTTACGGAGACTATCCCATGCCCCCGAACGCCGTTGACTTTGCCGCCGACGAGACCAAGAGCGCGGTCAACTCCGCCACCGACAATGCGACCAAACTTTCCGCCGAGGCGCAGCGCTCCTTCGCCGACGCCGCCAAGCGCATCGAGCGCGCCGTCACCGAGGGCGTCGAACAGCTCCGCGCCCAGACCCGCGCCTACACAGACACGGCCGGCCAACAGCTCGACCAGGCCCAGCAATACATGACCGAGCGGGTCAAGGAGCGGCCGCTGGCCGCCACCGGCGCTGCGCTCGGCGTCGGCGTGCTGATCGGCCTGCTGCTCTCCGCCGCCTCTTCGCGCCGCTGATCTCGCCGCCGACATCCGCGACGTGATCTTCAGGAAGTTCGTCGGACTGGTCGCCGCCTTCGCCGCCATCGCGGCGGCGGCGGGCGTCTGCGTCGTGGCCCTGGCCTTCGCGCTCTATGCGGCGCTGCGCGACATCGTCGGACCCGCCTGGGCGGCCGCCGGGGTTGCGGGCGCCGTGGCGCTCATCGCCCTGATCCTCGCCTTCGTCATCACCCGCAAGGCGCGGCCGAAGCCGGTGAAGGGCGACAGCCAGAACCTCACCGCGAAGCTGATCGAACTCGCCCGCGAGCGGCCGCTGGTGGCCCTGGGCGCGGTGGGCGCGGCCGCCGCCGTGGTCCTCAAGAATCCGCGCATCCTCAGCGCAGTGATCGCCGGCCTGTTCGCCGGCCGCCCGCCTCCGAAGAAGTAGCCTTCTCTCCCGCGCCCCCACGCTGCGCGCGTGGAGAGGCGTGACTTCGGAACGGCGCCGTTCCCCGGGCGTTGGTTTGGCCGGTAGCGCCATGACGGCGCGAATGGAGGAAAACCCATGCTTGGCTGGGCTCTGACTTTCCTGGTGGTCGCCCTGATCGCCGGCGTGCTTGGATTCACGACCATCGCGGGCGCCGCGATCGGCATCGCCAAGATCGTCTTCTACGTGTTCCTGGTGCTGTTCGTGGTTTCGCTGATCATGAACTTCGTGCGAGGCCGCGGAACAAGCCTCTGAGACTGGCCTCAGCGCCGGTCCAGAGACCAGGTGCGATAGGGCTCGAAGTGCGAGCCCGTCCACCCGAGGGCGGCGATGCGGATCGCCGCCCCTTCTATTTCCACCACATTGAAGCTGGCGGGCACGCCGCGCTCGCGGGTCGATAGGGTGCCGGCGCCCACCGCATAGGTCCGACCGTCGGCGAACGGATAGGGCCAGACGAAGGGCGCGTGAATATGGCCCGACAGCACCAGGTCAACGCCTGCGTCGGCGAAGTCCCGCGCCGCGGCCTCCCCGCCCCAGACCCTGGCGGTCATCGGGCCGCCGATCATCTCGGTCAGCGGATGGTGGCAGGCGACGATGCGCACGCACTCGGCATGCGCGTCCCCGAACCAGTCGACCGCGGCCTGGACCTGCCGCTTGGATATCTGCCCCTTCGACCAGTTGATCCGGGCCTGCGCGCCGCGCGCGGTGTTGAGGCCCCGCACCGCGAACCCTCCGCCCAGGTGGGTCTGCGCCGGCGCCGGCCCGATGGCGCGCTCATAGCGGCGGAAGGGCGCGAAGATCCGCTCGGCGGGGGCCAGGTAGGGCGCGTCGTGGTTGCCGGGGGTCACGAGTTTTGGCGCCTGGACCTGGTGCAGCCAGCCCGCCGCGGCCTCGAATTCCGCCACCTCGGCATAGCGGGTGAGGTCGCCGGTCACCACCACCAGGTCGAAGCCGTCGGAGTTGAGCATCTCCGTCGCCGCGGCCACCGCCGGGACGTTCTCGCCGCCGAAGTGGATGTCGGAGAGGTGCGCCAGGCGGACGGCCATGCCAGATCAGACGTCCTTGGGGATCGCCAGGATGCGGGCGATCTTCGGATTGTAGCGGACTTCCGCCAGCGTCCGCAGACGCACGGGCTCGCCGTCCAGCATCGCCGGGATTCCGTGCGCGGACCAGACCCGCGCCACCTTGCAGGGCGCCACCTCCACCCCCGGCGCGTCGCGCCAGTCGCCGGTCAGGGCGCGGAAGCCCAGCCGAAAGGCGTCCGCCACGTCCTTGACGTCGAGCGCCGCGGCCTCGAGCGCGTCGGCGTCGTTGTTCAGCACGCGCGAGGTCAGCGGGCACATGAAGATCAGCGCCTCGGCCTTCTCCCTAGGCCCGTTGTCCAGGATGTAGCGCAGCCGGCCGGAGAAGGCCCGGCGCATGGCCCGGCGCGCGCGCAGCCAGGCGAGCTTCAGCTTGCCGAACCGCGCCGCCTCGCGGGCCGGCGCCCAGAGCGCGGGCGAGCCGAAGATGGCCGACACCAGGAAGCTGTGCCCTTCGACGTCGCCGCCGCCGATCGGCCGTTCGAAGCCCTGCTCGAGGGCGATGGACAGCGCCGTCTGCCACGGCCGGGGGCCGTAGATCGCGTGGGGCAGCAGGTTCATCGTCCCGCCAGGCAGCGGCGCGATGACCGGTCCGTCCGGTCCGCATAGCTCGGCCGCCGCCCGCGCCGTGCCATCGCCGGCCAGCACGATCAGAAGGTCGGGCGCGGCGTTGACGGCCGCGCGCAGGCAGGTTTCCAGGTCCTCCGGCTGCGGGGCCCTGACGTTGGGCGACAATCCGTAGTCGTGGAGAATCTTCTCGATCTCGGCGGGCGCAGTGGGGCCCACGCTGCCCGAGGCGATGTTGGCCACCACCTCAACCCTCTTCAGCCGCGTGATCGCCCCCAATGCGATACCCTAGCCGGCGGAGCCGTCGGCCTTGGCCTTCGCGGCCTGGCCGGCGTCGCGCAAGGATTGGCCGGTCTGGCTCGCGGCGTCGCGCACCTGGGGCTCGGCGCGGCTGACCGCGATGGAGAGGTTCTCGTCGACCACGCCGCCGGCGCGGGTGAAGGAGCCGTTCACCGCCGCCAGCGCCAACAGCACCACGCCGCACGCCGCCGCGATGAAGGTGAAGGTCATGAATATCGGATGCCGTCGGCGGCTGGCGCGCTCGTCCCGGCGGCCGCGCTCGTAGGCCTCGCGGACATCGGCCTGGACCTCTTTGAGATCAAGCTGCTCGGCTCGGCTCAGGGCTGAAGTTCCGTCATTGGGATCGAGGCGCGCGGCAACCATCGCAGGGCTCCGTTCAAAGCTTGTGCATGCCCAACGGCGGGGGATGACGCCGGTTCCGGAAAGCCACAGTATGCCTGAAGACAGGGGAGCGCGTCGGAACTGCCCCGCTGGCCCGGCGTTTGGGCCGCCAGGGGACCAGCAAGGAGAGCTTGACCTATGTTGCTTAAACCACTGATCGCCCTCGCCGGGGCCGGTGCGCTGCTCTGCGCCTGCGCCGACGACCCCCACACGACGAACACCACCCTTGGCGGCGCCGCGCTCGGCGCAGTGGCCGGCGCGGTGATCGGCAACAACACCGGCTCCGGCAACGCCGCGACCGGCGCCCTGATCGGCGGCGCGGTGGGCGCTGCGGCAGGCGCTGTGAAGGGTTGCCACGACCAGGGCGGCTGCGGCGCGTCCGCCGGCGGCCACCGCCAGTACTATGACGAGCGCGCGGGTCGGTACTATTATTACGACTCCGGCACCGGCCGCTATTTCTGGGAAGACGGCAGCCCTCGCTGAGGCGGACCTGCCGAAGTGATACTGGCGAGGGCGGCCGGATTGTCCGGCCGCCCTTTGTCATGCTGGAAAGGGCTTTCGATGATGACCCTGCGTGGAACGGCGAGCGTTGCGATGATCCTGGCGCTGGGGTTGGGCGGCTGCGCGGCGATGAAGACCGGGCGCGACCGGATCGTGAAGGCCCCGCCGCGCTGCGCGGACCAGACCGTGGAAGTCTACTTCGATGCGGAATCCGCCGAGGTCACCAAGGAAGGGCGCGCGGTGATCGCCGCGGCCGCCCGCGAGGGCCGGCCCTGCAAGGTGGCCGGCGTCGACGTCCTGGGCCTCTCCGACAGCGCCGGCGGCGCCGACGCCAACCTTGAGCTCTCCAAGCGTCGCGCCCAGTCGGTGACCGCCGCCCTCGCCGCGGCCGGCCTGCCGGCGGGCGAATTCAAGGTCCAGGCCGCGGGCCAGGCCGGCTCCCTGACCGCCGGCGGCCAAGCCCGGCCGCTGCGCCGCCGCGTCGATGTGGTGCTGCACCTTTCGCCGGGCTGACACCCGCGCAAAACAGCCCACGCAAAGGAAGGGCGGGTCCTTGGACCCGCCCAGGTGTGCATCATCGAGAAAAGGGGTGCGGAGACGGCAGACTGGCATGTTCGCCAGTCTCAAGTCGGGGGGGGCGTCGCCGCCTCCGCAAGTCTAGAAACTCACGTGGCGCCATTGCGTTCCGGACGGGGGCCAACTTTTTTAGGGTTTTTTCGGCGGGCCGCGGACGTCCTGCCGGCGCCTTCACAACCTGCTGTTTTATCAATCCTTTTTGGACAGCTTGGCCGTTAGCTGCCGGTGCGGTCGGAACACGCGAGGCGCAGAAACGTTTCCATGCTGATGGGGGACTCCACCCCACCGCATCGTCAGGGAACCTTCATGCAGCCCGCCTTCGCTCCGCGGCGTGGTCCGATCCTGATGAAGACTCCGAACCATCGCCAGCAGGCGGTGCGCCGCAGGCTGGCCGCGATCTGCGCGGTGCTGGGCCTGGCGCTCGCCAGCGGCCTCATCGGCTCCTTGATCCACCCTGCGAGCCAGGTTTCCAGCCGCCCGACCACCGGTCCCTTCAGCTACATCCCGGCCCAGTAAAGGGAGGCTTCCATGTCCGACTCCTCGAGACCCGCCGATCCCCCGAGACCCGTGCTCAACGCGACGCGCGCGCGTCAGGGCCGCTTCGGCCGGCACATGGTCTGGGTTCTGGTGTTCAGCACCTTGCTCGCGGCTATCGGGCTGTTCCTCGCCTGGACCTGGAAGGCGCCGAGCCTGGCGTCGGCCAATTCCGACAACGGCCGCGCCAGCGCCGCCAAGGCCTTCAGCGCTCCGGAGCCAGCGGCGGTGGTCCCGCCACCCGGAACCGACCACACCGCCCCGCAGGCCCCCTAGCGCCGGCGACATCACAGACGGCCAAGGCCGCCCGCGACGGCGGGCTTCTTCTTGCCTCACCCGCAAAGCGGGGGAGGGAGAGCTTTGATCCTAGTCCACCGACTGCCCGCGGAACGCGCGGACCGCGAAGTTGGCGACCAGCAGCACCAGGAAGACCACGAACAGCACCTTGGCGATGGTCGCCGCCAAGCCCGCCAGGCTGACGAAGCCCAGGACGCCCGCGACGATCGCCAGGATCGCAAACACCAGGGCCCAACCGAGCATGGGGAACTCTCCTCGAACGAAAAAAGGGCGCCGCGGCTGCCGCGACGCCCTTGCCGTAACGTGGGGCCTGTTCGGCCGTTCCGCCCTCAGGCCGCCTGCTTGGAGGCCTTGCGGGGATGGAAGAACAGCGCCTGGCCGATGGCGGCCTTCACCGTCTCCGGCTGGAACGGCTTGGTGATCAGGAAGGTCGGCTCAGGGCGCTCGCCGGTCAGCAGGCGCTCGGGGAAGGCGGTGATGAAGATCACCGGCACGTTGAAACGGGCCAGGATGTCCTTCACCGCGTCGATGCCCGACGAGCCGTCGGCCAGCTGGATGTCGGCCAGCACCAGCCCCGGCGTCTTGCGGGAGACGGCGTCCACCGCCTCGGTGCGGGTGGCGGCGATGTCCACCACGGTGTGGCCGAGCTCCTTCACCAGGGCCTCGATGTCGGCCGCGATGACCGGCTCGTCCTCGATGATCAGCACGTCTGTGGCCAGTTCCGCGTCGATCTCGGCCTGGGCCTCGGCGATCAGCCGCTCGACCTCGGCGAAGTCGGTGTCGAGGATCTGGGCGGCCTCGGAGGGCGTGAAGCCCTCCAGCGCGGTCAGCAGGAAGGCTTGGCGCGAGCGCGGGGCGATGCGCATCAGCCGCCGCGTGGTGTCGTCGACGCCGGCGTAGTCCTCGTCCTGCGGGGCCTCCAGCTGGGCGCCGGAGCTGCACCAGATGGCGTGGAACACGTGATAGAGCGCGACCCTCGGCGTCAGATTGGCCTCCAGGGTGCGTTCCCCGGCCGCCAGCGCCTCAAGCGCGACGCGGACGTAGTGGTCGCCGGTCGTCTGGTCGCCGGTCAGGGCGCGGGCGTAACGCCGGACATAGGGGAGGTGAGGCGCGAGGCGGGCTAGCAGACTCAAGGGTTGACCCCTCCCATGGGTATTGAGGCGTTGACGCGTACGAGGCAGCCGGAGGCGTTTCCCCGACGATCCCCATCATGGTGTAAAAACGCTACAACAGGGAACTTGTTCCCAAAACGGTGGGTTTTCCGCATCTTGCGCGCTGTGGCACGGGAACTCGGGGCGGAGCCGGGCGTTGATGGGCGACGAGGATGCTATGAGGGGGCGGCCTTCGCGAAAGCGGCATGCCGACAATATGATCGAAAACATACCTTCACCGGACCCGCGAAAGCCGTCCGCAGCGCTCGACGAAGCCCGACTTCGCCAGCAGGCCATCGGTGTTCGCCTGCGCCAGATGTTCGACGAAGTGGTCAACGAGGACGTCCCGGATGAGTTCCTGGACATCCTGCGCCGCGCCGACAGCAAGACCGTGGAGAACGGCTGATGTCGGGCGAACCCGCGGTCCGTCCCTCCCGATCGGGCCCTGACGACGAGGGCTTCAAACGCGAGCTGGTGCAGCTGATCCCCCATCTGCGGGCCTTCGCGCGCACCCTGTGCGGCGACCCGGCCGCGGCCGACGACCTGGCGCAGGACGCCATGATGAAGGCCTGGGACGCCCGCGCCAGCTTCCAGATGGGCACCAACATGAAGGCCTGGACC
>NZ_JAQGIZ010000198.1 GCF_028290885.1 Phenylobacterium sp.
GCGATCTCGGACGGGGACAGGCCGGCCAGGGCGATGGCGTTGACCTCGGCGACCGCGGGCAGGAGCACCGGCTGCAGCGCCTTGGCCTCGGGGGTCAGGAAAACGTGCGCCTTGCGCCGGTCCTCGACGCTCTTGCGCCGCACGACGAAACCGCTGCGCTCGAGGCTTTTCAGCGCGATGACGGTCGTAGGTTCGCGCATGCCCACCCGTCGGCTGAGCTCGCGCTGGGTCAGGCCATCCTCGCGCCACAGCACCCGCAGAAACCGCCATTGGCCGCTGGACACGCCATGCGGCGCCGTGCGGACCTCGAGCGCCCGGGAGAACGCCCGGAAGGCGATTCGCGTGAGATAGCCGATGCTGTTGGTCGGGTCGGCGTACAGTTCGATCTGGCTCATCCCCCGACAATTTCACCCCTGCTCGCGCCCGGCAATCGCGTCCGTTGACAGCATACGGGCGCCTACCTAGGAATTAGATAGAATACTAAGTTTCTGGATGGTCAACGAATGTCGCTGCTCGGCCTGCCTCTGCTGCCCACGACGATCGTCGGAAGCTATCCCCAACCCGACTGGCTGATCGATCGCGACGGATTGAAGAGCCGGCTGCCGCCGCGAATCCGCGCTTCCGAGCTCTGGCGCATCAAGGAACCGCAGCTGGCGGACGCCCAGGAAGCCGCGACGCTGGTGGCGATCAGCGACCAGAGGCTGGCCGGCATCGACATCATCGGCGATGGCGAGATGCGCCGCGAGAGCTATTCCAACCGGCTGGCGACCGCCTTGGCGGGCATCGACATCGATACCCCGGGCATGGCCATGGACCGCACCGGGGCGATGAACCCGGTGCCGCGCGTTGCGGGCCCGATTCGCCGGATCGGTCCGATCGAGGCGCAGGACGCCGCCTTCCTGAAGGCGCGGGCGGGCGGGCCGGTGAAGATCACCATTCCCGGGCCCTTCACCATGACCCAGCAGGCGCAGAACGACTACTATCCTGACGCCCGCTCGCTGGCGCTCGACTACGCCGACGCCGTGAATGCGGAAGCCCGCGACCTGTTCGCCGCCGGCGTCGACATCGTCCAGCTTGACGAACCTTATCTGCAGGCGAAGGCCAACGAGGCCCGCGCCTTCGCCATCGACGCCATCAACCGGGCGGTGAAGGATGTCGGCGGGCTGACGGCGCTGCACATCTGCTTCGGCTACGCCCACGTGCACAAGGGTGCGGCCAAGCCCGGCGGCTACGCCTTCCTCGAAGAGCTGGAGGCGTCGGACGTGGACATCATCTCCATCGAGGCCGCGCAGCCCAACCTCGACCCGTCGATCCTGCTCGAGCTGCCCAGCAAATACATCATGTACGGGGTGATCGACCTGAACGACCCTGGCGTGGAAAGCGCCGAGACGGTGGCCGCGCGGATCCGGCGGGCGCTGCCTTACATCGACGCCGAGCGCCTGATCATCGCGCCGGATTGCGGCATGAAATACCAGAGCCGCGAGGTCGCGTTCGGAAAGTTGAAGGCCATGGCGGACGGCGCGGCCATCGTCCGCGCGGAACTGGGCGTGGCCTAGGCCGGCGCCAGCCAGTCGGACAGCAGCCGATTGGTGGTCAACGGCTTCTCCAGCGTCGGCAGGTGGCCGCAGTCCTCGACGACAACCAGCCTGGAGCCGGCGACGCCCGCCAGGATCTCGGCCTGGTGGGCCTCGGTGGTGATCCCGTCCTGGGCGCCGCGGATCAGCAGGGTCGGGACGGCGATGGCGGCCAGCGACGGCCGGCTGTCGGCCCGGCTCATGATCGCGCGCTGCTGGCAAAGGAAGCGCGGCGCCCCGGTCTCCCTGGCCATGCGCCTGACCACGGCCAGCAACGGGCCGTCCTCACGCCGCGCCGGATGCACCAGGATCGGGATGCGCTCCTCGACCACCTCGTCGAATCGTCCGTCTTCGACCAGCCGGATGTAGCCCTGCCGCCGCTCGGTCTGGGCCGGCCCATCGTTTGGCGCGAGGGTGGCGATCAGCACCAGGCTGATCACCCGCTGCGGCGCCTGCCGCATCACCTCGAAAGCGGTGAACCCGCCCATGGCGTGGGCGGCCAGATGAAACCGTGGCGGGGCGCCTTCCAGCAGTCGCGCAGCCATGCCGGCGATCGTGTCGTCGCGGCCGTGATCGGACATCCGCAGGTCATAGTCGGCCGACAGGGCCGCGACCTGCGGCGCCCAGACCTCGTCGGTCAGGAGCTGCCCGGAGGCGAACACCACGGCGGGACGGGAGACGGCCATCAGACGATCCGGTTGAGCAGCGGCTCGCCGGTGGCGAGGCGGCGGCAGTTTTCGAAGGCGGCGGCCAGGCTGCGCTCCAGCGTCTCCGGCGTCAGCCACGCCATATGCGGCGCCAGGACCACGTTCGGCAGGGCGAGCAGCGGATTAGCCGGGTCGACGGGCTCCTCGGCGAAGACGTCCAGCCCCGCGCCGCGCAGGCGGCCCGACTGCAGCGCCGCGACCAGGGCCGCCTCGTCCACCAGGCCGCCGCGCGCGGTGTTGATCAGGATCGCCCCCGGCCGCATCGCGGCGAGCGCGCGTGCGTCGATCAGCCCCCGCGTCTCGGCGGTCAGGGGAAGATGCAGCGAGACGATGTCGGCCTGCGCCAGTAGTTCTGCGAGCGTCACGAACCGCCCCGGCGCATCGGGCTTGGCGCTGTTGGCGGTGTAGATCACTTCCGCGCCCAGAGCCTGCAGCGCGCCGCCCAGGCGCGAGGCCGAGGCGCCATAGCCGACGAAGCCCACCGTGCGTCCGGCGATCTCCCCGACCCCGTCGATCAGGTCCGGTTCCGGCGCCCAGCCCCCGCCGCGGCGGGTCAGCGGGTCGAGGTAGGAGAGGCGGCGCAGTACGGCCAGCATGAGCGCGAGGGCCATCTCCGCCACCGCCTGGCTGTTGGTCCCCGGCATGTTGGCGACGGCGACGCCGGCCGCCTTGGCCGCCTCCAGGTCGATGGTGTTCACGCCGACGCCCAGCTTCTGGATCAGCCTGAGGCGCGGCCCGGCGGCGATCGTCGCCGGCGTCACCGGCTTCAGCACGTGCAACAGCACGTCTGCGTCGGCGATCTCGCGGGCGAAGCCGGGGTCGTCGGTCTCGTCCACCACCACCGCCTGGTTGTTCGAGGCCGCGGCGTGGCGATCGAGCGCCGAGCGGAACCCGGTGCTCGCCCGGTAGTGCAAGACGGCCTTCACGTCAGGCCTGCCGCCACCGATGCCGCGAAGGCCGACGCTCCGGCGAACTCCGCGTCTTCGCCCATTGCCTCCTCGATCCTCAACAGCTCGTTCCACTTCGCCATACGCTCCGAGCGCGCGAAGCTGCCGACTTTGATCTGTCCTGCGTCCCAGCCGGTGGCCAGGTGCGCGATGCTGACGTCCTCGGTCTCGCCGGAGCGCGCCGAGACGATGGCGCCCCAGCCGAGCGCCTTGGCCGCGTCGAGCGCCGCCTTGGCCCGGGTGACCACGCCAGCCTGGTTGACCTTCACCAGAACCGCGTTGCCGGCGCCGGCGGCCGCCGCGCGTCGCACCCTCTCGGCGTTGGTCACCAGGATGTCGTCGCCGATCAGCTGGACCTTATCGCCGAACCTGGCGGTGGCCAGGGCAAAGCCCTCCAGATCGTCCTGCGCGACCGGATCCTCGATGGACAGGATCGGGTAACGAACCACCCACTGCGCCACCCGCTCGACCATTTCGCCGCTGGAGAGGTCGGCGCCGTCGAGTCCGAGCCGATAGCGACCCTCGGCGTGCAGTTCATTGGCGGCCACGTCGAGCGAAATGAAGACGTCCTCGCCCGGCCGGTAGCCCGCCAGCTCGATCGCGCGCGTCAAGTCGCCGAGAGCCGCCTCGTTCGACTCGAACATCGGCCACCAGCCACCTTCGTCCGCCGCCCCGGCCAGCCGGCCGCTGTCGGCCATCAGACCACCCGCCGCTCGAAACACGTCGGCGGTGATCTCGAGCGCGTGGCGGACGCTCTGCGCGCGCGGCGCCATGATCATGAAGTCCTGCACGTCGGTCCGTCGGCCGGCATGGGCGCCGCCGCCGAAGATCTGCACCTCCGGAAGCGGCAGGCGCGGCTTGCGGCCCTCGGCAAGCAGCGCCCACAGAGGCAGCCGGGCCGCCGCCGCGGTCGCGTGAAGCGCGGCCAGCGACACCGCGACCGTCGCATTGCCGCCGAAGCGGGAGAGGTTCTCGGCGCCGTCGGCGTCGGTCATGGCGCGATCGAGCCCCACCTGATCGGCACAGTCGCGGCCGACGAGCAGCCGGGCGATTTCGCCGTTGACCGCCGCCACGGCCCGATCGACTCCCCAGCCGCCGAAGCGAGGGCCGCCATCGCGCAGGTCGATCGCCTCATGCGCCCCGCGCGATGCGCCCGCCGGCGCCAGGGCCCGCCCGAAGGCCCCTCCGGCGAGGGTGAGCTCCGCCTCGACCGTGGGCCGGCCCCGTGAATCCCAGATCTGGCGCGCGCGGACGGCGGTAATAGTCGTCTTCATCGCGTCGCAAGGCCCTCGTTCCAAGCCGCCAACAGCACCGGCATCGACGACATATCGCCGGCGATAAGCCGTTTCGCAGTCTCGCGGACGAACCCGCGATCCTCCAGAGTTTGCAGATAGTCGGCGGGCGACTTGCCGTCGACACGCGCCAGCAGGATCGCCGCGGTCAGCTGCGCCGCGCGCGCGTCCACCTCGGCGGCCGGCTCCCAGTCGACCCCGGCCAGATAGGCGTCGCGAACCGCCGCTGCATCGCGCAGGAAATCCGCGGCGAACGCCGGCCGCCAGACCGTCTTCAAGAGTAGGTGCGCCGAGCAGAACGCCAGGTCGAACGCCGGGTCGCCATACCAGGCGCATTCGGCGTCCAGCAGAACGGGACCCTCCGGCCCGTGGAGGATGTTCTTGGGGCTGACGTCCCCGTGAACCAGGGTGATCCGCGTCGCGGCGGTGCGGTCGGCCAGGGCGACCAGCCGCGGCGCTAGCTCCGGATGAACCACGGCCGCATGGCGCAGGAAGGGCGCGAGCCGCAGGTCTTCGAAGAGCGCCGTCGTCGCAAATCGCCCGGCCAGGGCCTGCGAGCCCGCACAACCGGCGTGGACCTTGGCGATCAACGCGCCCACGCGGCTGGCGAAGACGGGGTCCGTGCGCCCGGCGGCGAGCTCCGCCTTCCAGATTCGGTGAGTCTCCGGCGCGTAGAAGCTCATGACGAAAAGATTCGCGGCTTCGAGTTCGAGCAGGACCTCCGGCACGGCTGCGCCCACCAGGGGCCGCGCCGCGCGGAGCCATTCGGCCTCCACGTGAGAGCGCTCCACCGGCGCGCGCCAATCGGCATCGACGCGGAGCTTTGCGAGCGCCCGCTTGACGCAGACAGGGCCGTTGACCGTCTCCAGGCGGAAGACGTCGCTCGACACGCCGCCGCTCAATGGCTCCAGTCTCGGCTCGGCGTCCGCAGGCAGGAAGCCCCGCGCCTTCAGGGCGTCGATGATGTCGGGATGCGCAGACACCGGCAGATAGTTAGTATCCTAAGGGACTATGGTCCAGTCCAGCGCGGACCGCCGCGTCGCACCTCTCCCCAAGCGTCAAGGAAATTGACGAAACTGCGGCGCGGGGATTTACTGCCGTCCTGAGCTTAAGATCGGGCGCAGCCCCGACGAGCCGTAAGGAGGATGTCATGCCGAAACCGACGAATCCCGATTTCGAGATCTGCGGCGTCAACCACCTGGCCTTGGTGTGCAAGGACATGGCCCGCACGGTGGAGTTCTACCGCGACGTCCTCGGCATGCCGCTGGTCAAGACGATCGACCTGCCGGGCGGCCGGGGCCAGCACTTCTTCTTCGACATCGGCAACGGTGACTCGTTGGCGTTCTTCTGGTTCCCGCAAGGGCGCGAAGCGATGCCGGGCGTCTCGGCCCCCGCGGCCTTGCCCACCCAAGGCGACTTCACGTCGGCGCACGGATCGATGAATCACATCGCCTTCAATGTGCCCGCCGAGAAATTCGACGAATACTACGATCGGCTGAAGGCCAAGGGCGTGCAGGTCACCAAGATCCTGAACCACGACAACTCGCCCACCCAGAACAGCGACCAGCTGAACGACGACGTGTTCGTGCGCTCGGTCTATTTCTTTGATCCCGACGGCGTCTGTCTCGAGTTCGCCGCCTGGACAAAGACCTTCGACGCCTCCGACGTCGCCCACGAGGCCGTGCGCGCCGACGGAACGCGGGCTCAGAACGTGGTGCTGAAGGTCGAGACGATGCTGGCCGAGAACGACGTCAAGGCGCTCGAGCCCGCGAAATAGCCGACCGCCAAATCAGGTTTGAATTTGCCCGGGATTCTCCGAAATCGCCGCTGATTGACAGAAACCCTTAGTAATCTAATGATGGCGTTGGTCCGCGGCGGATGGTTCGAAAGGACTGTGCGGCGGCGGGCCTCCTGGGCTGCAGCTCGTGGCCCGCGCAGCGCCAGTCGAAGCTCGCATTGCGCCAACGCCGGGGTTGTCGCTGGTCACCCACCGACGCCCCGACGCAGGCCTTTCCAGCGGCCGAAGCCGGCGTCTGTCCGAGCGCGCGGGTGGGGGTGAACGTCAACTAAATTGACACTAATCGGGGACAAGCGCAGGCTCACGACAACGTTCGACCAACAGAACGCAAACCATAGGAAACCCGGGGGGAGACGGCGATGATCGGCCGCATTCTATTTTCAACGACCATGTTGGTGAGCGCGCTGGCGAGCGCGGCTGCCGCACAGGACGCCGCCAACGGCACGCTCGGCGAAGTCGTCGTGACGGCGCAGAAGCGCGTCGAAAAGCTGCAGGATGTGCCGATCTCGATGGAGGTCGTGTCGGGCGCCAAGCTGGCGGCCTTCAACACCGTCGACTTCAAGCAGATGGTGAAGTTCACGCCGAACGTCACCGTCGAGACGACGGCCGGCAACGACACGATCTACATTCGCGGGTTCGGGTCGCCCCCCTCCAACTTCTCGTTCGATCAGGCGGTGAGCCTGTACATCGACGGGATCTACGCGGGCCGAAACCGCCAGGCGCAGTCGCCGCTCTTCGACGTGGAGCGGGTCGAGGTGCTCCGTGGCCCGCAGGGCGCCTTGTTCGGCAAGAACACGGCGGCCGGGGCCGTCAGCATCGTTTCCGCCGGGCCGACCTCGACCTTCCAGGGCTCGGCGACCGGCGTCTACAACTTCGATCTCAAGGGATACGAGGCCTCGGGCTTCCTGTCCGGCCCGGTGACCGAGCACCTGGGCGCCCGGCTGGCCGTGAAGATCGTCGATGAGGACGGCTACATCAAGAACCTGGCGAACGGCAACGAGGAACCGGCGAACCGCATGCAGCTCGCCCGCCTGACGCTGCGGTATGCGCCGACCGGCGATTTCGACTACACGCTGAAGGTCGACTACGGGAACCGCGAAGTTGTCGGCGGATCCAACGTGTCGAGCCCACTGACGACGGGCCAGCAGCCGCACGATGTGCGCTACAGCACGCAAAATCCGCTCGGCCGGGAGGGCACAAAAGCCACTTCGTGGATGCTCTCCGGCACCGGCAACCTGGCCCTGGGCGACTTCACCCTCACCTCAGTGACCGGCTATTCCTTTTTCCGCTCCAATATCGTCAACAACTTCGACCAGGCGCTGCCGACCGGCGGCTTTACGACCAACAGCGTCTACAACAGCTATCCGGAACACTTCCGTCAGTGGTCCCAGGAACTTCGGCTCCTGTCACCCACCGGCCGGACGTTCGAATATATCGTGGGCGCCTACTACGACACCTCGCTCTACCAGTTGACCCAGCTCGGCGGGTTCAACATCAACATCCCCGGCGTGCTGGTCTATCAGGGCCTGCTGGAGACCGACTTCCGGCAGCGCGCCCAATCCTATTCCGTGTTCGGCCAGGGCACCTACCACGTCACCGACGCGCTGCGGCTGGTGGGCAGTCTTCGCTACACCAACACCGACAAGCGGGCCATCTTCTACGGCCGGCTGCGGTCCGGACCCTTTGCCCTTCGCCCGGTCAACACCGTCGCGGTCGGCAACATCAAGGGCGAAGACAACGTCGATCCGTCCGCCACCGTGCAGTACGACGTCGCGCCGCACGTGATGCTCTACGCGACCTATGGCCGAGGTTCGAAGTCCGGCGGCTTCGTCTCCAACACCTACGGCACGACCAACGCCACCTTCGCCTATCGGCCCGAGAAGTCGGAGAACTACGAGGCGGGGGTCAAATCCACGCTCGCCGACGGCAAGCTCGTTCTGAACGTTTCGGTCTACGACACCAAGTTCAAGAACCTTCAGGTCTCGTTCTACAATTCGGCTCTGCAGGTCTACGTGACCGGCAACGCCGCCAGCGCCAGTTCGAAGGGGGTCGAGGGCTCGGCGGCCTGGTACCCCGTCAAGAACCTCGATTTCACCGCCGCCGCCGCCTACCAGGACGCCAAATACGACGACTATCCGGGGGCCGGCTGCCTGGCGACCCAGACGCTGGCGCAGTGCAATCCCGCCGTGCCGGCCAGCAGCGCCGCCAACAACATCGCCGGCGCTCCGCTGCCCTACAGCTCGAAGTTCAGCTTCACCACGCAGGGCCACTACCGCCTGGAACTGGCGAACGACTATGTGGTCGATACGACCGTCGCCGTGTCCGGACGGTCGAAGTACTTCGACTCCGACAACGAGAGCCCCTTGTTCGGGCTGCAAAAGGGCTACGCCAAGGTCGACGCCCGCATCCAGTATGGTCCCAGCAGCGAGCAGTGGCACATCGCCCTGGTCGGCAAGAACCTGACCAACGAGCTGACGACCGGCAGCGCCTTCAACCTGCCCTTCCCGATCACCGCCAGCCCGCGCGCGATCCTCTATCTCGAGGAAACCCGCAATGTCGCGATCGAGGCGGGCATGAGGTTCTAACGCTGGAGCGGCGGCGGCGGCGGGCCCGGCGACTGCGTGGCCACCCTCCGCCGCTTGGGGAATTCCATGATCGACGTCCACTTCGTGCCGACGCCCAACGGTCACAAGGTGACGATCATGCTGGAGGAGCTTCGCCTCGCCTATCGCCTGATCCCCTATGACATGCTCAAGGGCGACCAGCTGACGCCGGCCTATCGCCGGATCAATCCGAACGGCCGCCTGCCGGCCATCGTCGACCACGAGCCGGCCTTCGGCGGCGCGCCCTTCGCGGTCTTCGAATCCGGCGCCATCCTGCTCTATCTCTCCGAGAAGGCCGGCGGCGCGTTCATGCCCGCCGATCTTCGCCGACGCTCGCTCGCCCAGCAGTGGCTGATGTGGCAGATGGCCGGCCTTGGGCCCATGCACGGCCAGGCGCACCACTTCGTCCGCTATGCGCCGGAGGGCCAGGAGTACGGGGTCGCGCGCTACGTCAACGAGGCCCGCCGCCTGATCGCGGTGCTGGAGCGGCGGCTCGGCGAGGCGGACTTCCTGGCCGAGGAATATTCGATCGCGGACATGGCGGCGTGGCCGTGGGTCCGTGCGACCCGGGCCATCGCCATGAGCCTCGAAGCCTGTCCCAACATCGGCCGTTGGTTCGCCGCCGTGGGCGAGCGGCCGGCGGTGATGCGCGGCACAGAGGTCAAGAACGCGCCGAACCTTTCGAGCCTGCGCCCGAGGCTGACCTCCGAGGAGTGGTCCAACCTGTTCGGCGAGAACATGCTCAGGAGCGCGGAGAGCTAGACCGGCTCGTCGCCAAGGGGCTTGGCGACGAGCCGAACCGTAAACTTAGTTGACACATTCGGGCGCCGACCTACCGTGCCCACAAGACGCAGGACAGCGTCAGCAGGGAGTAAGATGCAA
The DNA here is from genome assembly GCF_028290885.1 of Phenylobacterium sp. Lineage (GTDB taxonomy): Bacteria > Pseudomonadota > Alphaproteobacteria > Caulobacterales > Caulobacteraceae > Phenylobacterium. The sequence goes on from NZ_JAQGIZ010000198.1 coordinate 9,804, forward strand.
CAGGCAAGGGCGGCGGTCCTCAGCCCATCTGGTGTGGTGGCCGCACGTCCCGAGCGGACCTTGGCGCTGGTCGTGCTGACCGCGGTCGGAACGGTGAATTTCGTCGACCGCCAGATCCTATCGGTGCTGGTCGAACCGATCCGGCGCGAGCTGCATTTCAGCGACACCCAGTTCGGCCTGCTGACCGGCCTCAGCTTTGCGCTGTTTTACGCGTTGCTGGGCGTACCCGCCGCGATGCTGGCGGACCGGACACACCGCGTCCGGCTTGTCGCCGGCGCCTGTCTTCTCTGGAGCCTGTTCACCGGCGCTTGCGGCTTTGCGACCTCGTTCTGGCAGCTCGCCATCGCCCGGGTCGGCGTGGGTGTCGGCGAGGCCGGAGGCACCGCGCCCTCGCTGTCGATCCTGGCCGACTACTATCCGCCGGAGAAGCGGCCGGCGGTCATCGGACTGTTCACCGCCAACGGGCCGCTCGGCGTCTTCCTCGGCGCCAGCCTTGGGGGCTGGGCCGCGGGTCAATTCGGCTGGCGCGGCGCCTTCGTCGGAGTGGCGTCGCTGGGCGCCCTTGCGGCCCTGCTCCTGGCCGCGGTCGTTCGGGAGCCGGAGCGCGGGGGCCTCGACCCAAGCCGGGCGCCCGGCGCGCCCGCCGGTCGCCTCGGCCCCACGGTGCGACTGTTCCTGTCGCGCCCGACCTTGCGCTGGCTGCTCCTCGCCAGCGGCCTCTCCGCCTTTGTGAGCTACGGGATGCTGAACTGGATCCCGGCCTATCTGATGCGCGTCCAGCACATGCCATTGGCCGAGGTCGCGCGCTGGTTCGGACCGGCGGCGGGTCTCTGCATGGGGGTCGGCATCGTCGGCGGCGGGGCGCTGGTCAACAGCGCCGGCAAGCGCAGCCTCAAGGCCTACGCCTATGTCCCGGGTCTCGCCATGCTGCTGGTCGCGCCGAGCCTCGCGTTCGCCTTGCTGGCGCACTCCTGGCAGACGTCGCTCGTCCTGATGCTGGCGCCGATGATCTGCTGCACAATCTACGTCGCTCCGGCGCTGGCCATAGTTCAGAACCTGTCGCCGGTCGCCGCCCGCGCCACGGCGACCGCGCTGCTGCTGCTCGCATTCAACATTGTGGGTCTCGGCGGCGGCCCCCTGGCCATCGGGATGGTGAGCGACGCGCTCGCCGTCGCCAAGGTCGCCGAGCCGCTGCGGATCGCCTTGCTCTGCCTTGCGCCGGTCGCCGTCCTGGCGGCGGTCGGCTACGTCGCGGTCTCACGGGTCGTCGTGCGTGACACCGAAGCCATCATGCAGGAGGCCGCGCGATGAAGGAGCTCAAAGGCAAGACCGCCTTCGTGACCGGCGGCGGGAGCGGCATAGGCCTGGCCACCGCCAGGGCGCTTGGCGCCAGGGGCGCCCGCCTGATCCTGGCCGACATCGACAAGGCCCGCATCGAGGCCGCCGCCGCTGACCTGCGCGCCGCGGGAGTCGACGCGCTCGGACTGCAACTGAACGTGGCCGAGGAAGCCGACTGGGCGCGCGCGGGCGAAGCCGCGGCCGGGTTCGGCGAGGTGAGGATCCTGTTCAGCAACGCCGGCGTCGGCGGCGGTTCCGGAAAGTTCGAGACCTACGACCCGGAGGTCTGGCGCTGGGCCTACGCGGTCAACGCCCATGCCCACCTCTACGCCTGCCGAACGTTCTTGGGCGCCATGAAGGCCATGGGCGGCCCCTGCCACCTCGCGCTGACGTCCTCCATGGTCGCCATTGTGCCGCCCCCGATCTCGGTCGCCTACATCAGCTCGAAATTCGCCACCCTGGGCATCGCCACGGCCCTGCGCAACGAGTTGGCCGACACCGAAGTCGGCATCTCGGTCCTGTGTCCCGGGATGTCGGCGACCAGGATCGTTGAGACCACCCAACGCCTGCGGCCGGGCGCGTCCGAGCAGGGCGCGGCGGCGCAGACAGCCCAGAACATGACCTCGGTGCTGGCCGGGGGCATGTCGCCGGACAAGATCGGGCAACGGGTGGTGCGCGCCATCGAGCGGGACGAGTTCTTCATCTTCACCCATCCGGAGTGGAAGGCGATGGCTGAGGCGCAGGTCGCCGAGATGCTGGCCGCCTTCGGCGAGTCCGCCGATCCGGACTATCCCGGAGACGACATCGAAAGCCTGGTCGCCGCGAACGGCGCCAAGCGCATGAACGTCGCCGTGGCGCGCTGAGGCTTTTCCGCACGTCATGCGGGGCCGGCAGCTCGCCGTCCCGAGGCCTGACGCTCAACCCAAGGAGACCTAGACATGTCAGACGACGCCGCGATGCGCGCCCTCGCCAAACGCTTCTTCGACTGTGTCGAAGCTGGTGATGTGGACGGGCTGGTGGCCTGCTACGCCCCCGACGCCAGGATCTGGCACAACACCGACCGGCAAGAGCAAGCCCCAGCCGACAACGCGAAGACCCTCAAGGGCATGGTCACGCGGATCCTCGACCGGGTTTACGGCGACCGGCGCGTCGAGGTCTTTCCCACCGGCTTCGTGCAGCAGCATGTGCTCAGCGGCGTCCGCAAGCACGACGGTGTCCGCGTCGAGCTGCCGGCCTGCATTGTCTGCGCGGTGAAGGACGGGAAGATCACCCGCCTCGACGAATATTTCGACTCCGCGGGCGTCGCGGAATTCCGCAAGTACGCCTGAGCCCAATCCCCTGGAGTCCAGCATGCCCGTCCTGCGACAAGTCCCGCGCTCCGAGGTCAAGGCCGAGGTCGTCACCCGCTACTATGATCGGCTGTTCGGACCGGACCGCGACCCGGTGGCGAGCCCGGGCACGGCCACGGGCACGCCCGGGGACTGGTGGACGGTCTTCGCCCTGGCGCCCGACATCTTCCAGCACGCGGTCGACGGTTTCGCGGTCTACCGCCATCCCGATCGCAAGATCGATCCGGTGCTGCGCGAACTCGGCCAGACCCGCGCCGGGTGGGTGAAGGGCAGCCAGTTCGTGTTCTCCCAGCACTGCAAGTCCCTGCGGGGCCTGGGCGTCTCGGAGGAGAAGATCGCGGCGATCGCCCATTGGACGGTTTCCGACGCCTTTGACGACCAGGAGCGGGCGGTGCTGGCTTACGCCGACTGCCTGACCCAGGCCGACGGACGCACGCCGCTGGAGGTCTTCGACAAGCTGAAGACCTTCTGGAGCGACGAGCAGATCTTCGAATTCACCTACATCACGACGCTCTACGCCATGCACGCCGTCATCACCCGGGCGCTCCGAATGGAGTTCGACAACCGCGAAGAGCCCATCGTCGAGGTGGCCGCGCCGGAGGGTTTCAGCGCCCAGGACTTCCTGAGCGCGCCGCGGCCGCAGGGACGCTGATCGAGCCTGTCCGCAAGCCGTCCGAAAAGGCCGCCCCCGGGGGGCAGGGCGGCCCCCGCTGAGGCTGGCTACATCCTCCAGATCAGGGTCACGCCGTAGGTCCTCGGCGGCGCATACGGCACGAGCACCTGGTGGTAGGGCGCAAACGCGGTGACGTAGGTCGCCACCAGCTCGTCGGTCAGGTTCTTGCCCCACGCCGCGAGCTCCCAACGCTTGTCGGGCGAGGTGATCGACACCCGGGCGTCGACGTCGATATAGCCTTCCTGCTTCTGCGTGGAGATGTTGGAGGCGTCGAAATACATCTTCGACTGGTTGGTGTAATCGACGCGGCCGAGCAGGCCCCAGCCTTGCATGTCGAAGCTGTATTGCGCGCCGAGATGCACCTTGTCCTTCGGCGAACGCGGCAGGACGTTGCCGGTGTAATTGGCTGTCGCGCCGTTGGCGAAGCTGGTGAACTTCGCGTCGAGCCTTGCGTAGCTGCCGTCGATTTCCAGGCCTTCGACCGGGGCGATCACCCACTCCAGCTCGGCGCCCCTGATCCTGGCCGTCGCCGCGTTTCCGACCACCACGCAGCACAGCGGGACCAGCGAGGAGACCTGGAGGTCCTTGTAGTCGGTCTGGAACACGGAGAGATTCAGGCGCAGCCGATTGTCCAGCCACTGGGTCTTGGCGCCGCCCTCGTAGCTCCAGGCGTATTCCGGATCATAGGGCGTCGCCTGGCTCAGCGCCGAACCAGCGATGCCCTGGAAGCCGCCGCTCTTGAAGCCGCGCGTCGCCGACACGTAGACCAGCGCGCCCTTCGTCGCCTGCCAGTCCAAGGCGTAGCGCGGCGTCAGGGCGTTCCAGGACTTGGAGCCAGTGACGTCGTAGTTGGCGACGAGCGGCGGCGGGAGGCCGGGGCCGGACACCTTCTGGCCGATGAAATGGCCGTCCTTCTTTTCCCAGGTCTGGCGCAGGCCGGCCGTTGCGGTCAGGGTGTCGGTAATCGCGAAGCTGGCCTGTCCGAAGACCGCCCAGCTGCGGCCCTTGACCCTCTGCGGATAGGTCGCCACGCCGGTGATCGAGGGCGCCGGGAAGTCCTGCTGCAGGATCTCGGTGCGGTCGTTGTCTTCGTTGAGGTAGTACGCGCCAACCTGCCCCTTCAGCCGGTTGTCGAAGCCGCCAAAGGCCAGCCGGACCTCCTGGCTGAACTGCTTGTCCTTCTCGTGGTCGGTCTCCGTCGATTCGATCTCGTTGGGCGGGTTCACCGGGTTGGAGAAGAACGGCGTCTTGAAGTTGAGCGTCACATTGCGGTAGGCGGTGATCGAGGTCACGACGCCGATGGGCGTCGTCCAGTTCACCTCGCCCCGGTAGGTCTGCAGCCAGCGGCGCAGGTAGCCGTCGGTGAAGGCGTCGACCACGCGCGGATCCGGGTTGATGCCGACGCAGTGGATCCCGCCCGCGAAGGTGGGGTCACAGATATTGTGCCGGGGATTGCCCCTCTGGTCCTGCATGGTGAAATCCGTGGCGAGCACGATGTCGAGGTTGTCGCTCGGCAGCAGGCGGAGCGCCGCCGTCACCGTCTTCAGGTCTTCGTTGTCGACGTCGTGATGGGTCGTCTCGTTGAACTCGTAACCATCGTGCAGCTTCAGCGAGGCCCCGAGCGACAGGAAAACCTTGTCGGAGATCGGCGTGTTGCCGCGCGCATTGATCACGCGGCGGTTGTAGTTGCCAAGCTCGCCCTCGATCCGCAGCGAGGTCTCGTTCTGCGGCTTGCGGGTCACGTATTGGATCAGGCCGCCGACGGTGTTCTTTCCGAACAGCGTGCCCTGCGGGCCGCGTAGCACCTCGATGCGCTCCAGGTTGAGCGCGTCGATGTCAGGCGTGCCGCCGCGACCGGCGTAGACCCCGTCGACGAACACGACGACCGAGGCGTCCCCGCCGGCGTTCTGGCTGATCCCGAAGGCCGAGCCGATGCCGCGGATGGCCAGGTTGGACTGGATCGGGTCCACCGCGCCGGCGCTGAAGCCGGGCGTCCGAAGGGCGATGTCCTGCAGGTTCTCAATGGACTGGCGTTCAAGCGTGGCGGCGGAAAACGCAGTGACCGCGATCGGCACCTTCTGGATGTTTTCCTCGACCCGTTGGGCGGTGACGACGAGTTCCGAGATCTCGGCGGGCTTCGTCTGCGCGGCGGCATGGCCGGCGGCGAAAATCGCGACGCTCAGCGCAAGGCGCGAGACGCCATAGGCTAGATGCTTGGTCATTTGCAGCCTCCCCAGCGATCTCATCGTGGGCGTGAGATCTGCTTCGAAGCCGACAAGCTACACCGGAAATAGATAGATTACTAAGTATTCAGGCGTGCATTCGGCGCGCCGACACCCAGCGCGAGCGCTTCGGCGCGCGGACACCTTCAGGCGGCGGCGGGCAGGCGGCGCTCGGAGGCCTCGACCGCCCGGGCGAAGGGCTTCAGGCCGAGCGTCAGGATCAACGCCGAAACCGGCAGCGCCACCGCGGTGACGATCGCCAGGCCGTAGCGCAGCGCGGCGTCGTCGTGGAAGACTTTGTCGGTGACCAGGGCGATGGCGGTGGGACCGAGCCCCAGCCCGATCAGGTTGGCGGCCAGGAAGTACAGCGCCACGATCCGCGCCCGCAGCCGGTTCGGCGCGATCATCTGCAAGGCCGCGCCTGCGACGCCGCCGTGGATGGTGCCCAGCAACATTCCAGCGATCATGAGGGCCAGCGCCAGGGGCTCCGTCGGGGCCAGGGCCATCCCCACGAACAGCGGCAGGAGGAGCAAGGCATTCAGGCGGATCACCCTGAGGTGAGCGTCCTTGTAACCCCGGCGGTAAAGATGGTCGGCAAGCCAGCCGCCGATCAGCAGTCCGCAGCTCCCGCACACGGCGGTCGCGGCGCCGAACCACAGTCCGGCCTGGGGGACGGGCATGCCATAGGTCCGATGCAGGAACTGCGGAATCCAGGCCATCGCGCCGTACATCACCAGCGCCACTAGCGACATGCCGCCGAAGTGCGCCAGGAGCGCGGTCGGGTGCGCTCGAAGAAAGGCGACGAACTCGCCGGGCGCGACCTCATCGGTTGCGCCAAGCCGCCGGGGTTCGCGGACCGTCATCGCCACCAGCGCCGCAACCAGCAGGCCGGGAGTTCCGATACAGAGGAACGTCAGACGCCAGGGCGCCAGGACTCCCAGGACCGGCAGCACGACGGGCGGACCCTCGGTCACGAACTTCACGACCAGTGAGCCGGCCACCAGGGCGACGCCCGAACCTAGCGGAACTCCGATGGAGTACACGGCCATGGCGCGGCCCAGCTTGTCCCGCGCGAAGTAGTCGCCCAGCAGGGAGTAGGCCGCGGGCGACAGCGTGGCCTCGCCAACCCCCACGCCGATCCGGACCAGGAACAGGGCGGCGTAGTTTCGCGCCAGGGCGCAGGCGGCGGTCATCAGGCTCCAGGCCGCTATGCCGGCGACGATCAAGCCGCGCCGGCCGCCGCGGTCGGCCAGCCACCCCAGGGGAATCCCGAGCGCGCTGTAGAATATCGCGAAGGCGAACCCCATCAGCAGGCTCATCTGGGTGTCCGAAATGCCCAGGTCGGCGCGGATCGGCCCCACCAGCAGGCTGAGGATCATCCGGTCGATGAACGACAGGGTGTAGGCCAGCAGCAGGATCGCCACGACGTACCAGGCGTAGGCCGCCGACGGCGCCTGGGCGACGGGGACGGCCCCTTCGGCCGCGACGCTAGTCAAGGGCTGCAATCCGATAGCGTACGCCCCGTGCGGTCCGGCGACCGACGCCGACGGCCACCACGGCGTTCAGCCATGCGTACCGGTCGTCCCCCGTCTCGAACGTAGGCTGGATGCGGAAATAATAGCTGTCGGCCGGCAACTGCTCGACTTTGGCAAGGTCGCGGAAATCCGCCAGCGCGGCCGGTGGGATGACCAGCCGCCCGCCGTAGGTCACGTAGATCAGGCCGCCGTCGTGGGTCTTCCAGATCGAGCGCACGTCGATCAGGGTGACGGCGGCGCCGTCCGGCCCGGCGCCAAGTTCGGACCAGTCACCACCGCCGGGGAGCACTTCTCCGCGCAGCCGTTCGCCATCGATCACGCCACCCGCGATGTAGCTGACCCGGCGATTGCGCCAGGGCGAGCGGCCAAGCGCCACCGGGGCGTCGTCTTCCAATTGAATCTCGACGGTGCAGAGTGGCCGCGACCTCAGGAGGTCCGTTTCCTGCGCCGCCATGCGATTCCTCCTGGAACAGAATGCTTAGCAATCTACATTTTTTATTCCGACGGAATAGGCGCAGTCGGCGCGTGCGCGCCACAACACCGCCATGCTGCGTGAACTGCTCGGTCGTCAGGTGTCGTAGCGGACGACAGATGTCGCCATAGCGATCGGGCATACGCTCTCCAGAATTGCGGAGCGGCGAACCGCCGTCCACGTTGGACGCAGATGGAACACGTCCTTCAAGCGTTGCGGATGGCGGCCGCCATGGGATGGCTGCTGGTCTGGCCGTTGATCCTGGGCTTCGGGATCTCCGCGGCGATCCAAGCGGTGGTCTCGCACGGCGAGATGGCCAAGCTCCTGCCGGACGACCGTCCGAGGTCGCTCCTCAAGGCGGCGCTGCTGGGCGCGGCCTCCTCGTCATGTTCCTACGCCGCGGTCGCCATCGCGCGGTCGATGTTCCGGAAGGGGGCCAATTTCAACGCCGCCATGGCCTTCCAATTCGCCTCGACCAATCTCGTGTTGGAACTCGGCATCGTGCTTTGGGTGATGCTGGGCTGGCGGTTTACGGCAGCGACCTGGGCCGGCGGGATAGTGATGATCGTCATCCTCTCGGTCCTTCTGCGTCTCTTCATGCGCGAAAGCCTGGTTAAGGAGGCCAGGGCCCAGGCCGAGAAGGGCGTCGCGGGGCGCATGGAAGGCCATGCGGATATGGACATGGCCGTCACCGAAGGACCGCTCCTCAAGCGGCTGTTTTCCCCCAAGGGTTTCACCGCCACCTCCCACTACTTCGTGATGGATTGGGCGTCGGTCTGGGTGGACCTGCTCCTGGGATTTCTGATCGCCGGCGCCTTGGCTGCGTGGGTCCCGAACTCAGTATGGGCCGCGGTGTTCTTCACCGATCACCCCGTGCTCGCCAAGCTCGTCGGTCCACTGTTGGGGCCGTTGGTGGCAGTCGCCTCGTTCGTCTGCTCGGTCGGAAACGTGCCGTTGGCGGCGGTGCTGTGGAACGGGGGCGCGAGCTTCGGTGGCGTGATCTCCTTCATCTTCGCCGACCTGATCATCCTGCCGATCCTCGACATCTATCGCCGCTATTACGGGCTGAAGGTGGCGGCCATCCTGTTCGTGCTGTTCTACGCCGCCATGGCGCTCGCCGGCTATGTCGTCGAACTGGCGTTCGGCGCCGCCGGACTGGTTCCGAGCACGCGCGCGGCGCATGTGGCCGACCTGGGCTTCTCCTGGAACTACACGACGTGGCTCAACCTCGGCTTCATGATCATCGCCGCGGTGCTGGTCTGGCGCTTCCTACGGACCGGCGGCCCGGACATGCTGCGGCATATGGGCGGCGGCGGCAGCCCGCACGCGGAGCACGACGGCCACACGCACAGCGGAACGGCCTGAAAGGGCAGGACCGCCGCGGGGCATCCCATGGCTTTCAGCGCGCCAGCTCCTGGCTGGTGAAGTGCGGACTTACACATTCCCTGGCGCAGTCGTTTGCGTGAGTTGGCGCGCCAGGTAGCTCACCGTCTTGCGGCCGCCGTCCAGCGAGCCGGTGCCGACCTCGGTGAAGCCAAGGTCTGCGTGGAAGGCGTCCGACGCAGGATTGGGAGGGTTGGAGTTGACCTCGCAGACGACCCGATCGTGCCCGGCTTGAAGGGCCTGCTCGAACAGGTCGACGTACAGCCGCCGTGCATGGCCGCGTCCGCGGGCGTGAGAGGCGACAACGATCCGATCCACGTACACGAAGCGCCGATAACGAGAGCGGAACCACAGGAAATTCGGGCCGTCGTAGTCGGCGTCCTGGTCGAACGCCAGCAGCAGGGCGTCAGCGTCCCCGATTCGCTTCGCCACGAACGCCTCCGCCACCAGATGCCAAAGCCGATCAGGCTCCAGCCAGGAGAGTTCCACGGCATGAGCGTTGTTCAGCGCGAGCAGGGCATGGCTCAACGCCCCCGATCCCCTCAGGTCCGCCGCCGCGACGGGCGTCAGGTCACCACTCATCGCCACTTTCCAGACCTTGGAAGCCGAGCGCCGGCCGTCACTCGCCCCTCCGTAGGGCGGCGAATTTTCTGCGTCGCGCCATGCACCTTTTTGCGTGACCGATCAGTTTGCACACTGCAAGCGCGCGAGGTGAAACATGGGTCCAGACGATGCGCTGTCCGTGTCGCGCCGGCACATCGTGGCCGGAGGCGCAGCCACCGCTACGGCCGCCAGCCTGGCGGGACCCGCGGCTGCCGTGAAGGATGCCCAACCTCCCGGGCGAGCGCCCGCCATGGTCGCGGTGCGCCTCAAAGTGAACGGCAAGGACAGCGCCCTGACGCTGGATCCTCGCACCACCCTGCTCGACGCTCTGCGCGAGCACATCCACCTGACCGGGACCAAGAAGGGCTGCGACCACGGCCAGTGCGGCGCCTGCACGGTGATGGTGGACGGGCGGCGGATCAATTCGTGCCTCACCCTGGCCGTGATGCACGAGGGCGACGAGATCACCACCATCGAGGGGCTGGGCCAGCCTGACCACCTGCATCCCATGCAGGCGGCGTTCGTAAGGCACGACGGCTATCAGTGCGGCTATTGCACGCCGGGGCAGATCTGCTCGGCCGTGGCGATGCTGGACGAGATCCGGGCCGGCGTCCCCAGCCATGTGAGCGCCGACCTGGTGGCGGCGCCGCAGCCCTCCCTCGAGGAGCTGCGCGAGCGGATGAGCGGGAACATCTGCCGCTGCGGCGCCTACTCGAACATCATCGACGCAATCCGCGACGTGGCGGGAGCCAGGGCATGAAGGCCTTCACCTATGAGCGGGCCGCGTCGCCGGCCGAGGCCGCAGCCGCCGCTGTACGCACCCCCGGCGCGAAGTTCATCGCCGGCGGCACCAACCTGCTGGACCTGATGAAGCTCGAGATCGAGACGCCGCAACATCTCATCGACGTTAGCCGGCTGGACCTCGACAAGATCGCCGAGACGCCGGAAGGCGGCCTGCGGATCGGCGCCCTGGCGCGCAACACCGACCTGGCGGCCGACAAGCGCGTGAGGAAGGACTATGGCGTGCTGAGCCGGGCGCTGCTGGCCGGCGCCTCGGGCCAGCTGCGCAACAAGGCGACCACGGCGGGCAATCTGCTGCAGCGGACGCGCTGCCCCTATTTCTACGACACCACCCAGGCCTGCAACAAACGCCAGCCGGGCACGGGCTGCGCGGCCCTGGCCGGGTTCAACCGCAACCTGGCGATCATGGGGACGAGCGACCAGTGCATCGCCACTCATCCCAGTGACATGGCGGTGGCCATGCGGTTGCTGGACGCGCAAATCGAGACCGTGCGGGCCGGCGCGCCTGCGCGGACCATCCCCATCGCCGAGTTCCATCGCCTGCCCGATGGGGCGCCGCAGCTGGACACCACCCTGGAGCCTGGGGAGCTGATCACCGCAGTGACCCTGCCCAAGCCCTTGGGCGGCGCGCACATCTACCGGAAGGTCCGCGACCGCGCCTCCTACGCCTTCGCCCTGATCTCGGTGGCGGCGGTGATCACCCCGGGGGGCGGCGGACGGCTCGCCTTCGGCGGCCTGGCGCACAAGCCCTGGCGGGTTGAGGCGGCGGAGAGCCGGATCGGCCAGGGCGCGAAGGCCACGGCCGCCGCTGTGCTGGCCGGCGCCAGGACCACGCCGCAGAACGCCTTCAAGACGCAGTTGGTCGAGCGGACGCTGGACGCCGTTCTCGACGAAGCCAGGGCCTGACCGATGAGGTTCGACACCCCCGCGCAGACCAACGAGATCGACCGGTTGAAGGTTGTCGGCAAGCCCGTGGACCGCATCGAGGGCAAGCTGAAAACCACGGGCAAGGCGCCCTACGCCTACGAGCGCCACGATGTGGCGCCGAACGCGGCCTACGGCTACATGCTGGGCTCGGCCGTCGCCAAGGGACGGATCGAGGGCATCGACCTTAGCCAGGCGCGGCGTGCGCCGGGCGTGCTGACCATCGTCACCTATGAGAACGCCGGCAAGCTCGGCAAGGCCGAGGCCAACACCGCCAGGCTGATGGCCGGGCCGGAGGTGCAGCATTTCGACCAGGCGGTGGCCGTGGTGGTGGCCGAGACCTTCGAACAGGCCCGGGCGGCGTCGAAGCTGATCCGGGTGCGCTACGCCAAGACGAACGGCGCCTACGACCTGGCCGCCGCTCGGCGGACCGCGGTGATGCCCGAGGCCAACGAGTACATGGGTCAGGCCGACACGGCGGTCGGCGATTTCGCCGCCGCCTTCGCCGCGGCCCCGGTGAAGGTCGACGAGACCTACACCACCCCCGACCAGTGCCACGCCATGATGGAGCCGCACGCCACGACCGCGGCCTGGGACGGCGACAAGCTGACCCTGTGGACCTCCAACCAGATGATCGCCTGGGGGGTGCGGGACGTGAGCGAGACCCTGCTCATCCCCAAGGAGAACATCCACATCGTGTCGCCCTATGTCGGCGGTGGGTTCGGCGCGAAGCTGTGGGTGCGCTCCGACGCCCTGATGGCGGCCCTGGGCGCCCGGGCCGCGGGACGGCCGGTGAAGGTGGCGCTGGCGCGCGGCCAGGTGTTCAACAACACCACCCATCGGCCGGCGACCATCCAGCGGATCCGCATCGGGGCCGGCCGCGACGGCAGGATCGCCGCCATCGGCCACGAGAGCTGGTCCGGCGACCTGGCCGGCGGCGGGCCGGAGCTGGCGGTCAACCAGACCCGGCTGCTCTACGCGGGTCCCAATCGGATGACCGCCTATCGGCTGGCCACTCTCGACCTGCCGGAGGGCAACGCCATGCGCGCGCCCGGCGAGGCCCCGGGGATGATGGCGCTGGAGATCGCCATGGACGAGGCGGCCGAGAAGCTGAAGATCGATCCCGTCCAGTTTCGGATCCTCAATGACACCCAGTTCGATCCGGAGGCGGGGTCGAAGCGGCCGTTCTCGCACCGCAACCTCGTCGGCTGCCTGCAGACCGGCGCCGAGCGGTTCGGCTGGAGCAGGCGCAACCCGACGCCGGCCCAGGTGCGCGAAGGCCGCTGGCTGGTGGGCATGGGCATGGCCTCGGCCTTCCGCGGCAACCTCACCGAGACGTCCGCCGCGCGGGTGGGCGTCGATGGCAAGGGCGTGGTGACGGTCGCCACCGACATGACCGACATCGGCACCGGCAGCTACACGGTGATCGCCCAGACCGCCGCGGAGATGATGGGCGTGCCGATGGACAAGGTGGTCGTGCTGCTGGGGGATTCCAGCTTTCCGGTCTCCGCCGGTTCCGGCGGCCAGTGGGGCGGCAACAGCGCCACGGCAGGGGTCTATGCGGCCTGCGTGAAGCTGCGCGGACTGGTGGCGCAGAAGGCCGGCTTCAACGCGGCGGACGTGGTGTTCGATGGCGGCAAGGTGAGCTCCGGCGGGCGCAGCGTGACCTTGGCCGAGGCCGCCGGCGAGGCCGGCCTGTCGGCGGAGGACGCCATCGAGTTCGGCGACCTGGCCAAGACCTATGCGCAAGCGACATTCGGCGCCCACTTCGCCGAGGTGGGGGTGGATGCCGCCACCGGCGAGATCCGTGTGCGTCGGATGAGCGGCGTCTTCGGCGCCGGACGCATCCTCAATCCCAAGGCGGCGCGCAGCCAGGTGATCGGCGCCATGACCATGGGCGTGGGCGCAGCCCTGATGGAGGAGGCGGTGATCGACCAGCGGTCGGGCTGCTTCATCAACCACGACATGGCCGAGTACCAGGTGCCGGTGCACGCCGACATCCCGCACCAGGAGGTGATCTTCCTGGACGAGGTGGACGACAAATCCTCGCCGATGAAGGCCAAGGGCGTTGGCGAACTGGGCATCTGCGGCGTCGCAGCGGCGGTCGCCAACGCCGTCTACAACGCCTGCGGCGTGCGGATCCGGGAATATCCTCTGACCCTGGACAAGCTGCTCGCCGGGCTCCCTGCCACCCATCGGCAGGCGGCTAAGGCTTCAGGAGCTGCCGAGTGAGCGATGGGGCTGTGGGCCTCGAGGCCTTGAAGCGCCGCCGCTCATAGCTCGACCATGTCGAAGTCCGACTTGGGCGTGCCGCACATCGGACAGACCCAGTCGTCCGGAATGTCGGCCCAGCGTGTTCCCGCGGGCAACCCTTCGCCGGGATCGCCGGCGGCCTCGTCGTAGAGGTAGCCGCAGGTGCGGCACTGCCAGACTTTGAAAGCTTCAGTCATGGGCCTCGGTGCATCTTGAAACGGATCGGCACGGCCTTCGGTCCGCAGACGAAGGACGCCATCATCCGCTTAGGTTCGCCGTCCAGCTCCACGGAGTCCAGGCGCGCGAAAAGTTCCCCTTCAGCCAGCTGCGGACGATGAGCCGCCCAGGCGCGGCGACCTGCCGCCCGGATGCCCAATTTGGGGGCGCCCCGTCTGCCAGCAAGGCACTTTTGGGCGCCTGACATCAATCCCGGCAAAAAACGTCGCCGGAATGTTGTCTATACATAACACGAAATGCTTGGTGGGGGTCAGCGTCTGAGCGCGCCGGATCGTACTGCGCCGCCACGCTGCGCGTTTTTGGGGGAATTTACATGCAAAATCCAATCGGGCTTCCCGCGCGACGGCTGCGGGCCTCCCAGCTGAGCGGAGCCCGCAGCGGCCTCGAGCGAGGGACGAAGGTCCGCGCCCTGTGCGCCGCGTCTGTCCTCGCCTTCTGTTTCATGAGCAGCGGCGCCGCGTCCGCCGCCGAAGACGCCGCTGCCGCCGGCGCGTCCGGGGCCGCGGCCGTCGAAGAGCTTCAGGTCACCGGCCATAAGCTCGAGGACTCGTTGCCCGAGGAACTCGCCCAGACCGGGGTCAAGGTCGACGTCATCACCGACCTGGCCATCCGCAACGGCGGCTATATCGACATCGCCCAGTCGCTGCAGGCCCTCGCGCCCGGGCTCTACATCCAGGCGAAGAACGGCCCGTTCGACTACGTCGACATCTCGCTACTCGGATCGCGGACCCAGGACGTGCTCTGGCTGGTGGACGGGATCCGGATCAACAACCGGCTGTACGCCGGGACGACCCCGCTCGACACCATGCCCGCCAGCATGGTCAGCAGGATCGAAGTGCTGGAAGGCGGCCAGGCGCTTTTCTACGGCACCCAGGCAGTCGCCGGCGCGGTTAACGTGGTGACGCGTCCGTTCTCCACCTCGCCCGCCGGAATGGCCACGATCGGGGCGGACACCAACGGCGGGCGCCACCTCGACAGCTTCTTCAGCAACAGCATCGGCCGCAGCCAGTTCGTCGTCTACGGCTCGGCTGACACCTCGAGCGGCTTCGACGCCTTCCGCAAGCAGGACTACCAGCCCAGCGCGACGGACCGTAGCCGCGGCTATGACGTCTACACCCTCGGCGGCAAGTACGCGTACAACTTCACGGATCAGATCCAGCTCAGCGCCGCCTATCAACACACGGACGCGAAGCTGGACTATGCCCTGCCGTACCGGGTCTCCCGCGAGGTCAACACGCGCCAGGAGGACCTCGTTTCCCTGAAATTAGACTACGACGTGAATGATCGGCTGAGCTTTTACGTCAAGGGTTACTACCACAAATGGCATACGACCTATGAAACCGAATACAATGACCTTGCCAAGCCGGGCACGATCGACGTCCTCTACCATGATGCGTTCTGGGGCTACAAAGACTACGGCGTAAACGTCCTGGGCAAGCTCCTGCTGACGAAGGGTGTGGAGACCTACTTCGGATACGACGTGCAGTCCTACGGCGGGCGCGACGACGTGCTGGTCATAACCCAGCAGGACGAGACGACGCAGGCGGGGTTCGCGCAGTTGCGGCTGACCCATGACCTGATCCCGAACCTCAACCTGGCCGCGGGCGTGCGCTACAGTTCGCCAAGCGTCGGGCGGTCGGCCACGATCTGGAACGTCAGCGGGCAATACGACCTGCCCTGGTCGATGTACGTCAAGGGCGACGTCGGCACGAATTTCCGTCTCCCGACCGCCGAAGAGCTGTTCGCCAACGACCCGCAGGACGAGCGGGGCAACCCCGGTCTCCAGCCGGAGAGCAGTTCGAGCCTGAATGCTTCGTTCGGGGGCCTGTTCGACATGGCGTCACGGCCGGTCAACTGGGAGGTCACCGGCTTCGCGCGCAACATCAAGAACCTGATCAACTACGCCACCTTCGACGCCGCGACCGGCCAGGACGTGTTCGGCAACGTCGCCGGCACGGTCCGGGTCCGCGGCTATGAGGCGTCGGTGAACGCCGAGCTGTCCGACGCCGTCTCGACGAAGGTGAGCTACACCCACAACAGCTCGCATCCCGAAGGCGCGCCGCAGCTCATAAAAATTCCGACGTCGCTTGCCAAGGTATTCCTGGACTATCACCCGCCGGAACTGCCCATCGGCGTGACCCTTTCGGCAATCTACACTGGCGACGTATACAACACCGTCTCGGGGAAAAGGCTGGATTACGGAAATTACGGCGTGTTCGATCTTTCGGGTCGGTATTTCTTCGGAAAAGACCGACATCAGACCCTGAACCTCAGCGTGCAAAATCTCTTCGATCGCCAATATGGGAAGCCGGCGAAGGGGTGCCTGGACGTGCCGACCGACAGCCCCAACGCCTGCAGCGCGCCCTACACCTACGTGAACCTTGGCCTGCCGCGGACCTTCCGGGCGACCTACAGCTACGAATTCTAGCGCCGCCAAGCGTCTGCAGGTTTCGCCGCCACGGATCGTGGCGGCGAGCGCCTATCTGGCCCGCGAGGGCGTGAACTTCGCCACCAGGTCGAAGCTGTCGCCCGGAAAGGTTTGCCGGACCTGGGTGATGGGGACGCCGTCGCGCCAGGTACGCCGCTCCAGCGATAGGCAGGCCGTGCCCTTGGCGATGTCCAGCAGCTTCGCCGTCGTGTCGGAGGCGCCGACGGCGGCGATGCGGTGCTCAGCGGCCGTCCAGGGGACGTGTCCCAGGAGCCAGGCGCCCGGCGATGTGACCTCGAAATCCACCGCCACAACCTCCGGCACCGCCGCGCAGCTGATGAGCCGGTCCTCAAGCGCGAACGGGCGGCCGTTGGCGCTGTGCAGGCATTGCAGGGCGATCAGCCGCCCGGCGCCCGCCAATTCCCGCTCCGCCGTCTTGCCTTGGGCGGGCTTTCGCAGGCTGCGGCGCAGGAGCGTGTAGGCGTAGGTCTGCCCGCGCTCGAGAATTTCCGCCTGGATGTCGGGGATATCCAGGATCGCGGAGTGGATGGGCGGCTGGGCCACGAACGAACCGGCGCGCTTGCGGCGAACCACCAGGCCGGCGTTCACCAGCTCTCCGATGGCCTTGTTCACGGTCATTCTGGAGCAGCGGTACTGCTGGACCAGCTCGTGCTCGAAAGGGATCCGATAGCCGGGCTTCCAGGCTCCGGACAGGATCTGCTTTTCGATGTTCGATCGGATTTGCTGGTGCAGGGTGTGGCCCGCAACACGCAGGCGGGCGTCCGGGGTGGGCTCCGGGGCAGGCTTCGTCACGCGAGGTGATCTCCAGGGGGCATCGGGTCGCTCAACGGTGGTTCCGGCGACCATGGACTTGAGGACTGCGGGTACGCTCAGGCCGCCGTTCAACCTACGACCAGGCAGGGGCCTATCACACTCAATTATTTCAGCCACAAGACCGTCTGGACATGGCTTTGGCGCGCCTCGATGTGGCAAGCCAGCGGCGGGGAGGCGGGCGGATTGTGTGGATTGTGATCGAAGTCGAGGCGGGAACGCCCGGATTATGCGCACCGCGCGACTGTCGGGCCGCACCGCACCTTCCGGCGTGCAGTTTGCTGTTGTCTATACATAATGACCGCACCACGGTCAGCAGCCGACGCGGGTTCGTCAGGCGGCGTGGACGCGACATGGGGTGGTCATGGGCAGCGACGGCATGATGCGGCAGCCGCGGGGCGCGGCCGCCGTCGGGGACCTGGATTTCGGACCCGCGCGATCGGGCGACAGCCGGGTGGCGCTGAAGGACCGATTTCAGCAGACCATCATAACCATCCATCGCTGGCTGGGCGTGCTGGCCTGCATCCTGTTCGTCATGTGGTTCGTCAGCGGCCTGGTGCTGGCCTATGTGCGCTTCCCGGCCATGAGCCTCGAAGACCGGCTGGCGGTCCTGAAGCCGATCGACTGGCGCCAGGTGCAGGTCACGCCGGAGGCCGCGCTTGGCCGCCTCGGACTGCCGGAGTTCCCACAAGAACTGCGGCTGGAGATGTCGGGCGGCCAGCCGGTCTACCGGGTGACCGACTGGGCGAAGCATCATCACACCGTCTCGGCCGCCACCGGCCGTCCGATCGGCCAGGTCTCAGGCGAAGACGCCGTCCGCATCGTTCGCGAACAACTGGGCGCGCCTGCCGCGACGCTGGCGAAGCGCGACCTCAACCGCGACCAGTGGACGGTCACCGGCTATTGGAATGCGGACCGCCCATTCCACCTGATCCACCTGAACGACAAGGCCGGGACGCAGTACTACGTCTCGACGGCGACGGGCGAGATCGTGCTCGACACCCGCCGCTATCAGCGCGTGTGGAACTGGTTCGGGGCCATCCCGCACTGGCTCTATTTCGAGACCCTGCGCTGGAACACGCCGGCCTGGTCCTGGACCATCTACATCCTGGCCGGCGCCGGCATCTTCGTGGCGGTCAGCGGCCTTTGGATCGGCTTCAGCCGCCTGCGGCTGAGGCTGCGCTATGCCAATGGCCGCCGGACCCCTTTCTCGGGGTGGATGAAGTGGCACCACGTCTCAGGGGTCCTGGGGGGCGTCTTCCTCACCCTGTGGGTCGGCAGCGGCCTGTTCACGATGTACCCGGGCGGCGTGCTCGAAACGCGCGGCGTCCAGCGGGCCGAGCGCAACGCCTACGCCGGCGGGGCCGGCCCGTCGTTCGCCTGGCCGGGGATCGCCGCCCTGGAGGCGAACAACCGGGGCGCAAGGCGGGCGACCTTCCGCTGGGTTGGGGGCCGGCCCCTGATCGCGCTCGAGAACGGGGCCGGCAAGCCGCGCCTGGTCGACGCCGCCACCGGTCAGGCCGCAATCCTCTCGACCGCCCAGATCGTCGCGGCGGCGCGCAGGATCATGCCCGGCGCGCATGTCGCCGGCGCGACGCTGCTCACCCAGGGCGACGAATACTGGCACAGCGGCTTCTACAAGAAGAAGCTGCCCGTCGTGCGGGTGGTCTTCGACGATCCGGCGGCCACCTGGTTCCACTTCGACGCCGAGACCGGCGCGCTCCTGGGGCTGATGGACAAGACGTCCCGTCTGGACCGCTGGACGGTCGTCGCCATCCACGATCTGGACTGGAATTGGCTGCTGCAGCGCCGTCCCTGGTGGGACCTCGTCATGTTCGGCGTGACCCTGCCCGGGCTGCTGATCTCCATCACGGCGCTGACCATCGGCTATCGCCGCCTGCAGCGGACCGGCCTTGCGCCCGCGCCGGGCGGGGCCGCGGCGCTTTTCGAACGCTTCGCTCCGGCCGCGCCGAGCGTGCCGGCCCGCGCCGCCCCGGTGGTGCGCTCGGACCTGGTGCTGGTGGCTTATGCGAGCCAGACCGGGACCGCCAGGGGATTGGCCGACAAGACCGCGGCGTCGCTGGAGAACGCCGGACAGCGCACGGTCCTGCGCGACCTCGGACAGGTGGACGCCCGGCTGCTGGCCGAGGTCGGCCGGGCGATCTTCATCGTCGCCACCGCCGGCGACGGGGATGCGCCCGACCAGGCGACGGCGTTCGAACGGCGGGTGCTGCGCCGGTCCGAACCGCTGCCGGGCCTCGAGTACGGAATGCTGGCGCTGGGCGACCGGCAGTACCGGGCGTTCTGCGGCTTTGGCCATGTCGTCGACGACTGGCTGCAGGCCTGCGGCGCCCGGCGGCTGTTTCCGACGATCGAGATGCACGACCTGGATCCGCAGGCCCTGGCGCAATGGTCGCGAGGGCTCGCGGGCCTGACCGGACGCCTGGACGAGCTCGCCGTCGAACGCGCGCCCTTCCAGCCCTGGCGGCTGGCCGAGCGCCGCCACCTCAATCCCGGGAGCGCAGGCTGGCCGGTCTATCACCTGGAACTGGAGCCGCTGCCCGGCGGTCCGAAGTGGGAATCCGGCGACATCGTCCAGACCCTGGCGGTCACCTGGCCGGAGCATGTCGCAGGGGTTGGCGACGCCCGGCCCCGGGAGTTCTCCATCGCCTCTGAGCCCGGCGACGGGCGGGTGCATCTGCTGGTCCGTCAAATCCATGACGAGGCCGGCGAAGTGGGCGCGGCTTCGTCGCTGCTTACCCATCGGGCGGCGATCGGCGACGAGATTCCGCTCCGGCTGCGCAGCAACGTCGGCTTCCATCCGCCTACGGACGACCGGCCGATCCTGCTGATCGGCAACGGCACGGGCCTGGCGGGGCTGCGCTCGCACATCCGCAGGCGCGCGCGGCTGGGGCATCGCCGCAACTGGCTGATCTTCGGCGAGCGGAACGCCGCGGCGGATTGCCTCTACGGCGACGAACTCGCCGCGCTGCATGCGGCCGGGGACCTCGAGCGCCTGGACCTGGTGTTCTCCCGCGATCAAGCGGAGCGCCGCTATGTGCAGCATCGCATGGCCGAGTGCGCCGACGACCTGCGCGCGTGGATCGCCCAGGGTGCGGTGGTCTATGTCTGCGGCAGCGTCGACGGCATGGCCCCGGCGGTCACCGACACGCTGGCCGGCATCCTGGGCGAGCCGGCCTTCGACGAGCTGATCTCCCGCGGAGACTATCGCCGCGACGTCTACTGACCCGATCGCGAAAGCTCTACGACGAGCATGCGAGCCGCGCCGCGGCTGGGGACGAGCTCGATCCGATCGCCGCGGGCGAGCAGCAGGGCGTCTTCCGGGACAAGCTGTCGAGCCGATGGCCCGGCGCGGACCTCGCAGGCGTCCCGGACCAGGATCAGGCAGGCGTCCGTCTCGGCGGTCAGCGTCGCGGCTGAGCCGAGGCTACGGCGCTGAACGCGGGCCGACCAGGCGCCGCGCCGGCTCATCACGTTGAGGTCCGTCACCGCCCCGCCGACCAGGCTCGCCGCCGCGGCAACGTCGCCCGGGAATCCGAATGGATCGTCGTCCGGGCGCAGCAGCACCGGGGCCGCGCCCCCGATCCGCAGGGTCAGGCCATCGCCGTCCAGGACCGCCAGCGTGCGCTCGACACCTCCGAAGACCGAGAAAGGCCCGTCAGCGGCTACGAGCGCCGTGCTCACCCGCCATTCGAACGTCTCCAAGTCCGATCCGGTCGGATAGGCGGCGATCT
>NZ_JAQGIZ010000050.1 GCF_028290885.1 Phenylobacterium sp.
GACCGCCGCCATGGCCATCGACGACCCCGCGGCCCTGGCCAAGGCGCTCGCCGGCTGCTTCGCCGTCGTCAACGCCGCGCCCTACCACCTGACCGCCGTGGTGGCTGAGGCCGCCAAGGCCGCCGGCGCCCACTACCTTGACCTCACCGAGGACGTGGCCGCGAGCCGCGTGGTGCGCGAACTAGCCAGGGACTCCGCCACCGCCTTCATCCCGCAGTGCGGCCTGGCGCCGGGCTTCATCACCATCGCCGCCTGGGACCTCTGCAAGCACTTCGAGGAACTGCACGACGTCCGCCTGCGGGTGGGCGCCCTGCCGCGCTACCCCTCCAACGCGCTCAACTACAACCTCACCTGGTCGACCGACGGGGTGATCAACGAATACTGCGAGCCCTGCGAGGCGATCGTCGAGGGCCGCCTGCGCGAGGTGCCGGCGCTGGAGGAATGCGAGGAGTTCTCCCTCGACGGCGTCACCTACGAGGCGTTCAACACCTCCGGCGGGCTGGGCACGCTGTGCCAGACGCTGGACGGCAGGGTGCGCAACCTCAACTACCGCACAATCCGCTACCCCGGCCACGCGGCGATCATGAAGGCGCTGCTCAACGACCTCGGCCTGCGCAACCGTCGGCCGCTGCTGAAGGACATCCTGGAGAACGCCGTCCCCGCCACCCTGCAAGACGTGGTCATCGTCTTCGTGACCGTCAGTGGACTGAAGGACGGCCGGCTGATGCAGGAGACCTATGTCAACAAGGTCTTCGCCCAGCCCGTCGCCGGCGAGATGCGGAGCGCCATCCAGATCACCACCGCCGGCGCCGTCTGCGCCGTGCTGGACCTGCTGGCCGAAGGGCGCTTGCCCACCCAGGGCTTTATCCGCCAGGAGGACATTCCGCTCGCCGACGTGCTGGCGAACCGCTTCGGACGCTTCTACGCTCCCGAACAGCAAGCCCTGCGCGCCGCCGAGTAGTAACCATGACCGTACAGACCAAGGTCGGCTCCGCCCGGGCCGAGGCCGCCGAGGTGCTCAACCGCCTGGGCGTTCCCGAAGCGCTCTGGACCGGCGGCGGCCGGCCGGTCCGCTCGCCCGTCTCCGGCGAGGTGATCGGCGACGTGCATGACAGCTCACCCGCGGCCGTCGCCAAGGCCATCGAGGCCGCGCACGAGGCCTACCTGGCCTGGCGCAGCACGCCGGCGCCGCGGCGCGGCGAACTGGTCCGCCTGCTGGGCGAGGAGCTGCGCGCCGCCAAGGCCGATCTCGCCCGCCTGGTCACGCTTGAAGCCGGGAAGATCGTCTCCGAGGCCAACGGCGAAGTGCAGGAGATGATCGACATCTGCGACTACGCCACCGGCCTGTCGCGCCAGCTGTTCGGCCTGACGCTCGCCACCGAGCGGCCCGAGCACCGGATGATGGAGACCTGGCACCCGCTGGGGGTCGTGGGCGTGATCTCCGCCTTCAACTTCCCGGTCGCGGTGTGGTCGTGGAACGCGGCCCTGGCGCTGGTCTGCGGCGACGCCGTGGTCTGGAAGCCGTCGGAGAAGACCCCGCTGACGGCGCTGGCCGTCCAGGCGCTGTTCGAGCGCGTCTGCGCGAAGTTCGGCGACGCGCCGAAGGGCCTCTCGGCGGTGGTCATCGGCGGCCGCGAGGTGGGCGAGGCGATGGTCGACCATCCCAAGGTCCCGCTGGTCTCCGCCACCGGATCGACCGCCATGGGCCGCGCCGTGGCGCCGAGGCTCGCCGCACGCTTCGCCCGCGCTCTCCTGGAGCTCGGCGGCAATAACGCCGCGATCGTCGCGCCCAGCGCCGACCTGGACCTGACCCTGCGCGGCGTCGCCTTCGCAGCCATGGGCACCGCCGGCCAGCGCTGCACGACGCTGCGGCGCCTGTTCGTGCACTACAGCCTCTACGACGCCTTCCTGCCCCGGCTGAAGGCCGCCTACGGCTCCGTGCCGGTGGGCGATCCGCGCCAGGCCGGGACCCTGGTCGGGCCGCTGATCGACGCCGCCGCCTTCGAGGGACAGCAGCGCGCCCTGGCCGACGCCCGAGCCGCCGGCGGCCAGGTTACCGGCGGCGAACGCGTCCATCTGCCGGGCCGTCCCGAGGCGGTCTACGTCCGCCCGGCGCTGGTGGAGATGCCGCAGCAGGCCGAGATCGTGCGCCGCGAGACCTTCGCGCCGATCCTCTACGTCATGCGCTATTCGGACCTCGCCGAGGCCATCGCCCTGCAGAACGACGTGCCGCAGGGCCTGTCGTCCTCGATCTTCACCAACGACATCCGCGAGGCCGAGCTCTTCACCTCGGCCCGGGGCTCCGACTGCGGCATCGCCAACGTCAACATCGGCCCCTCTGGCGCGGAGATCGGCGGAGCGTTCGGCGGCGAGAAGGAAACCGGCGGCGGCCGCGAAGCCGGCTCCGACTCCTGGAAGGCCTACATGCGCCGCGCCACCAATACGGTGAACTACGGCCGCACCCTGCCGCTGGCCCAGGGGGTGGAGTTCGACGTCTAAAAGCAGAACCGCAGGGCCGACTGGACGACCGTCTGGTCCTGCTTCGGCGCCTCGCCCGCCAGGCTACGAGCCGCGCGTTTGCTGGCGACGTGCTGGGCCTCCACGATCAGGTCCAGGTGCGGGGCCAGGCGGTGGCGCCAGGACGCCGTCGCCGCCCAGCCGTTCTCCTGGTTGTCGTCAAGGGCGCGGAAGGTGCGGTCCCGGGTCCGGAAGGCGTCGAGCCGTCCACTGACGGTATCATCGCCGAGCTTGTGCTGCGCCAGCACATAGGCCGCCTGGAAGCCGGTGTTGAACCAGATCCCGCCGGGCATGACGTAACCCATCAGGGTCTCGCCGTTCATCGCCTGGACCAGCACCCGCGTGCTGTCGCTGGCCTGCCACTTCATGCCCACGTTCACGAAGCGGGTTTCCCAGGCCCATTGGCCGTCGCTGTCCACGGCGGTCCGGTTGCCGGCGTTGTCGTAGTAGAGGGCGTTGAAGCTGACCGGCGCAGGCGGCCGCCACTCCAGGCGCCCGTAGTAGCCCGCCCGATGGTCGAGCTCGCGGAACGGATAGGTCTCGTCGTACTGGAACCGTTCGGCGAACGGCGACAGCGGCGGCAGGTGGAAGCCCGTGCGCACCCCGGTGCGGACCTCGTCGAGCGCCCAGCCTCGGAACGTCAGCAGCGTCCCGGACGTATCGTTCCAGCCGAACACCGCCGCCGTCGCCTCGATCTCATGGGCGCCCAGGCTACGCTGCAGGGTGACCTCTACGCCGCCCACCTTGACCTCCTCGCCGATCCAGCTGTTCAGCGCCGAGCCGCTCAGCATGTCGGGCGTCGTCCAGGCCACGCCGTCATGCTCCATCGAGACCGGCGGATAGAACACGCCGACCCGCGCCGAGACACGGCCCAGGCCGCTCGGCGGCGCCTTCAGCTTCAGGTAGGCCTCGCCGAGATCCAGCTTGGGGTCGAGCTGCGGCTGGAAGAGCGCCGTCACCATCGCGCTGACCGCGAAGTTGAACCGCGGCCGCCACTCCAGCGCCGCCTGGGAGAGTTCGACGTCGCCGCGGGCGTGACCGCCGCCGCCGCCGGAGACGCTGGTCTTGCCGAACCCGCCGTCCAGCCACGAAGTCTCGCCGTCGGCCGCGGCGGCGCGAACCTCGACGAGCCCGTGAAACGTATCGGGGGAAACGATGTCCGACTGGGCGTCCGCCTGTGAGGCGAAGGCGCAGGTCAGGATCAGCGCCGCCAGTCGCGCCGGCCAGCATCCTGCTATGTCGGCCTCCCTACTTAAGCGTAACTTCGTTCTCCGAACTCATCCTTGTCCAGAAACGTCAAAAGTTCCCTTAACGGCAAAGGCTTGGAGATCAGATAACCCTGCGCCTGGTCGCAGCCCATGGCGCCCAGCAGCGAGAAGCAGGCCTCGGTTTCGACGCCCTCGGCGGTGACTTTCAGCCCCAGGCTGTGGGCGAGGTCGATGGTCGAACGGACGATCAGGGCGTCGCGCTGGCTCTCGGTCACATCCTGGACGATCGACTTGTCGATCTTCAGCTCCTGGCCGCGGATCCGCTTCAGGTAGGCGAGCGAGGACAGGCCGGTCCCGAAGTCGTCAATCGAGATGGCGATGCCGGCCTCGGCGAACCGGTCGAGCATGGCCAGCGCCATGTCCGGGTTTTCGATGACTGCCGTCTCGGTGATCTCAAAGATCAGATGGCCGGTGGCCTCGCGCGCCTGGGCCAGCGCGAAGTCGGCGAAGTCCGGCTCCCCCAGCGTCCGGCCGGAGATGTTCACCGCCATGTCGAGGACGTGCCCCGCCTTCGCCAGAGTGGCCTGGTCGGCGATCGCGCGCTTGACCGCCCACTCGGTCAGGGTGCGGATGTGGCCGGTTTCCTCCGCCATTGGGATGAACAGGTCCGGGGACAGCATGCCCCGCACCGGGTGGCGCCAGCGCGACAGAGCTTCCAGTCCCGTCACCGCGCCGCGGCGCATGTCGAACTTCGGCTGGTAGAACAGCTCCAGGGCGCCGCCATCCAGCGCGTCCAGCATGCCGCTCATCAGGGAGAGGTTCGAGGCCGGGTCGCCGTAGGCCTCGCTGTCGAAGAAGGCCACCTTGCGGCGGCCGGCGCGGGCCTGGTCGAGGGCGATGTTGGCCTGCTCGATGGCTGCGCCGGGGCCCGCGCCGCGCACGACGGGCGCCAGGCCCAGGTTGAGGGTCACGTCGATCGCGTCGCCCCCGATGTTCAGCGGCTGCTCCAGCGCGGCCATCAGCCGGGCCGCGTCGTCGGCCGCGGCCTCCGGCCCGTCGGCGATGAGGGCGAAACCCAGCACGTCGCTGGCCACGCGCGCCACCCCAGAGGCGGGCGCGAGCCCGGCGAGCCGGGCGCCGATCATCCGCACGGCTTGCGCGGCCAGCGCATAGCCGATGGCGCCGCGAAGGTGGTCGAAACGGTGGAGTCCGAGCGCCGCCACATAGGCCCGGCCCGGCGGCAGGTCGGAGAGCCCCTCCATGACCCGCTCCAGCGCCAGGCGGTTGGGCAGGCCGGTTTCGCCGTCGTGAAGGGCCAGGTGGGTGATCCGGCGCTCGCGGTCGCGGATCTCGGTGGCCATGGTGTTGAAGCTTGCCGCCAGCCGCCCGATCTCGTCCCGCGTCTCGATGGCCACCTGCGCGTCCTCGCCGCGCTGCAGCCGCTGGGCGGCCTCGTCCAGCGCCGAGATCGGGCGGGTGACGCCGCGGGCGAGCACCCAGGACCCCCAGACCACCACGACGAGCCCGATGATCCCGGCCAGGGCGACGATCGCCAGCAGCAGCCGGTAGGGCGCCAGCGCCAGCGCCAGCGGATAGCGCAGCAACAGCACCGCCGGCGTGTCTGGCGTCAGGGTCGGCAGGCGCTTGACCAGGGCGAGCGAGCGTCCGCCGGTCTCGTCCAGCCCCTGCGGCGCGGCCAGCCTCTTCCCGATCGCCTCGTCGATGAAGCGGCTCAGGCCCCGGCGGTCGCGCTCGCTCGAACGGCCGTCCTGGCGCCATCCCGTAGTGTCGCGGTGGAGCACAGCCGCGGTCAGGGGAATGGCCGAAAGCCGCTCGAGGCCGGCCATCTCGGCGCGGTCGAGCCGGACCGCGAACACCAGCCAACCCGTCTGGTCCGGAGACGACACCGGCGCCGCCATCACCTGGTAGGGCGCGCCGCGCAACATCACCACGCCGACAGGATCCTCGGCCGCCTCGAAGGCCGCCGCCAACCGCGGGGCGTCGTGCGCCAGCGCCCCGGCGTCGTCGCCGATCACCCGCCCATCGACGGTGACCATGAACGCCCGGTCGATGCTGAAGCGGCGCTTCAGGTTGTCCACGGCGGAGACGATGGTCGGGCTGTCGCCGGTCGCCACCGCCTCGCGGAAGCCGAAGTCCCGTGAGAGCAGGGTCGCGCCCACGCGCAGCCGGTCCGACCGCAGCGACCACACTCGGTCAAAGACCGTCCCGGACGCTGTCAGTTCGCTCCGCACCTGCCGCTGAGCGGCCTGGTCGATGGCGGTATAGACGCCCAGAGAGATCATCAGCAGCGTCGCCCCGAACAGGGCGGCGTAGAGCACCGTGAGGCGGGTGCGGAGGCGGGTGAACACGCCGGCGGCCTCAGTAGCCGCCGCGCCGCAGCGGCGGACTGCGAAGATCGGCGACGAGTGCAAGGCTGAGCGTTCCCGAAGCCGGCACGACGATTTCGCGGGTCTCTTCCCCGCCGCGGCTCTTCAGGAACGGATGCCAGATGGTGACCGTCGCGGGACCGGGCGGCAGGTCGCGGATCGCCGCCTCGCCATGTGCGCCGCTCTTGGCCGCGAAGGGCGTGTCCACCACGCGGATGAAGGCGGTCATGTCATCGTGGATGTTGCAGCCGAGGGCGACGACTCCGGCCTTCTCCAGCTTCACCTTCCGCGTCTCGTCGCGGCTGTAGAGCTTCAGCTCAAAGGTCTTGGCCGGCGAGAAGGAGAACACGTGGTGGCGGAACGGATCGTGGTTCGGAAAGGAGACCTCCGCGCCCACCGGCACGACCAGCACGAAGGGATCGAACTGCATGTCCTGCTGGGCCATCACGTAGGGCCACGGGAAGCGGATCGGGCCGCGCGGCGAAAATCCCCGCGGGCGCACCATGATCACGGCGTTGCCGACCGGCTTTCCCGCCGGCGTGGCGACTGTCACGGCGAGGTCGCCGGCCCACGCCGGAGCGGCCAGGCATAAGGCGAGCAGCGTGGGGGCGAGCGCGCGCATGGCCGCAAGCTTAGGCGCCGCAGGTGAAGTTGGCGTAAAGCACGGGAAACACCCGATTTCCTCGCCCGGCCGGTTCCCGTTTGCCCTCACATCGGGCGCGCGGCACAATCGGGCTTTCAGCGTTCGCATTTTGAAAGCCTGTGACTTTGACGATTTCCACTACGGCTCCGGCGCGGCCGTCCACCGACCCGTTCTCGTCCGTCGACGCCCTGGTGGAGGGGCTGGGCAGCGTCGGCTACATCGCCTCGCGCCGGATCGCGACCGCCCTCTACATGGCCGTGCACCTGCAAAAGCCGATCCTGGTGGAAGGCTCGGCCGGGGTCGGCAAGACCGAGCTGGCGCTCTCCACCGCCCGCCTGCTCGCCCAGCCGCTGATCCGCATGCAGTGCTACGAGGGGCTCGACGAGTCCAAAGCCCTCTACGAGTGGAAGTACGGCAAGCAGTTGCTCTACACCCAGATCCTCAAGGACCGCATGGGCGAGCAACTGGCCGATGCGGCCACCATGGACGCCGCCATGGACCGCCTGCACGGCATGGGCGATCTGTTCTTCTCCGAGCCGTTCCTGGAGCCGCGGCCGCTGATGCAGGCGCTGCGCCATGACGACGGCTGCGTCCTGTTGATCGACGAGATCGACAAGTCCGACGAAGCGTTCGAGGCCTTCCTGCTGGAAGTGCTGTCCGCCTACCAGGTCTCGGTGCCGGAGCTGGGCGTGATCGTCGCCAAGACCCCGCCGCTGGTGTTCCTCACCTCCAACAACGTCCGCGACCTGGGCGATGCGCTGAAGCGCCGCTGCCTGCACCTGCACATCCCGCTGCCCGAGCCGGCGCTGGAGGAGCGCATCGTCGCCACCCGCGTGCCGGGCGTCGAGCAGGCGCTGACCCAGCAGCTGGTGGCCTTCGTGCAATCGCTGCGCACGCTGGACCTCAGGAAGGCGCCGTCGATCTCCGAGACCGTGGACTGGGCCCGCGCGCTGGTCCTGCTGCACGCCGACAGCCTGGAGCCGGCCATGGTCCGCGACACCCTGAACGTGATCCTGAAGTTCGAGCAGGACATCGTGGCCGTCGAACCGCAGATCGTCGAGTTGCTGCACAGGCGCTGAGGCCATGCAGCACACCCTCGAGGAGTTCCTGAGAGCGCTGCGGGCCGCCGACGTGCGGGTCTCGCCGGCCGAGGCGATCGACGCGGCGCGCACCGCCGTGGCCGTGGGCTATGCCGACCGCGAGCTGTTCAAGGACGCGCTCTGCGCCACGCTCGCCAAGTCCCGCGAGGAGGTGGTCCGCTTCGACGAGACCTTCGAGCGGTTCTTCGCCCGCGACGCGCTCGCCCTGCCGCCGCCACCGGAACCGCGCGAGGGCGAGGGCTCGCCGGCCGATGACGCGGCGGCGGAATCGCCGCTTGCCCAGATGCTGCTGCAGGGCGACGCCGCGGCCGTGGTCCAGGCCATGGAGGCCGCCGCCGAGCGCGCCGGCGTCGGCGAAATCCGCCTCTCCACCCAGCGCAGCCGCATGACGCGCCGCCTGCTGGACGAGATGGGCCTGGCCGAGATCGAGCAGATCATCGCCAGGGCGCGAAAGCTCCCCGAAGGCCAGGGCCTGGCCGCGCGCCTCGACGCCGCCAAGAGGGCGCTGGCCGCCCAGGCCCAGCGCTTCGTCCAGCGCCAGCACGAGCTCTACGCCGCTGGCTCCGGCCGGGCGCTGCGCGAAGAGATGCTGGCCAAGAAGGCGCTGAACGCCGACGGCGGCATCGACCCCGTCGACCTCGCCATGATGCAGGCGCTGGTCAGGCGCATGGCCAAGCGGCTCGCCGACCGCTACTCGCGCCGCCGCCACACCGCGAACCGCGGCCACCTCGACGTGCGCAAGACGCTGCGCAAATCCATGGCTCACGGCGGCGTGCCCTTCGAGATCGAATGGAAGATCAAGAAGGTCGACAAGCCGTCGATCGTCGCCATCTGCGACGTCTCCAAGTCGGTGGCCGCCGCCGCCCAGTTCCTGCTGACCTTCCTCTACTCGCTGAACGAGGTGGTTGACCGTCTGGACGCCTTCGCCTTCTCCGGCCGGCTGATCCCGGTGAACGCCATCCTCGACGAGAACGGCGTCGAGGGCGCGATCCTCAAGGTGCTGCAGACC
>NZ_JAQGIZ010000227.1 GCF_028290885.1 Phenylobacterium sp.
GCTTCAACAAGCTCAAGCACTTCCGCCGCTTCGCCACGCGATATGACAGGCGGGCTGTCCACTACCTGGCCTTCATCCACCTCGCCGCCGCCGTCCTATGGCTGCGCTGAATGTCGATTCGCCCTAGTGTGCTGGATTTGAAGTTCGCCGTCTTCACGGGCCACGCGCCGAGCGAACTTCAAATCCAAAAAGCACACTAGAAACATATACTTGCTAGTGTCCTCATCGATTCCGAAGTTCGCCAAAGCCAGCCGCAAGCGCTTGCGAACTTCGGAATCGGGACACTAGCAGCCGTCCAGCTTGGCCAGGTCGTCCAAGCCGCCGACTGTGACGTCCAGGTCGTTCACCAGGCCGGTGGACAGCGAATAGACCCAGCCGTGGACGCAGACCTGTTGGCCGCGCGCCCAGGCGTCCTGCACGAAGACGTCCGAGGCGACGTTCCGCACCTGGCGGATCACGTTGAGCTCGCAGAGGCGGTCGAGGCGAGCGCGCTCGTCGGGGATGGCGTCGAGCTCGTGGCGGTGGTCGTGGCAGACCTCGCGGATCGGGTGCAGCCAGTGGTCGACCAGGCCGCGCCGCTTGCCGTCCACGGCGGCCGCGATCCCGCCGCAGCCGTAGTGGCCGACCACCATCACGTGCTTCACCTTGATCACGTCGATGGCGAACTGCAGCACGCTCAGGTAGTTGGCGTCCTGCGGCGGGGCGAGGTTGGCGACGTTGCGGTGCACGAACAGCTCGCCCGGATCGAGGTCGACGATCTCGTTGGCCGGCACCCGGCTGTCGGAGCAGCCGATCCACAGGTATTCCGGCGCCTGCTGGCCCTCGAGCCGCTTGAAGAAGCCGGGATCGGCGGTGACCATCCGCTGGGCCCAGGCGCGGTTGTTGGCCTTCAGGTCGTCGAGCATGTCAGCCAAGCCTTCCTAAACCGGGACCGCGTCGGGCTGCTTGGTCGGGTGCGCGGCCTGGAAGGCCGGGTGCTCGGCCGCCCGCTCGGCCACGGCTCGGATCGCCGGATACGGACCGAGATCGACCTCGAAGCGGTTGGCCGAGTAGACCTGGGGGATCAGGCAGCAGTCGGCGATCGTCGGCGTGTCCCCGAACGCGAACCCCTGGCCGTATCGCGTCACCATGGGCTCGAGCGTGTCGAAGCCGTCGGTGATCCAGCGATGCACCCAGGCGAGGTTGTCGTCCTTGCTGACGCCAAGTTTGTCGAGCGCGCGGCCGACGCGGGTGTTGTTCAGCGGATGGATGTCGCAGGCGATGACCAGCGCCATGGCGCGGACGCGCTGCCGGTCCAGCGGCGCCGCGGGCAGGATGGCGGGCTGCGGATGGGTCTCTTCCAGCCACTCCAGGATCGCCAGGCTCTGGGTGAGCACGTCGCCGTCGCCGAGGTCGAGGGCCGGCGTCAGGCCCTGCGGATTGACCGCCTTGTAGGCTGCCTCCCGCTGCTCGCCCTTGATCAGGTTGATCGGGACGTAGTCGTAGGCGATCTCCTTGAGCGCCAGCCCGATGCGCACCCTGTAAGGCGCCGTGGCCCGCCAGGCGGAATAGAGGGTCGGTTTCACTAGACTACCTTGAAGGCGAGCTTGCCCACGCCTTCGACCTCGCCCTCGACGCGGTCGCCGCGGACCAGGGGGCCCACGCCCTCGGGCGTGCCGGTGTAGATCAGGTCGCCGGGAGCCAAGGTCCAGAGCTTGGAGGCCTCGGAGATGATCTCGGCGGTGGCCCAGATCATGTCGGCGACCGTCGCGTCCTGCCGGGTCTCGCCGTTCACCGAGAGCCGGATGCGGCCCTGCGGCGCCGGGCCCGTCCACGGCTTGATGGCGGAGATCGGCGCCGAGGCGTCGAAGCCCTTCGCGGCCTCCCAGGGCTGGCCCTTGTCCTTGGCCGCGTTCTGCAGGTCGCGCCGGGTCATGTCGACGCCGACCGCATAGCCGAACACCAGGTCCAGCGCGCGATCGACCGGCACATCCGCCCCGCCGGCCTTCAGCGCCACCACCAGCTCGATCTCGTGATGCAGGTTCGACGTCCGGGGCGGATAGGCCACGTTCTCGCCTGGCGGGACGATGGCGTCGGCGGGCTTGGCGAAGAAGAACGGCGGGTCGCGGTCGTCGCCGCCCATCTCGCGCCGGTGGGCGGCGTAGTTGCGCCCCACGCAGAGGATGCGGCGCACGGGGAAGACCGCCGCCTGGCCCTCGACGGGGACTGTGGTCACGGCGGGCGGATCGAAGAGATATTGGCTCATGGGCTGCGCCTTACGCCGCGCGCGGCTGGGCGTCCACCCTGAGCCACCTCTCCCCCGCGAAGCCAGGCTGCGCCGGCGAGAGGAGATTGACAACCGCGCCCTGCGGCGGCTCTGCCTTGTCCCGTCGCAGTATCGCCGGAGACCGCATGACCACGCCTCAAGGACCCCTCGCCGACCTGGTGGTGATCGAGATGGGGACGCTGATCGCCGGGCCTTTCGCCGGCCAGATCCTCGGGGACTTCGGGGCCGAGGTGATCAAGCTCGAGGATCCCAAGGTGGGCGATCCCATGCGCCAGTGGGGGCGCAGCCTGCCCAAGGGCCTCTCGCCCTGGTGGCCGGTGATCGGGCGCAACAAGAAATCGGTCGGCCTCGACCTGCGGACGCCCGAAGGCCAGCAGATCGCCAAGGCGCTGATCGCCCAGGCCGACGTGGTGATCGAGAACTTCCGGCCGGGCGCCATGGAGAAGTGGGGCCTCTCCTACGAGGCGCTCTCCGCCGACAATCCCAAGCTGGTGATGGCCCGGGTCTCCGGCTTCGGCCAGACCGGCCCCTACGCCGAGCGCGCCGGCTACGGCCTGATCGGCGAGGCGATGGGCGGCCTGCGCTATGTCACCGGCGAGCCGGACCGGGCCCCGGCGCGGGCCGGCATCTCGATCGGCGACAGCCTGGCGGCGATGCACGCGGTGATGGGGATCACCATGGCCCTGCACGAGCGCGGGCGCACCGGGCGGGGCCAGGTGATCGACGCGGCGCTCTACGAGAGCGTGCTGGCTGTGATGGAGAACCTGGTCACCGAATACGACCTGACCGGCTACGTGCGCGAGCGGTCGGGCTCCGTCCTGCCCGGCATCGCGCCGTCCAACGCCTATCCCTGCGCCGGCGGAGAGCTGATCCTGATCGGCGGCAACGGCGACACGGTCTACGCTCGCCTCACCGAGGCCATGGGCCGGCCGGACCTGAAGACCGACCCGAGGTTCGTTGACCATGCCAGCCGCGGCGCCAACCAGCGCGAGCTCGACGCCATCATCGCGGAGTGGACCGCGGGCTTCGCCCTGCCGGACCTGATCGCCCTGCTGGAATCCAGGGGCGTGCCGGCCAGCCGCGTGTTCCGCGCCCCGGACATGCTGGAGGATCCCCAGTTCCAGGCCCGCGAGGCCATCGTCACCACCGAGCACCCGGTGTTCGGCCCGATCCGCATGCAGAACGCCTTCCCCAAGCTCTCGCGCACGCCGGGCGCCGTGCGCTGGCCGGGGCCGGCGCTGGGGGCGCATACGGACGAGGTGCTGAAGGCCCGCGCGAGCTGTTCGGACGACC
>NZ_JAQGIZ010000229.1 GCF_028290885.1 Phenylobacterium sp.
GCTTCAACAAGCTCAAGCACTTCCGCCGCTTCGCCACGCGATATGACAGGCGGGCTGTCCACTACCTGGCCTTCATCCACCTCGCCGCCGCCGTCCTATGGCTGCGCTGAATGTCGATTCGCCCTAGCGCAGCCGGTCGAGCCGCAGGCGCTGGCGCGGGTCGGTCAGCCGGCGCATGGCCCCATAGGCGATGATCAGCGCCGAC
Source organism: Phenylobacterium sp. (assembly GCF_028290885.1). Taxonomy (GTDB): domain Bacteria; phylum Pseudomonadota; class Alphaproteobacteria; order Caulobacterales; family Caulobacteraceae; genus Phenylobacterium. The sequence goes on from NZ_JAQGIZ010000229.1 coordinate 206, forward strand.
AGTCCGCTTGCGCCCGCCAGCAGGAACATCAGCAGGATCTGGTATTTCACCGCCTCCACGGGATCGAGGCCGGCGAGGATCTGGCCGGTCATGATGCCGGGCAGGGTGATGACGCCGGCCGCCGACATCTGGTTGATCACCGGCAGCAGCCCCCGGCGGATCGCCGTGCGCAGCATGGGCGCCGTGGCCGAGGCGAAGCTGACGCCCAGCCCCAGCTGCGCCTCGATGGCCGACTTCTCGCGCTCCACGCCGGACAGTAGGCTGTCGAGCGCCAGGCTGCCGGCGTTCAGCACAGAGCCCAGGATGATGCCGGACAGGGAGATGGCGTAGCGGGCGTCGTACCAGGGGTGCGGCCGGATCGCGGTGGCCAGCGCCAGGACGACGGTGACGACGGTGGCGATGGCGACGCCGCCGGCGCTGATCGCCAGGCCCGCGCCGTGCTTGAACTTGCGCTCCGGCCGCGCGGCGATCTCGCGCGCCGCGATCGCGGCCATCGCCACCACGATGGCGAGCGTCGCGGCCGGATGATGCATGGCGAACACCACGCGCAGCAGGTAGCCCACCGCGATCAGCTGCACGACCATCCGCGCCGAGGCCCACAGCACCTGCCGATGCAGCTGCAGCCGCAACGCCACCGAAAGCAGGGCGTCGAAGGCCACCAGCGAGGCGGCGATCGCCAGGTCGGTGGCGCTGAGCGGGATCACGTTCACGCAGCGGGCGCCAGATGCCGGTCGCGCATGACGTAGCGCGCCGCCCCGAGCCGCACGGCCTGCGCGGGGTCGTGGCTGACCAACAGAACCGAGGCGCCGGCCGCCAGCCGCTCGCGCAGCAGATCTTCCACCTGGCCGACGGACACGGGATCGAGCGGGCCGGTGGGCTCGTCGAGCAAGAGGACGGGGGACTCCAGCACCAGGGCGCGGACAAGGGCCAGCCGCTGGCGCTCGCCGGTCGAGAGGCGGATCACCGATCCGTCCACCTGGGCGGCGCCTACCCCCAGCCGGGCTGCGAGCGCGCGGGCCTGGTCCAGCCGCTCCGGCGCGAAATGTTCGACCACGGTATCACGCCACCAGCCCGATTCCGCCGCCACATAGGGGACCTGCCGCCGCCAGTCCGGGGCCGCCATGGCCGCCCGCGACCCACCGTCCAGCCGCACTTCGCCCTCGTTGGGATCGAGGTCGGCGATCATCCGCAGGAACAGGCTCTTGCCCGAGCCCGAGGCGCCGCTGACCGCCGCGCAGGCGCCGGCCGCCAGGGAGAAGTCGAACGGCCCGGCCAGGTCGCTCTGCAGGCCACGCAGCGACAGGCGCGGTTCCGGGTGCGGTTCTGGGGGCGGCTCGCCCGGTGCGGCGCTGGAAGCCATGCCGCAGGATATCGGCCGCCGCGCGCCGTTTCGCCAGCCCGCTCGGCCGACCCGCGGCCATTTTTACGCCGTGGGCGGCAGTGGGTCAGCTCAGCATCCGGTTGGCGAAGGCTTGATGAAACGCCTCCAGGTCGCGCGGATCGATGTCGGAGACCGCCCAGAACTCAAGGCCGCCGCTCCGCCAGTGGGCCACCGAATAGCCGCTGCGCATCGCCGGTCCGGGCGCCGGAAGCAGTCCGGGTTTCGAGGGCCAGACGAAGAGGTTGATGACGTGGCGGTTGCGCCGATAGACCAGCGCCGCCACCACCCGGTCGCCGACGTAGTCCAGCCGCCCGCCGGCCAGCGGATAGCCGCGGTCCGCCAGCTCGAGCACCGGCGGGGCGAAGTCGATCCGCCCGTTGAACCAGGGCTTCACCACGTGCCGGTCGGAGGTCTCGACGTCCACCAGGTGGGCGGCCAGCGTCGAGCGCACATGGCTCGCCACCAACTGGTCCTCGAGGGCCATCGTGTTCGGCTGCAGGCTGACGATGGCCAGACTGGCGGCGATCGCCGCGAAGGCGCCGCTCAGCGCCCAGGGCGCGGCGGCCCGCAAGCGCCGACGGTGCGCCGGGGCTTCGGCCATGGCCTCGATCCGCTGGCGCAGGGCCGCAGGCGCGCGGTAGCCGACGCCGGGGGCGGAGAGCCTGGCGCTCAGCGCCTGCAGCTCGCCGAACGCCTGGGCGCAGCCGGGGCAGGTCTTGAGGTGCGCCTCGCAGGCCTGGGCGTTGGCGGCGTCGAGCTCGCCGTCCAGCAGGCCGTGCAGCAGCACTTCCTTGTCCGGGCAGGCGCTCATGGGGCCATCTCCTCAAGCGGCAGGGCGGCCAGCAACATGGTGCGGGCGCGCGCCAGGCGCGACATCACGGTGCCGATGGGGGCCGAGGTGATCTCGGCGATCTCGCGATAGGAGAGCTCTTCCAGCTCCCGCAACACCAGGGTTTCGCGGAACGGTTCGGGCAGGGACTCGATGGCCCCGCGCACCGCGTCCACCTCGCCCTGCCGCAGCAGCGCGGCCTCCGGCGTGTCGGCGTCGGACGCCATCGCCTCCAGCACCTCCGGGTCGGCCGACGGCTCGGACCGTCGCCGTGCCGAGGTCAGGTGGCTGGTGCGCACGATGGCGAACAGCCAGGCGCGGGGTTCGCCGCCGCGGAACCCCCGGAACCCGCGATAGGCCTTGAGGAAGGCGTCCTGCACCAGGTCCTCGGCCAGGCTCGCGTCGCGGCACAGGAACCGGGCGAAGCTGTAGGCGGCGTCGAGGTGCGGCAGGATCAGGCGGCGGAACCGCTCGGCCTCGCCGGGGTCGAGCGGCGTCTCGTCCGCCGTCGCCGGCGGCTTGGCGCGGAACGGCAGGACGAAGGCCGCGCCCGATGGATCGGGCCTGGCGGCCATCAGCGGTCCGAACGGGAGGATGCGGCCGGTCATGCCTTTCCTGCCTCAGGGCGCCTTCACCACGACCTTGCCGGTCATATGGGGATGGATCGAGCAGAAATAGTCGTAGGTCCCCGCCCGGGTGAAGGTGAAGGCGAACCGGTCGTCGGTGTCCAGCACCTTGGAGCGGAAGGACTTGTCGGTGGCGACCACGGTGTGCGGGACGTCGTCGCCGTTGACCCAGGTGACGGTGGTCCCGACCGGCACGGTCAGCACCGGCGCTGCGAACGTGAAGTTGCCGATGGTGATGACGCTCGGCGCGGGCGCTGCGGCGCCGAGCGTCACGGCCGCGAGGGCGGCCACCACCGCGACGGGGGTGCGGCGGATCAGGTATGCGAACATGACGGGCTCTTCGGGCTGGAGGATGGACTAGGCGGCGAGGCTGGCGTCGACGACGGCCAGGGGTTCGCCGCCGCGCACGAGGCTGACCGTGCGCACGCCGAGCGCGCTGTGCAGCTGGCCGGCCGGCACCTTCAGCGGCCCGGGCGCGGGGCCCTGGCCAGGCGCCGGCTGCGGGAAGGCGGTGGACCGCGCCGTGTGGAAGGCGACATTGCCCTCGACCTTCTGGATCACCTGGTGGATGTGGCCGTTGAGCACGGTGACCGAGCCGAAGCGCTTCAGCAGCGTCATGGCCTGGGCGGCGTCGTCGGTGCCCCAGCCCCAGTCGGCGTAGATGGTCCAGAGCGGAATGTGGGTGAAGACCACGATCGGCGTCGAGGAGGAGCGCGCCGCCAGGTCCTTCTGCAGCCAGGCCAGCTGGGCCGCGCCCAAGGATCCCATGCCGCCGGCCTTCAGCGCCTTGACGTTGACCAGCGCCACGAAGTGCACGCCGTTGTGGTCGAAGCTGTACCAGCCGTCGCCCAGCGAGCCCTTGCCGTAGCGGGCGAGGTAGGCCGCGCCGTTTCCCTCGTCGAGCATGTCGTGCTCGCCCGGCACGTGGAAGACCGTGAGGCCGGCCTCCTTGAGGATCTGGTCGGCGTCGTCGAACTCCTGGTCCTTCGACAGCTGGGTGATGTCGCCGGTGTGCAGGATGAAGGCGGGCTTCGCCGGCAGGGCTTTGATCTTCGCCACCGCCTCGCGGAAGGTGGCCCGCGCGTCCGGGTTGGGGTCCTTGGTGAATCCGATGTGGCTGTCGCTCACCTGCAGGAAGCTGAACGGCTGCACGGCCCCCTTGGGCGCCGCCACGGCCCGGTCGAGGGTGATCGAACTCGCCACCCCGCCGCTCGCGGTCCACAGCAGGCCGGTTCCGGCCCAGCCCATACACTCCAGAAAACGCCGCCTGTGCGGTTGATCGCCCATCGCTTCACCTGCCGGTTCGATTGCTCTTGCCGGATGAGACGCAGGGCGCTCGGCGTTTATTCCCGGCGAGCCTCGGTCAGGTTTTGATCATTCCGCCGGCTCGACCAGTTCCGTGGCCCGCAGTTCGGGCCGCGAGCGGCGCCAGGCGCCATAGGCGAACACCGCCGCCCCACCCCAGATGAATGCGAAGGAGGCGGCGCGCAGCGGGGTGAAGGCCTCGCCCTGGGCCACGCCGATGAAGAAGGCGATGGTCGGCCCGATGAACTGCAGGAAGCCCAGCGACGACAGCGGGATGCGACGGGCGGCCCAGGAGAACAGCACCAGCGGCACCGCCGTCACCGGCCCGCAGGCGAGCAGCCAGGCCGTCGCTGGCAGGCTGGAGCCCAGGTGGCCCGCGCCGGAGCTCTGCAGCCAGAGCACATAGACGAGGCCCGGCCCGGCCAGCAGCAGGCACTCGATCAGGAGGCCTGTCTGGGCGGCGGCGGCCACCCGCTTGCGCACGATCCCGTAGCCGCCGAAGCTGACCGCGAGCGCCAGGGAGACCACCGGCAGGCGGCCGATGGCGACGGCCTGGACCGCCACGCCCAGGGCGGCCAGGGCGATGGCCAGCGCGCCCAGCCGGTCGATGCGCTCATTGAAGATCAGCGCGCCGGCGGCCATGGCGATCAGCGGGTTGATGTAGTAGCCGAGGCTGGTCTCCAGGACGCGGCCGGAGTTCACCGCCCAGATGTAGATCGACCAGTTGGCGGCGATCAGCAGGGCTGACAGCGCCAGCCAGGCCATGGTGCGGGGATTTTTGAGCGCCGCCCGCACCTGACCGCCCTGCCGCGCCGCCACCACGAAGACGAACGCCATCGGCAGCGCCCAGACGGTGCGATTGGCCAGGATCTCCCACGGCGAGATCCCGAGCCTTCCCATCGCCTGGAAGACCAGGGGGACGATCCCCCACATGAGGTAGCAGCCGATCCCCGCGGCCAGAGCCAGGCGGGACTCGCCGCCGGGCTCTGCCTGCGACATGTCCTTAAGCGAGGGCTTTCTGGCGGATCAGGCCGCGCTCGTGGAGCAGCTCGGCGATCTGCACGGCGTTCAGCGCCGCGCCTTTGCGCAGGTTGTCGGCGACCACCCAGATGTTCAGCCCGTGCTCGACGGTCGGGTCGTTGCGGATGCGGCTGACGAAGACCGGGAACTCGCCCTGGGCCTCCTTCGGCGTCATGTAGCCGGTGTCGTCGCGCTTATCGATGACGATCAGGCCGGGGCTCTCGCGCAGGATGTCGCGCGCTTCGTCCTCGTCCAGGTGTTCGTGGAACTCGATGTTCACGGCCTCGGAATGGCCGACCATCACCGGCACCCGCACGCAGGTCACCGTCAGCGCGATGTCCGGATCGAGTATCTTGTGGGTCTCGTTCCACATCTTCTGCTCTTCGTCGGTGTAGCCGTCGTCCTTGAACGTCCCGATGAACGGGATGACGTTGAAGGCGATCTGCTTGGGGAATTTCTTCGGCGGCGTGGCGCCCAGGACGAAGACGTTCTTCGTCTGGTCGAACAGTTCGTCCATGCCTTCCTTGCCGGCTCCGGAAACCGACTGGTAGGTCGAGACCACCACCCGCTTGATCCGCGCCCGGTCGTGCAGCGGCTTGAGCGCGACCACAAGCTGGGCGGTCGAGCAGTTGGGGTTGGCGATGATGTTCTTGCGGTCGGCCCACTCGACGTCGTCCGGATTGACCTCCGGCACCACCAGCGGCACGTCCGGGTCCATCCGGAAGGCCGAGGAATTGTCGATGACGATCGGCCCGGCGGCGCCGATGCGCGGCGACCATTCCTTGGAGAAGGCGCCGGAGACGCTCATCAGCACGATGTCGACACTGGAGAAATCGAACTGCTCGATGTCCTCGCAGCGGACGATCCGGTCGCCGAAGGAGACTTCCACGCCGATGGATTTGCGCGAAGCGATCGCGTGAATCTTGTCCACGGGGAAGTTCACTTCCTCGAGGATGTTCAGCATCTCGCGGCCCACATTGCCCGTGGCGCCGACGACGGCCACCCGGTAACCCATCGCAATTCTCCTGGTCTTCAAGGGAGCGTCCCGTACCCCTTGGGGCGTCCGCAGGCAAGGCGAGCGTAACTCTTCCGCCCTTCAGAACGGCTGAGATGGCGGCTAGGCTTGCGGCCCGCAACCCGCCGCCAGCGAGAAACGGACCCGCCATGGCCGATGCGCCACAGCCCTCCACCGGCATGCCCTTCTCCGACCTGATGGGCGTCGAGATCATCGAGCGCGAGAAGACCCGCGTCGTCGGCCGGCTCACCGTGCGCGAGGACCTCTGCACCGCGGGCGGCATCCTGCACGGCGGCGCCTGCATGGCTTTCGTGGACGCGCTGGGCGCCATCGGCGGGGCGCTGAACCTGGCCCCGGGCGCACGGACCACAACGCTGGAGAGCAAGACCAACTTCCTGCGCGGCGCAGCCGTCGGCGCCGTCGTGACCGGCGAGGCCACGCCGTTGCACCTCGGCCGCCGCTCCAGCGTCTGGCAGACCCGCATCACCGACGCCGGCGGCAAGTTGCTGGCCCTGGTCATCCAGACGCAGATGACGATCGAGGGCGGCTAGGAAGACTTCGGCAACGTCAGATGATAAATGAGACCTGCGCTTCAAAAGGAAGCTGGGGAGGAACTCATGAAGACTGCAGTTCTGGGCCTTGTGTGCCTGGCGGGGTTGTCGACATCGTCTGTTGCGCTCGCCGCCAACGCGCAACTCGAGGCGCCCATCCATCAGTTCATCGACAACTTCAACAAGGGTGACGCGAAGGGCGCGGCGGCGAGCCACCTGCCGTCGGTCTCGATCATCGACGAGGCCCCGCCGCATCTGTGGGTTGGTCCCAAGGCCTTCGCGACCTGGGCCGCGGACCTGGCGAAGGACGGCAAGGCGCGCGGCGTTACAGACGAGAAGGTCACCTTGGGCGCGGTGAAACGTGAGGTGGTCTCGGGGGCGACCGGCTATGTGGTCATGGAGGCCACCTACACCTTCAAGCAGAAGGGCGTGGCCATGCGCGAGCCGGCCGAGATGACTTTCGCCCTGAGGAAGTCGGCCAAGGATTGGAAGATCGCCGGGTGGACCTGGACCGGGCCAGATCCCGTGCCGGCGAAGTAGCGGTAGGCGGGGGAGGCCCTAGCGCGTCTCCCCGGCCATCTCCAGGATCGCGGTCCACTCGTCGGGCTTCACGGGCGAGACCGACAGCCGGAACTCGCGCAGCATGGTCATGCCGGACAGCGCCGGATTGGCCTTGATGTCGGCGAGCGGCACGGGCTTCGGCAGCGGGCGTACCGGTGCGAGCTCTACCGCCACGAAACGGCCGGCGGCGTCGGTCGGGTCGGGAAAGGCCTCGCGCACCACCTTGGCGATCCCCACCACCGCCAGCCCCTCCTGGGAATGGTAGTAGAAGACCTCGTCGCCCAGCTTCATGGCCTTCAGGTGCAGCGCCGCGGCGTTGTTGCGCACGCCGTCCCAGATGGTCTTTCCGTCGCGCCGCAGGTCCTCGAAACTGTACTTGTTGGGCTCCGACTTCACGAGCCAATGGGCCATCGCTTCCTCCCGCCGCCCCAAGGCTGACCGTGCTGACGGACCATGCCGCGCCGCGCTTGGCAACCGGTCCGGCGGCCGAATCCCGCGAGCCCCGCGGTTGACTCCCAGGCGCAGCGCCGCCCATTCCGGGCGCCAGGAGGAGACACCGATGCCCAAAGAGACGCCCGAACGCACGGCCCTGGCCCGCGCCGCCGAGCACGCCTTCGCCTGGCTCGACGGCCTGGACG
>NZ_JAQGIZ010000243.1 GCF_028290885.1 Phenylobacterium sp.
GTCCGCCGCCCGGACCCCCGCCGCGCGGTCCGCCGGGTGCGCCGGCGCTGGCCTGGCCGCCGGGACCGCCCGGGCTCTTTCCCCCGGCCGCCAGCTTCAGCCCGCCGGCCACGATCATCACGACCAGGACCGCGAGAGCTCCAACGAGAAAGAAATGACGTCGCAACAAAGCGGTCGGCTCCGTCACCTGGGCGCAATCCAGGCGCATAAAATCGGTCAGGGCGCTCTTAAGAGCCCCGCATATACGCCGTCCAGTGCAGAACAATGCCGAAGCGTTTCAGTTCTGAAACAGCCAGCGACAGCCGAACGGGCGCCCTCGGCCGAGGGCGCCCGCGCTAAATCGGCCCAAATTGTGACAGATTACGCGTCGTAACCGGGCAGTTCACGATCGAGCTTGCGCAGGCAGCCCGGCCAGGCCAGCGCCCCGCCGATGCCGCGGCTGACCTGGTTGCGCACCTCGGCCTGCGAGGCGTCCGGCGCGATCAGCACGCCTTCACGCCCGGCCGACAGCGCCGCCACCTGCATGGTGCAGGCGCGCTCCAGGTAGTACATGCCGACCCAGCAGTTGGCGGCGGTGTCGCCGACCGCCAGCGTCCCGTGATTGCGCAGCAACATCAGTGTCTTGTCGCCGATGTCCGCCACCAGCCGCTCGCGTTCGTCGTGGTTCAGCGCGATGCCTTCGTAGTCGTGGTAGGCAAGCCTGGGCAGCACGATCAGGGCGTGCTGGGAGAGCGGCATCAGTCCGTCCGACTGGGCGGCCACCGCCACGCCGTTATCGGAGTGCAGGTGCATGACGAACTTGGCGTCCTCGCGGGCGTGATGGATCGCCGAGTGGATGGTGAAGCCCGCCGGATTGATGAAGTAGGGCGTCTCCTGGAGGATGTTCCCCTCGAGGTCGATCTTCACCAGCGACGAGGCGGTGATCTCCTCGAACAGCATGCCGTAGGGATTGATCAGAAAATGGTGTTCCGGCCCCGGAATGCGGGCCGAGATGTGGGTGTAGATCAGGTCGTCCCACCCGTAGAGCGCCACCAGCCGATATAGCGCCGCGAGGTCCACGCGGGCCTGCCACTCCTCGGCGCTGACCTTGCCCTTCAGCGAGACCACGCCTGCAACCGATCCGTCCGCCATGGGGCGTCTCCCGTTTCACCTAGTGCCGATAGAGTCGTCCCGGGCACGTCCAGCGTCAAGCACCGGGACACGCCGAGGGTGAACGAACGCCGTTCGGCGGCTTGACTTCAAGCTGGGAGAGCGACAACCATAAGGCGTCGAAGCCGGGGGTGCTCGCTGCCACGGGACGTCAGTTGGACTGACGGCCGTGGTCAGGATTCATCCGGAGGCCCCATGCGGCGCTCACTCATCGCATCCCTAGCCGGCGTAGCTTTGCTGTCTGCCGCAGGCGCCGCCCAGGCGGCCACCCTGGTCTACGACGCGACCCTCAATGGCGCGAGCGAGAGCCCGGCAAACGCCAGCGCAGGCGTCGGCTTCGCACAGGTGACGATCGACACTACCGCGAACACCATGGCGGTCAACGTCACCTTTTCAGGTCTCTCGGGCACAACCACCGCGTCGCATATCCATTGCTGCACGGCCGCGCCGTCCAGCGGCATAGCCGGTGTGGCGACGCAGGTGCCGACGTTCACCGGCTTCCCGCTCGGCGTCACGAGCGGGACCTATGCATCGCCGCTCTTCGACCTCACCCAGGCCTCGAGCTGGAACCCCGCTTTCGTGACGGCCAGCGGCGGCACTACGGCAGGCGCCGTGGCGGCCCTGCTGAGCGGCCTCGGCGCCGGCACGGCCTATCTCAATATCCACAGCACCGTGTACCTGGGCGGCGAGATCCGCGGCTTCCTGAGTTTGGTGCCGGAGCCGGAGACGTGGACGCTGATGATCACGGGGCTCGGCTTGATGGGCGCGGTGCTGCGCCGGCGCAGACTGGCCTCCCTAGCTGCGGACCCGCTCCACCGCATCCAGCCAGCGGGCGTAGGCGGCCTCGCGGCGATGGGTGTCCATGGCCGGCGCGAAGGGTTCGGTCTTCGGCCGCGCGGCCGCGGCCTCCTCGACGTCGCGGTAGACGCCGGAGCCGACCCCGGCGAACAGGGCCGCGCCCAGCGCCGTGGTCTCGCCGTAGGTCGCGCGGCAGACCGAGATCCCGGTCAGGTCGGCGAGGCGCTGGCTGAACCAGGCGCTGCGCGACATGCCCCCGTCGATGCGCATCTCCACCCCATTCTTGGCGCCGTTTGGGGCATGGAAGGTTTCGGGGGCGTCGGCGCGCATCGCCTCGATCAGGTCGCGTGTCTGCAGCGCCGAGGCGTCGAAGGCCGCGCGGGCGATCTCCGCCAGGCCCGCGTCGCGGGTCAGGCCGACGATGGCGCCGCGGGCGCCGGCGTCCCACCAGGGCGCGCCCAAGCCCGTGAAGGCCGGGACCAGCACCACGCCGAGATCGTCGCGCGCGTCCATCGCCAGCCGCTCGACACCTTGCGGCCCACCGCCGACATTCAGGCCATCGTTCATCCACTGGATGGCGGCGCCGGCGATGAAGATCGCGCCCTCCAGCGCATAGGTGGTCTTTCCGCCGACCCGCGCTGCCACCGTGGTCAGCAGCCGCGACCGCGAGGGGGCCGGCGTCTCGCCGGTGTTCAGCAGCATGAAGCAGCCGGTGCCGTAGGTGGCCTTCATCTCGCCCGGTCGGATGCAGCCCTGCCCCATCAGCGCCGCCTGCTGGTCGCCGGCCACGCCGCGGATCGGAATGGCGCGGCCGAGCAGGCCGGCCTCGGTCTCCCCGAAGTCGCCTGTGCAGTCGCGCACCTCCGGCATCAGGGCCAGCTGCACGCTCAGCATCTCGCCCATGTCGGCCGACCAGGCCTGCTTGCGGATGTCGAACAGCAGGGTGCGCGAGGCGTTGGTGGCGTCGCTGGCGTGGACCTTGCCGCCGGTCAGCTTCCAGATCACCCAGGTGTCGATGGTTCCGGCCAGGAGCTCGCCGGCCTCGGCGGCGGCCCGCGCGCCGTCGACGCGGTCCAGCAGCCAGGCGATCTTGGTCCCCGAGAAGTAGGGATCGAGCAGCAGGCCGGTGATCTCCGTCACCTGCCCTTCCCGGCCCTCGTCGCGCAGCTTCTCGCAGGCCTGCGCCGTGCGCCGATCCTGCCAGACGATGGCCCGGTGGATCGGCTTGCCGGTCCGCCGGTCCCAGACCACCACCGTCTCGCGCTGGTTGGTGATGCCGATGGCGGCGACGTCGGACATGGCGCGCGCGGCTTTCCGCACCGCCTCGCGCAGCACCTCGACACAGGCCTGGAAGATCGCTTCGGCGTCGTGCTCCACCCACCCGTCGGCCGGGTAGAACTGCTCCAGCGGCCGGCCAGCCTCGGCCAGCGCCCGGCCCTGGGCGTCGAACAGGATCGCCCGCGTGCTGGTGGTCCCCTGATCGAGCGCGAGGATCAGCGGATCGGCCATGTCGTCCCTCCCGACTTTTTGCTTGTCCGGTTTAAGCATGTTTTCATCCGCATCGCGCAAGTTCGCCGCTTAGGCCGTACCGACAGAATGGAGGGACAGGCTTGAGCGTCGCGTTGAGCAGCGAAAGCCTGCTGGAACTCGCCAAGAGCCGCTCGCCCGCGGACCGCGAGCGCCTGCTGCTGGGTATCGTGGAACTTTGCGACGCGGACGACGGCGCGGCCGCGACCGCCTCGCCGCCGGTGCAGGCGTTGCTGAACTCGATTTTCCTCGGCCTGGTGGCCGGCGCCGAGCGGGAGATCCGCAAGCGGCTCGCCGACAAGCTGTCCACCACCGAATGGGCGCCCCCGGCGCTGGTCAATGTGCTGGCGCTCGACGAGATCGAGATCGCCCGCCCGGTGATCGCCGCCAGCCCCGTGCTGAAGGACCCGGACCTCATCCGCCTGCTGGTCGAGGCGACGATCGAGCACCAGATCGAGGTGGCTCGCAGGCCGAACCTCGGCCCGGGCGTGGTGGCCGCGATCCTGAAGGCCGCCGAACCGGCGGTGATGACCGCGCTGGCCGGCAACCATTCCGCAGCGCTGGCGCCGGCCGACATGCAGCGGCTGGTGGCGGCGGCGCGCGAGGTGGCCTCGCTCCGCAGCCCGCTTTCGCGCCATCCCAAGCTCACCGACGAACTGGCGATGCAGCTCTACATCTGGGTCGGCCGGGCGTTGCGCCAATCGCTTGCCGAGCGCTTCCGGCTCGATCCGACGCTCATCGAGGCCGCGCTCGCCCAGTCCGTGCAGGAAGCGCACGGCGCCACGCACGGAAACGGCCAGGGCGTCGTCGTCCTGGCCCGCGACGGCGAGCGTGAGGCCATGGAACAGCGGCTCATCGAAAAGCTGCACGACGCCGGCCAGCTGCGGGCGGGCTATCTGGTCAGGGCCCTGCAGGAGGGGCGCCTGTCGCTATTCGCCACCGCGCTCGCCACCCTGGGCCGCTTCGAGGCCGACCATGTGCAGCGGGTGATCGATTCCGACCGGCCGGAACTGCTGGGCCTGGCCTGCGCGGCCGTCGGCATCGACCGCAGCGTGTTCCCGTCCATCCTGGAGATGATCCGCGCCCTGAACGGCGGCCGCCCCGGCGGCGGTCCCGAGGGTGCGCAGCGCGCCATCGGCGCCTTCGGCCCGGTAAACCCGCAGATCGCCGCCACCGCCTTCCGCCAGGCCGCCCTCTCGGTCTGAAGGCGGCCCGACCTCGGGTTTGACAAGCCCGCAGGCTTGTCGCTTGTGAATCAAGACACCTAGCGCAGGGGCCGTCGTGACGCGCATCGCCTTCACCGCCAGCGAACGCCCCGAGGCGCAGGAGGCGCGCGCGCGCCTGGCCGCCCGCTATGGCGACGTCCCCGTGGAAGAGGCCGAGGTTATCGTCGCGCTGGGCGGCGACGGCTTCATGCTGGAGTGCTTCCACGACTACATGGCCAGCGGCCTGCCGATCTACGGCATGAACCGTGGCTCGGTGGGCTTCCTGATGAACGACTACGACGAGGACCGCCTGGAAGAGCGCATCGCCGCCGCCGAGCGCGCGGTCATCCATCCCCTGCGCATGACCGCCCACGACGCCCATGGCGAGACCCACGTCGCGCTGGCGATCAACGAAGTCAGCCTGCTCCGCCAGACTCGTCAGACGGCCAAGTTGCGCATCTCCATCGACGGAAAACTCAGACTGAGCGAACTCTCCTGCGACGGCGCGCTCGTCTCCACGCCGGCCGGCTCGACCGCCTACAATCTCTCAGCCCACGGCCCGATCATTCCCCTCGACGCCCGTGTCCTCGCCCTTACGCCGATCAGCGCGTTTCGGCCGCGGCGCTGGCGCGGCGCACTGCTGGCCCACACTGCCAAGGTGACCTTCGAGATCCTCGAGGCGGCCAAGCGACCGGTCAGCGCCGTGGCCGACAATATCGAGGTGCGCGACGTCGTGGCCGTGCATGTCGCCGAACACCGCGAGGTGGCGCTGAACATGCTGTTCGACGAGGGCCGCAGCCTGGAGGAGCGCGTCCTGGCCGAGCAGTTCTCCGCCTGATCGCCGGCGGCGGCGAGGGGCCGCGGAAAGCCAGTCAAAACCGTGGCTTGGCTCTCATCGGTTATTAACAGATCGGCTCTAGGGTTTACGGGCATTCAGCTAGAAGGCCGTTCCATGACCCAACAGAATCCCGGTCAGATGATCCAGCCCGCCAACGCGCTGCGCCTGAAGGTGGGCGGCGGCCGGCTGGGCGCGATCGATCCGGCGGCCATCGCCAAGGCGGAAGCGGCGCTGAAGAGCCTGGCCAGCAACTTCGCCCAGTGGCTCGCCGACGAAATCACCAAGCTCGAGGCCGCCCGCCAGCAGGTCCGGGCCGAGGGCCCCACGCCCGAGGCCATGGAGAACCTCTACCTGCGCGCCCACGACCTGAAGGGCCTGGGCACGACCTACGGCTACCAGCTGATCACCCGCATCGCTGGTTCGCTGTGCCGGATGATCGACGACAAGGAAAAGCGCACCGCCGCGCCGCTCGAACTGGTCGACGCCCACATCGACGCGATCAAGGCCGCGGTGCGCGACGACATCAAGTCCGACGACCACCCGGTCGGCAGCGTCCTGGTCGAAGAGCTCGAGCGCCGGGTCAAAGCCATCGCCGCCTGAAGACCCGCCGCCAAGCGACCGTCTTACATCACGTTTTCGAGCGGCTCCTCCACCGCGCCATAGCCGGCGTGGGGCGGCAGCACCAGCACGCGGCCTGACGCCCGCGACTGGATCTGCGGCTGCACGGTGACCAGCGTCCGCGCCGCCGCGCGAGCCACCGCGTCCTCGGCCCCGCTCGCCTCGGCCAGCAGCTTGAGGTTCATCCTTGTCGGGAAGATCACCTTGCGCTCGCCGGCCGCGGCCAGCCGCAACGCCTCGGCCGGCGCGATCCATTCGGCGTCCACCGTCTCCCGCCCGTCGCAGGCCGCCAGCTGCTCGGCCGGCGCGTTCACCGCATAGAACCAGGTGTCGAACCGCTTGGGCGTCAAAGGCGGCGTGATCCAGCGGGCGAAGACCGTCAGGGCCGAGAGGTCGAGCTGCGCCTCCAGGTCGCTCACCACGTCGATGAAGGCCGTGGTCCCGGCGTCCACCGCCGCGCGCACCTCCATCGGACAGGCCTCGCCGCTCATCGGCTGGCCGTCGCGGCGCTTGGCGAGCAGGATCCCGGCCTCCTCGAACACCTCGCGTATGGCGGCGATGCGCAGGCCTCGCTGCTCGGCGTCATAATCCTCCCAGCCCAGCACATGCCCCGCCCACGCCGGATCGTGATCGCCCGCATGGCTCTTGCCGCCCGGGAACACCAGGGCGCCGGAGGCGAAGTCGATCTGGTGGTGCCGCTTGACCATCAGCACCTCGAAGACCGGATCGTCGCGCAGCAGCAGGATGGTCGCGGCCGGCTTGATCTCGGCGGCCTCATTTGGGGTGTTCTGGGGAGTATCGCTCATGCCCGAAGCTTGGGGCGCGGAGCCGGGACGCGCAAGCCGGCTAGGCGCTCTGCGCCGCCTCGGCGTCGGCGCGGGCGCGGCCGGAGACCGCGTCCATCTTGTCGAGCAGGTAGTCGACGTCCTCGCGGGCCGTGGACTGCGGCTGGGTGAGGAAGCGCTGCAGCATGCGCTCCTGGAAGCGTTCCAGATCGTGGGCGCCGCCGTCGAACTCCAGGGAGTGGAAGGTGTCCACCGCCGCACGGAAGGCGGGGAACAGCCGGGCCGGCAGGCCGGCGCGCTCGTAGATCGCCCGCAGGCCCAGCGGTCCGGCGTCGTGGATCATCAGCCAGGTGCGGTGATGCGGCACGCCCGCGAGCTCGGCCACCCCCCACTCGAAGAAGGCCATGTGGCCGTTGGCGAGCGCCCGCAGCAGCAGCGAGGGGGTCAGGCGCTGCTCGGCTGCCAGGTGGGCCACGAAGGCGCGCACGTCGGGAGCCCGCCCCGCCTGGTCCACGAGATCGACGGTGGCCCGCTCGGCGGAGCCCACCGCCAGGCCGAGCGCGGTTTCCGGGTCGACGGCGTGATGGGCGATCAGGTGGTCGCGCAGCTGGTCGCCCACCAGCGTGATCAGCCTCTCGCTGACCGAGGGCGGCAGGACGTTGCGATAGGCGACGGCGGCCAGCACCCTCTCGTGCTTCTCGAAGCGGACCAGCACCTGCTGCAGGGCGGCCTCGGCGAAATCGGCGTTGTCGTTGGCGCAGGCCGCGCTGACCGCGCGCGTCCCGCCATGCTCGGCGATGGCGTCGGTGACGGTGCGCGACAGCATCGGCCGGCGTGCGATGGCCAGCTGGCGGACCGGCCCGCCCAGCCGCGCGATCCTCGCCAGGTCTCCGTCCGTGAACGCCGGCGAGCAGGCCAGCATGGGCAGGGAGATGCTCTCCACGTCGCGGGCGAGCTTGAGCGCGACGTCGCGCGGCACCAGCGGCGACGCCTTCAGCGTGACCGCCAGGGCGCGGCGGACCATCTCGGAGGCGTCCGCGGCCATGACGCGCAGGATCTCGGCGGCGGTCTCGCGGTCCTCGTCGCCTAGCGGGGCCGCCTCGACAGCGCGGCACAGCTTGTAGGCCGCGGCCGCCCGCTCGTCGGCGGTCGCGCCCTTCACGAGCGTGCGGATGTCTGCCTCGGTCAGCGCTGAGCGCGTCGTCGACATGATCCGCTGCGTTCCCCCGACGCGGAGCGCCAGACCCACCCCTGGGTCCGAACTCCCACGAGTCTGACTGTCTACGGTCATGCTTAACGACGGGTTAGGGATCGAGTCTGTGGATGGAAGTTTTCGCTTGGCCATGGCCGCCTGCGGCCGCGTCGCCGGGCGCTTCGCAAGGCCCGTGAAACGGTTCTAGAGTGCCGCCGCATTAGTCGAGGGGAACCGCCACGTGCTGCTCAAGGGCCTGAAGGTCGTCGAATTCGCTTCCTACATCGCCGCCCCGGGCGCGGCCTGCATCCTGGGCGACTGGGGCGCGGACGTGATCAAGGTCGAGCGGCCCGGTGGCGATTCCATGCGCCACGTGTTCGCCGACGTGAAGACCGAGCTCCCGAGCAACCCGACCTTCGACCTCGACAACCGCGGCAAGCGGGCCGTGGTGCTGGATGTCGGCAAGCCGCAGGGGCGCGAGGCGCTGGCCCGGCTGGCCGCCGCCGCCGACGTCTTCATCACCAACGTGCGGCCAGCCGCCCTGATGCGCGCGGGCCTCGACGAGGAGACCCTGCGCGCCGCCAATCCCAGGCTGGTCTATGCGCTGGTCACCGGCTACGGCCTCGAAGGTCGGGAGGCCCACAAGCCCGGGTTCGACGTCACCGCCTTCTGGGCTCGCGCGGGCGTCGCCAACATGACCGCGCCGAAGGGCGCGGACCCCGTCATGCTGCGCACCGGCTTCGGCGACCACATCACGGCGCTCGCCACCGTCTCGGCGATCCTGGCCGGACTCTACGAGCGCGAGCAGACCGGTAAGGGGCGGCTGGTGCAGACCTCGCTCCTGGCCACCGGCGTCTACACCGTCGGGTCCGACCTGGCCGTGCAGATGAGGTTCGGGCGGCTGATGTCCAATCGGCCGCGCAGTCAGCCGCTCAACCCGCTCTCGAACTTCTACAAGAGCTCCGACGACCGCTGGTTCGTGCACAATCCGCGACGGGGAAACCAGGATTGGCCGGATTTCGCCACGGTCGCGGGCCGCGCCGACCTGATCGAGGACGAGCGCTTCGCCACCGGCAAGGCGCGGCGGGAGAACAGTCCCTTGCTGGTCGCCGAACTCGACAAGGGCTTCGGGGCCATGCCCTTTGACGAGATCGCAGCGAAGCTCAACGCCGCCGACATGGCCTGGGCGCCGGTGCAGACACCCGCCCAGGTCGCCGCCGACCCGCAGGTCATGGCCTCCGGCGCCATCGTCCAGGTGGAGGACGGCCAGGGTGGAACCTTCCCCTCGCCGGCCTCCCCCGCCCGCTTCCCGGGCGCCGACCAGGCGGTCCGCCCCCGCTCGCCGACGCTGGGCGAACACACCCGCGAGGTGCTGGGCGAGATCGGCTATTCGGAGCGTGAGATCGAGGCGATCTTCGAGGCGGACGCGGCGGCCTAACCGTCGCGGCTTTCCGAGAGGACCTTCAGCATCTCGCTGGTGAACATCGAGCTCGTGAGGCGGCTGCCGACGCCCATCTGGTCGCTGGGCTGGGTCCCGCGCAGGATCAGCGAGATCAGCGCCTCCTGCTGGCGCTGGTGGTCCGCGCGCCGCGCCGAAGCGTACTGGATGAAGCCGCCGTCCTCCGCCGGCGCCGCCGGCGGCGCCTCGATCGGCAGGGCCGACCCCGCGGTCTTGGTCAGGTTGGCGTAGACCTCGCCGACCGTCGCCGCGCGCCCGTCGCGGTAGAAGATCGCCTTGTTGGAGTGCGCCGCGTCGGGAAACAGCTGGGCCGCGGTAGCGCCCGGCCGCGTCTGGACAGCCTCGATCAGCTTGGCCGAGCCTTGGGGCCCAAGGAAGTGGGCGGCGTAGAGCTCGCCAGCCGTCGGCGCGCGACCGGTGCGGCCCTTCAGGTAGGCCGCCGAGTCGGAGGTGAGTTCGCCGGCCATCAGCGAGGCCGCGTGCGGGTCGAGCCGCAGGTCCATCACCGCCCGGCGCGCCTCTTCGCCGGCGACATGGTAGTGGCCATCGGAGCCCTTGCTGATCAGCTCGGCGTAGCGGGCGTAGCCGTGCTTGGCGCCGTGCTGCTTGAGCGTCGAGAGCCAGGTCTGCTCCACGAACTGGAAGAGGCCGGCGGCCGACGAGCCGCCCGCCTTGGCCGCCGGGTTCATGCCGCTTTCGCGCCCGGCGGTCTTCATCAGGAACGAGAAATCGACGCCCGTCGCCTGGGAGGCGCGCTGGATCGCCGCCTCAACGACTCCACGGATGCCCTCGATCGCCATGCCCCGGAGTCCTGAACCTTCATGGTTAATGCAGCGCTAACCATGATGACGGTAGCCGCCCTACCGGAGAGGCCAGAGCCCCGGTCGAACGGGCCTCGGCCTCTCGCCTACCGGGCCGGGGCGGCTACTGTGGCTTGCCTTTGTCCTTGTCGGGACGCGCGTTCTGGGCTTTGGCGGCGGCTTGGCCATGTTGGGCCTGCGCAGCCGCCTGCTGAGCGTGTTGCGCCTGCCCTGCCGCCTGCGCCGCGGCCTGCTGAGCGTGCTGCGCTGCGGCCTCGGCCTGGGCGGCCTGGTGCTGCTGCGCCTGCGCCTGGCCCTGCTGCTGTTGGGCGGCATGCGCGGCTATCGCTTGCTGCTCGTGAGCAGCCCGGCCGGCGGCCTGGACCTGCTCGGCCTGCTGGCGTCCGGCGTCCCGCTGAGCCCGCTGGGCCTCGGCCTGGGCGCGTTGCTGATCGCGCGCCTGCGCCTGACCGCGTTGCTGGTCGCGAGCCATCTGGGCCTGCTGGGCCTGCTGGCGTCCGGCGTCCCGCTGAGCCCGTTGCGCGTCGGCCTGGGCGCGCTGCTGCTCGCCCGCCTGGGCCTGACCGCGTTGCTGGTCGCGAGCCATCTGCGCCTGCTGGGCTTGCTGAGCCTGCTGTCGGCCCGCGTCGCGCTGGGCCCGTTGCGCTTCGGCCTGGCCGCGCTGCTGCCCGCCCGCCTGGACCTGTGCCCGCTGCTGTTCGCGAGCCGTCTGCGCCTGCTGGGCCTGCTGGGCCTGCTGGCGGCCGGCCTGTCCACGCTGGGCCTCGATCTGGGCGCGTTGCTGGTCACGGGCGGCCCGGCCGTTGAGGTCGGCCTGGGCGCGCTGTCCGCGAAGGGCGTCGTTGCGAGCCCGGGTCTCGGCCTCGGCCTGCAACCTCTGCTGGTCGGGGCCTCGGGAGGCGAACTGGTCGCGGGCCCCGGACTGAGCTTGACGCTGCGCGTCGGCCTGGGCGCGGGCGGCGTCCTGCGCCTGGACCTGCTGCGGGCGGCCCTGGGCGATGTCGCGGCCACCCCCAAACGGACGTTCGCGAGGGGGCGGCGGAGCCGGAGCGGCGCCGATGACCGGCGCGACGCGCGCGGCGTAGGCCTGCCGCTGGGTGCGTTCCTGAACGAAGGCGGCCTGCTGTTGCTGCGGCTGGGCGGCGCGCTGGTCGCGCCAGCTGCGCCAATCGCCGTTGCGCTGCTGCTCTTGGGCCCACTGCCGCTGCGGGGCCAGCACCACGTCGCGATTGGCCCGCCAGTCGCCGGCGTAGGCGGCCTGCCGCGGCTGGCGCAGGGCGGCGTCGTAGAGGCTGCGCGCGCGAACCAGGTAGCGGGCGGCGTAATCGAGCTGCGACGGGCCATAGTTCCCATAGGGCCGGCCATAGCTGTCGAACACCTCGGCCAGATAGCCGTCGTCGTAGGCGTAGGAATAGTCAGCGTCGCGGATCAGGAAGGGGTAGTCGCTGTCGCCGCGGTAGAAATACTCACGGACGCCGTATGGGGTCTGCTCGACCACGCGGTAGGCGCCGTAGCTTGTGCGCCACACCCAGGGGCGCTCGCCCTCGTAATAGACCGTGTAGTCGGGCGGGCTGTCGGCGAAGGCGTCGCCCAGCTCGTAGGCGTCGTCCACGTAGCTGTAGAGGGGCCGCTGCGGCCGCCCCACGCGGGCCAGCGGCGGCGCGGGCGGCAGCTGGTCGGCGACGGGCGCTATCACCGCGGGCGGCGGCGTGGCCTCGGCCAACGGCAGGCTGGCGATCGGCGCGCCGGTGACAGGGCCGGCCGGTTTCTGGTTGCACGCGGCGAGCGCCAGGCTCGTGGCGGCGGCGGTCAGGAGTAGGACGCGGTAAGACATGATGCTCAAACCCTCGGGCAAGCTCTGCTGTTCCAATCGGGCCGCCGAACATGCCTCGGCGGACATGAACGGCGGCGGAATTGCCGGTTCAGGTCTTAGTCTCGCCACCAGCTGCGGACTTTTTGCGCGCAAGCCAGAGGGAGTTTGCCATGGCGGACGTGCATTACGGCGTGGTCCAGCAGGACGGCGCCTGGATCATCATCGGCGACGGCCTGCACTTCGGATCCTACAGATCGCGCTGGAGCGCCGAGCGCGCCGCGCGGCGGCTGGCAAAGAGCTCCGCCGGCCTTCCCGTGCAGCTCCACGTGCAGGACGAGAGCGGGGAGCTTCGGCCGCCCGCCCATTTGCAACCCGACGACTGAGGTTCCCCTGGCGGCGCCTACGGCGTTCGATCCTACTTGACGCCACGACAGTTCCGGCGACAGATATCACATGCGTAATATATTACGCTGGTGAATTTGATCGGAGCGCGCCATGGTCATCCGTCAGGTCTTCCCCTTCGGTTTCGAGCCCCGTAGCGGGCGGCGGTTGCCGCCGCACATCCGTATGGCGATCGGCGTCTCGCTGGCGCTGCATGCCGCGGCCCTGGCCTACCTGGCCTATGCGAAGTTCAACCCGCCGGCCCAGCCACGCGAGGTAGACGCGCCGGTGACCATCGCCACGCTGCTCACGCCGAAGAAGCCCGAACCGCTGAAGCCGCTCGTCGAGAAGCCGCCGGTGGCGCTGCATCCGCCGACCACTATCGACCTGCCGCCGATCCAGCCCCTGCAGACACAGCCGATTCTGCGGGACACGCCGCCCGAGTTCACTGCCGTGGACAAGATCCCCGTGCAACCGCCCGCGGCCGACACCTCGCCCGCGCCGACGCATGTGATCGGCAACCCCAGCTGGCTGCGCCGACCCACGGGCCAGGAGATGGCCGACGTCTACCCGGAACGCGCGCTTCGCCATGAGATCGGCGGCATGGCCACGCTCGCCTGCGCGGTCGCCGCTTCAGGGGCGGTCCATGATTGTCGGATAGACGGCGAGGCCCCCGCCGGCGCCGGCTTCGGCCCCGCCGCGCTCAAGCTCGCCCGCTTCTTCCGCATGAACCCCCAGACCATGGACGGCCGGGCGGTGGACGGCGCGACCGTCAGCATCCCGATCCGCTTCGCCCTGAAGTGAGCTCGCCCCGCCGGCCTCCTATTTGGCGGCGGCGCCCAGCTTGCGGGCCAGGTATTCCGCCGCGGCGGTGTCGGCCTTCAGCCAGGAGCCGTAGCGCAGGAAGCCGTGGATGTCGTCGGGGATGACCAGCTCCTCGTAATCAACGCCCTTGGCCTCCAGCCGCCGGGCCAGGTCGACGGTCTCGGCGAAGTGGACGTTGCGGTCGTCGTCGCCGTGGATCAGCAGCACCGGCGAGGTCCAGGTCGCCACGTCGGCCACCGGCGAGGCGCGGAACGCGACCGCCATGGCCTCGGCGAGGTCGCCCTTCTCGTAGCGGTCGAGCCGCGCGCCGGCCTCCCGGTAGACGGTGCGCGACCAGTCGTGCACCCCGTGGAAGTCGACGCCAGCCTTGAAGAGGTCCGAGTTCCTCGCCAAGCCGAGCGCCGTCAGCAGGCCGCCGTAGGATCCGCCCCAGATGCCGATCCGCGCCGGGTCGACGCCCGCCGTCGCTTGCAGGAAGCGCCCGCCGGCCGCCACGTCCTGGTACTCCGACGAGCCGGTGGGGCCGCCGCGTTCCGGATGCTGGAAGTCCCAGCCATAGCCGATCCCCAGCCGGTAGTTCACCGACAGCGCCGTGAAGCCGTGGGCGGCCAGGTATTGGTTCACCGCATAGGCGTTGCTGTAATAGTCCATGTAGGACCAGCCGAGCATCATCTGCCGCGGCGGTCCGCCGTGGACGAAGATCACCCCGGGGGTCTTGACCGCGTCCTGCGCCTGGAAGAGCTGGCCCTCGACAGTGGTGCCGTCCGGCGCCTTGAACGTCACTTTCTTGGGAACCACGAACCGGGCGCCGGGAAACTCCGGCCCGGGGGCCTGGCCCGCCAGCTGGCGGCGGCCTGAGCCGTTCAGGGCGATCATCTCGACCGCCGGCGGGTGGCGCGCGTCTGCGCCGATGAAAGCCGCGCCGGTGGAGAACGCCGCCGGGCTCCACTCCAGGGTCGCGCCGCCGGTGAGCGGCGCAGGCGCCCCGCCGTCGACGGAGACCCGGTAGATGTGCCGCCGCTGGTTGTCGTCGGGGTCCTTCCCGGTGTTGGCGGAATAGATCAGCGTCTTGCCGTCGGCGCTCACCGCCAGGTGCTCGACCATGAAGGCGCCGGGCGTCAGCAGGCGCGGTTCGCCGCCGGCCGCCGTGACCGCATAGAGGTGCGGCCAGTTGTCGACCTCCGAGAGGAAGGTCAGCCGATCATTGCCCGCCCAGTGCAGGTTGGCCTCGCCGGCCACGTCCGGATAGGAGCCGTGCAAAGTGTCGGGGCTCTTCCAGACCCGGTGGCCGGCGCCGGTCGCCGCCTCCGCGGTCCAGATCGCCCAGGGTTGCGGCGAGCGCTTCAGAATCGGCTGCGGCGCGCCGCCCAGGCCGGGCTTGCGGGTGAAGGCGATGCGCTTGCCGTCCGGCGACCAGACCGGCGCGTCGTCGACGCCCGTCGAGGGCGCCATCCAGGCGATGGGCTGGCCCTCGGCCGAATAGACTCCCACGAAGGCGTGGTCCTCGCGGTTGGAAACGAACGCCAGCTTCGCGCCGTCCGGCGACCAGGCGAGTTCGCTGTCCTTGCCGCGATCGAAGAACAGCTTCTTGGCGCCGGTCCCGTCGAGCTTCGCCGTCCAGACCTGGTCGTCCTTCAGATAGGCCAGCGCGCCCGTCGAGGAAATCGCCGGGGCGTCGCCCTCGACGATCTTGGCGGCCGGCTTGGCGCCGGTCGGGTCGGCGAACCACAGGGTGATCTTCGGTTCTGTCGGGTTGGAAGTCGGGTCGGGCTGCAGCGCCCCCTTGGCCGGCCAGTTGGCGTCATGGTCGCCTCCGCGCACGAACACCAGCACCGAGCCGTCCGGCGAGAAGGTGAGCTGGGTCAGCTCCTGACCGTCGTCCTCGGTGAACTGGGTCACCTGCTTGGGCGTGAAGACGGGCCCCTCGGCCACCCAGACGTTGCGGACCCCGCGCACAACGCGAACCCAGGCAATGCGATCGGCGTGCGGCGCGCTCATCAGGCCGAGCACGAAGGGATAGGACAGCGCCTCGCGTATCGAGAAGCTTTCCGCCCCCAGGCTGGCCCCAGGCAGAAGCAAGCCCACGGCCAGAGCCGCACCGATGATCAGTCCCCGCATTCAATCCCCCAACTCGACACAAGGTAACTTTCACGGAGAAGTCCGCCCGCCGCCAGCGAAAGAACCGGGGTCGCCTCAGTAGCTCTTCGGCTGCCCCAGCACGCGCTCGGCGATGTAGTTGAAGACCATCTCGCGGCTGATCGGGGCCAGGCGCGCGATCATCGACTCGCGGAAGTAGCGCTCGACGTCGAACTCCTTGGCGTAGCCCATGCCGCCCAGGGTGAAGACCGCCGTCTCGCAGGCGTGGAAGCCCGCCTCCCCGCCCAGGTACTTGGCCGCGTTGGCCTCGGCTCCGCACTCGCGCCCGGCGTCGAACAGGGCGGCGGCCTTGAACGCCATCAGGTTGGCCGCCTCAAGCTCCGCCCAGGCGCGCGCCAGCGGGTGGGCCACGCCCTGGTTCTGGCCGATCGGCCGCCCGAACACCACACGCTCCTTGGCGTAGGCGGCCGCCCGCCTCAGCGCCGCGCGGCCCAGGCCAACGGCCTCCGCCCCGAACAACACCCGCTCCGGGTTCAGGCCCTCCAGCAGGTAGTAGAAGCCGCGCCCCTCCTCGCCGACCAGGTCGTCGGCCGGCACCGGCAGGTTGTCGATGAACACCGAGTTCGACTCCACCGCCTTCCGGCCCATCTTGGGGATCGGGGTGGCGGTGATCCGGCTGCGGTCGAAGTCGGTGTAGAACAGCGAGAGCCCCTCGGTGGACTTCTTCACCTGGTCGCGGGGCGTGGTCCTGGCGATGATCAGGATCTTGTTGGCGCGCTGGGCGGAGGTCGTCCACACCTTGCGGCCGGAGAGCAGGTAGCCGTCGTTGGTGCGCTCGGCCTTGGTGGTCAGGCTGGTGGTGTCGAGGCCCGCGTCCGGCTCGGTGATGCCGATGCAGAGCTTGTCCTCGCCGGAGATCAGGCGGGGAATGGCCCGCTTCTTCTGGTCCTCGCTGCCGAACTTCGCCACCGGCATGGGGCCGAAGATGTTCAGGTGCAGGGCGCTGGCGCCCGAGAACCCCGCGCCGGACTCGGTCACCGCCTGCATGGCGACGGCGGCCTCGGTCAGGCCGAGGCCCGAGCCTCCGAGGGCCACAGGCATGGCCGCGCCCAGCCAGCCGGCCTGCGCCATCGCCGCCACGAAGTCCTCCGGGAACTGGCCGGTCTCGTCGGCGCGCCGCCAGTAGTCGGCGTCGAAGCGGGCGCAGAGGCGCAGGACGCCGTCGCGGATCGCCTCCTGCTCCTCGGTGAACCAGAACCCGTTCATCGCGCCCTCCCCCCAATGCGACTTGTCTCGAACCTGGCCGGATCGAGTCGCGGCGCATAGGGACCAGGATCACGCCCCGTCACGCAAGCGGTGACGACCTGCGCGACCAGCGGCGCCAGCAGCCAGCCGTTGCGCCGCGCGCCCACGGCCAGGATAATCCCGGGCGCGGCTGAGGGCCCGGCCATCGGCAGGCCGTCCGGCGTCGCCGCCCTGACGCCCGCGGCGGCGGCGAAGGTCGCGCCCTCAAGCGCCGGGAACAACCGCCCCGCCGCCCGCACCAGCGGTTGGAGCGCCACGGGATCGATCCTGGCGTCGTCGAGCCCCGGCTCCATGGTCGCGCCCACCGCCAGGCCACCGCTTCCCGGCACGGCGTAGGCCCCCTCGCCGCGCAGGCTGACCCGTCCGCCGCGGACGTCGGAAAAGCGCAGGATCTGGCCCTTGATCGGCGTCAGCCGGCGAAGCTCTGGCGCCACATCGATGAGGCCCGGGCCGGCTCCGGTGGCGATCACCAGCCAGTCCGCCTGGCCGCGCCCGCGGGCGGCTTCGGCCCTAAATTCCACGCCGGCCGCCCGCGCCGCCTGGCGCAGCGCGCGCAGCGCGGGGCCCGGCTCCAGCCGCCAGTCCTCGCGCACCAGCAGCGCCTGCAGGTCCGGCGCGATCCCCGGCGCCAGGTCGTCCAGCATGGCGCGCGGCAGGTCCGCGCCGCGGAGGCCCAGCCGCGTCAGGCGCGCGCGGACCTCGGCCAGCCAGGCCTCTGATCCCACCGCCGCCGTCCCCGAGCGGTCGACCTCGACGCCGGCCCGGGCGGCGAGTCCCGGCCACAGGTTCCGCGCCGCCAGCAGCAGGTCGAGGTCGCCGGTTGTCTCGGCGTCCAGCGCCGCTTCGAACACCGGCGCCAGCATGCCGGCGGCCACCGCCGAGGCGTTCGATCCCTCCGTCGGGTCCCAGACGCTCACCGAACAGCCGGCGTCGGCCAGGGCCAGGGCTGCGCTCAGCCCCAACGCCCCCGCGCCCGCGACGATCACCTCGGCTCCTCGGCTCATGCCGTTAACGAGCCGTCCGGCCACGGAAAATCAAGCGGAACCCGGTTCCCGCAAAGGGGTTCAGCGAACCAGAAGGGGTCCTCGGTCCCCGTATCCATCAACGGAGCATCGACATGGCCACCGCCACCCACTCGACCAGCAAGAAGAGCGCCGGCGCCCGCAAGACCGCCGCCGGCAAGAGCACGACCAGCCGCGGGCCTGACGCCGTGGCCCTGCTGGAGGCCGATCACCGCGCGGTCGAAAAGCTGTTCGGCCAGTTCGAGAAGGCCAGGGACGAGGACCGCAAGAAGGCGCTGGCCGACAAGATCTGCCTGGAGCTGAAGGTCCACATGCAGGTCGAGGAGGAGATCTTCTATCCGACCAGCCGCGACTATCTCGAGGACGAGGACATCGTCGACGAGGCGGTGGTCGAGCACGCCGCCGCCAAGGACCTGATCGCCGAGATCGAAACCATGCAACCGGGCGAGGATCTCTACGACGCCAAGGTGACCGTCCTGCAGGAGCAGATCGAGCACCACGTCGAGGAAGAGGAGAGCGAGTATTTCCCGAAGCTCCAGAAGACCGACATGGACATGAAGGCGGTCGGCGCCATGCTCAAGGCTCGCAAGGCAGAGCTGATGGGCCAGATGGGCGGCGCCCCGGGCCGCGCTGTCCAGTAGACGGATGGCCGAAGCCCTCGATCCTGCCCTGCCGCCCGCGGTGGACGCGCTGGCCCAGCGCGTCCTTCGCGAGGCGTGTGACCGGAACCTTCGGCTGGCGACCGCCGAAAGCTGCACGGGGGGCCTGCTGGCTTCGCTGCTCACCGACATCCCGGGCATGAGCCATGCCTTCGAGCGCGGCTTCGTGGTCTACACGAACGAGGCCAAGGCGGAGATGCTGGGCGTGTCCAAGGCCATCCTCGACAACGACGGTGCGGTGTCCGAGCCCTCGGCGCGGGCCATGGCCGAGGGCGCAATCGCCCACTCGAACGCCGACCTCGCCGCCTCGATCACCGGCTTCACCGAGGGCGGCCCCGGCCAGCCCGCAGGCCTGGTGCACCTCGGCTGCGCCCGACGCGGCCAGCCGACGAGGCACCGCAAGCTAGAGCTCGGCGATGTCGGCCGCGCCAAGGTGCGGATCGGCGCCCTGGAAGCGGCGCTCGCCATGCTGGCCGAGCAGCTGGCCGCCGCGCCGATTGCCGCCGCGACGGCGCCGACGTAGCGTGCCGCCGGTCAGGATGCGGCCGCCAAGAGTCGCGCCCCGGGGAGGTTCCAGATGCAGACGTCAACATTGCTGGCAGTGCTGTTGAGCGCGGCCGCGCTCGCCCCGGCCGCCATGGCCCAGGGGCCGAAGCCCGCGTCGCCGGCCGCCGCCCGGAAGGCGCCGCGCACCGCCTTCGGTCAGCCGGACCTGCAAGGGCTTTGGACCAACGCCACCATCACGCCCCTGGAGCGGCCGACGAAGTACGGCGAGCGGCTGGTGCTCACGCCGCAGGAGGCCGCCGCGGCCGAGGGCGACCGCGACAAGGAGGTGGCCAACGGGCTGAAGCCCTCCACCGACCTCGACAAGAAGGAGATCGCCACCTGCGAGGTGAAGGGCTTCTCCGGCGTCGACTGCGGCTACAACGCCTTCTGGGTCGATCCCGGCACCAAGGTGATGCGGGTGGGGACCGAGGCCAGGACCTCGCTGATCACCTCGACGCCGGAGGGCAAGATCCCGCCGCTGACCGCCGCCGGCCAGGCCCGCGTCGCCCAGCGCGCCAAGCTGCGGGCCACCGGCAAGGCCTTCGACGGGCCCGAATTCCTGTCGCTCGGCGAGCGCTGCATCCTGTCGTTCTCGTCCAGCGCCGGCCCGCCGATGCTGCCGCTGCTCTACAACAACAACTACCAGATCGTGCAGACGCCCGACGCCGTGGTGATCGAGGTGGAAATGGTGCACGACACCCGCGTCATCCGCCTGAACGGCAAGCATGGGCCGGCCGGCGTCCGTCAGTGGATGGGCGACTCGATCGGCCATTGGGAAGGCGACACCCTGGTCGTCGAGACCGTGAACCTCAGGCCCGAACAGGCGTTCCGCGGCGCCTCGGGCGACGTGAAGGTGATCGAGCGCTTCACCCGCATCGGGCCCCGACAGATCAAGTACGACTTCACCATCGAGGACCCGGCGAGCTTCACCCGGCCATGGGGCGGCGAGCTGGCGATGACCGCCACCAAGGGCCCGCTCTACGAATACGCCTGCCACGAGGGCAATCACGCCATGGAAGGCATCCTCGCCGGCGCCCGCCTGCAGGAGAAGCAAGGCAAGGCCGTGGGCCCGGCAGCCGAGGAAGAAGGCGGGCAGTAGCACTCGTCTTCCCCCGGTACGGGGGAAATGTCGCCGATGGCCGAAGGCCGGGCGACAATGGGGGAAGTGCTCTTCGTCTTCCCCCATCGACCCGCGAGCTTCGCTCTTGGGCCACTTCCCCCGTACCGGGGGAAGACCATCACTCCGCCGCGATGCTGACGGGCCGGGCACGGTCCTTGAAGTTGATTTCCTGGAGGTACTTGATGCCCTCCTCGGCGATGTCGTCGCCGACCATCTTGTCGCCTTCGCGCTTCAACTCGTCCATGTCGACATAGGTGGCGTAGAAGGCGCGCGTGCGTTCGGTGATCAGGCCCGCGTTGTGCAGGGTCTTGATCAGCACGCGGAAGATGTTGGTCTGGCTCTTCAGGCGTTCGCGCCGCGCATCGTCGTTCTGGATGATCTCACGCACACCGGCCAACACCAAGTCCGCATCGAGGCCGAAGTCGCGGTAGACCTGCGCCTGCTGCACGGGCGAACCGAGGTTGAACAGCAGGCTCTGGAAGCAGTGCGCGGCCCAGTCCTCGACCGTGTCGCGTTCCTCCTGGCTCATCCGCGGAATGGTGCGGTCGGCCCAGATCTTCCCGAACTTGTGGTGGAAGGCCTCGTCGGTCATGACGAGCTGGAACAGCTTCCGGGCCAGCGGATCGCGGTTGTACTGGAAGCCGGTGGCGAAGGCGCCCATGGCCAGGCCCTCGACCAGCATCTGCATACCGACGATCTTCTTGTAGACCTCCGGCGCGGAGATGATGTCCACGAGTAACTGCTGCAGCACCACGCCGCACGGCCGCGGCCGGCCCCAGCGGGCCTTGATGTACTTGGCGAAGGCGGTGACGTGGCGGGCCTCTTCGCGCGTCTGGTTGGCGGCGTATTCCTGCGCGCCCTGGTCCTTCAGCACGTGGCAGAGGCTGGCCGACAGGTTCAGCGCGCCCTGCTCGCCGTGCAGGATCGAGGAGAACTGCCAAAGCGTCATCTCGTTGATGAACTTTGCCTTCTGGCCGGTCTTCTCGAGGTGTTCGAGGACGTAGGGCACGCCCAGGCTGACCACCTGGTCGTCCGGCAGCAGCGCCTCGTTCTCCATGTCCCAAGGGGCGGAGAAGTCGATGTACTTGGGATCGAGCGGATCCCAGAAATGGTCGTGGGTCGCCGAGATGATCTTGTCGAACGCCGTCGAGCGGGCGCCGTAGCGGTCGAGCTCGAGCATGGACTCGAAATCGTCCGGCGCGACGGCGTCGTACAGGATATCCTTGGTGATGTTGCCGTCGGCCATCTTTCGTGTCCTCCGCCTGAGCCAATTCGATCGTTGGATCGGATTGGCTCAGGTAGTGTTTCGTTAGAGCGTTTTCTCTGTGAGAAAAATGCTCGGGGCCTGAGTAAGAGAACATCAAAGCGCCAACTGAACAATGATCTCTTACGTCACACGCCGTTACGAACAGCACGCCCGCGGCCGCGTCGCCTACGTCGAGATCGACAACCAGAAGAAACTCAACAGCCTCTCGTCCGAAGTGATGAGCCAATTCATCGACGTCTTCCGCAATCTGTCGGCGGACCCTGCCCTGCGCGCGGTGGTGCTGTCCGGCGCCGGCGACAAGGCCTTCATCGGTGGCGCCAACATCGACGAAATGGCCGCCGTCGATAGCCCCGAAGCGGCGCGGGCCTTCATCCTGAAAGTACACGGCTGCTGCCAGGCCATCCGCGACCTGCCCGTCCCGGTGATCGCGGCGGTCGACGGCTGGTGCCTGGGCGCGGGGCTCGAGGTGGCGGCCGCTTGCGACATGCGCCTCTGCTCCGATCAGGCCCGCTTCGGCATGCCGGAGGTGCGGCTCGGAATCCCTTCGGTCGTCGAAGCCGCCTTATTGCCCGCCCTGATTGGGTGGGGCCGCACGCGTCGGATCCTGATGACCGGCGAAATCTTCGGCGCAGGCGAAGCGCTGGCCTGGGGCCTGGTGGAGGAGGTCTATCTGCAGGCCGCGATCGAGACGGCCGTCGAGGACCTTCTGGAGAAGCTGCTCGAGGCCGAGCCCAGAGCGGTGCAGCTGCAGAAGACGCTGATCCAGCAGTGGGAGGAACTGCCCACGAGCCAGGCCATCGCCGCCGGCGTCGACGCGTTCGAGGACGCCTGGACCACCGACGAACCTAAAGCCTCCATGGCCAAGTACCTCGCCGAGCGGGCGCAGGCGAAGGGCCGCTGAACGTCAGGCGGCCGGCTGCGCCTGGCCCCAGCCCTGGTGCCACTCCGGCTCGCCGGAATAGCGCTCCGCCAGGAAATCCACGAAGGCGCGGACCTTGGCCGCCAGGTGCCTGGCGTGCGGATAGACGGCGTGCACGTGGATCAGCTGCGGCTCGTAGGCGCAGAGCAGCGGGGTGAGGCGCCCGGCGCGCAGGTCCTCCGCCGCGGCGAAGGCCGGCGTGCGAGTTACGCCCAGGCCGCGGCGGGCGGCGGCTACGCAGGCGTCGGCGCCCCCGAACCTCAGTCGCCCGTGCACACGCACTTCATAACGGTCGGCGTGGCCGCCGTAGCTCCAGACCAAGGGATCGCGCAAGTTGTTGTCGAGGATCGCCTCGTGCTTGGCGAGGTCGTGCGGCGTGGCCGGTGTTCCGGCCGCCTGCAGATAAGCGGGCGCGGCGCAGGTCACCATGCGGACGGCGGCGAGCTTGCGCGCGATGACCGAGGAGTCGGCCAACTGGCCGATCCGCACGCCGACATCGAAGCCCTCCTCCACCAGGTTGACGATCCGGTCGGTCGAGGAGACGTCGAGCGACACCTCCGGATAGGCCGCGGCGAAGTCCAGCAGGGCCGGCGTCAGCTGGCTCGCGCCGAAGGAGACGGGCGCCGATATCTTCAGGAGGCCGCGGGGCCCGCTCTGGTCGCGCACCGAGCCCTCCAGGGCTTCGAAGTCCTCCAGCAGGCTGCGCGCCCGTTCGAGGTAGGCCCGCCCGGTGTCGGTCAGCGAAACGTCGCGCGTGGTGCGGTTGAGCAGCCGCGCGCCCAGCCGGTTTTCCAGCCGCGCGACCAGTTTGGACACCTGGGCGCTGGAAACCCCGAGACGCCGCGCGCCTTGCGTAAAGCTGCGGGCGTCCGCGACGGCGGCGAAGGCGCTGATTTCGTCGAAACGGTCCATGACACAGCTCAGTTCATTGCTTCCCGATCGGAAACATAATTGTGCAGAAGGACCGGATTATCAACTG
>NZ_JAQGIZ010000256.1 GCF_028290885.1 Phenylobacterium sp.
AACCACGTCTTCCTGCCGGGCCACCGGATCATGGTGCAGGTCCAGTCGAGCTGGTTCCCCCTCTATGACCGCAACCCGCAGACCTTCGTGCCCAACATCTTCTTCGCGAAGCCCGCGGACTATGTGAAGGCCACCCAGCGCGTCTTCCACGCCGGCGCGGAGGCGACGAACATCGAACTGCCGGTGGTGGCGGCCCGCTGACCCCGGGCCGCTAGCGCCGAGCGGTCTTCGCCGGCGGCGTTGAGTCGATCAGCTGGTCGCCGCCCAGGGTGCGGTAAAGGGTCACCAGGTTATCGGCCTTCAAGAATCGCGTGGCGGCCAGCGTCTGTTGCGCGTTGTAGAGCGTGCGCTGGGCGATGAGGCTGTTGAGGTAGGGATCGACGCCCTCCTTGTAGCGCGCGTCGGCCAGCGCATAGTTGTCGCGCGCCGCGGTCTCCAGCGAGGTCTGAGCGTCCAGTTGTTCGTCGATGGTCCCGCGCCGGGCCAGTCCATCGGCGACCTCCCGGAAGGCGGTCTGGATCGCCTGCTGGTACTGGGCGAGCGCCAGCTCGCGCTGCCCCTTGGCCAGCGCCAGGTTGGCGATATTGGCGCCGCCGGCGAAAATGGTCTGCGCGCCCGAGCCCGAGACCGTCCAGTTGAAGTTCTGGCCGTTGAACAGCGCGCCCAGCGCCGGGCTCGCCGCGCCCGCCAGCGCCGTCAGGCTGATGGTCGGGAAGAAGTTGGCGCGCGCGGCGCCGATCTGGGCGTTGGCCGCCCGCAGCCGGTACTCCGCTTCGACCACATCGGGCCGGCGCAGCAGGATGCGGCTGTCCAGGCCCGCGGGGACCTCGCCCAACAGCCCGTCGACGCTCTCGATCGAGGGCGGCAGGTCGGCGTCGGCCACCGGCGCGCCGACCAGCAGTTCGAGCGCGTTGCGGTCCTGTGCGACGACGGTGGTCAGGCTCGCCCGGTCCGACCTGGCCTGGTCGAGCAGGGTCTCGGCCTGCCGCAGGTCGGTCCTGGGGGCGACGCCGCCGGTCAGCCGCGCGCGGGTCAACTCGACGCTCTTCACGTCGCTGGCCTCCGTCCCAACGGCGATGGCCAGCAAACTGCGGTCGGTGGCCAGCGTCAGGTAGGCGGCCCCCACCTCGGCCACGAGTGTCAGGCGGGCGGCGTGGACCCCAGCTTCGCTCGCGAAGTACTGCTGCTGTGCGGCATGGCTCAGCGACCGCAGGCGACCGAACAGGTCGATCTCGAAGGCGCTGAAACCGATGTTGGCGTCGTAGCTGCGGGTGGTGTTCCCCGACCCGGAGGTGGTCCCGTTCGACTGGTTCGCGGCGGCTCTGCCGTGCGTCTCCGAGGCGCCCGCGGTCGCCTCGATCCTCGGCAACAGCTGCGCGCGCTGAATCCGGTACTGGGACCGCGCGATGGTCACATTGGCCATCGCGATCTGCAGGTCCTGGTTATTGGCGATCGCGCGCTCGATGATCGCCTGCAGGTGCGGATCCTTGAACACGTCGCGATAGCTGACCGAGGGCAGCGGCGCCGCGGTGGCGGGCGGATAGGCCGCGCCCACCGGCCAGGTCTGCGGCACGGCCGGCGTCGGGCGCGCGTAGTGCGGCTCCAGCGTGCAGCCGGTCAGCGCGGCGGCGCTGAGCGCCAGGGCGAGCGCGCGCCTCATGCCGGCCTCTCCTGGGCCTCGCCCGGCTCTGAGGGCGCGTGACGGTTCTTGAAGATGCCGCGCACCATGACGAAGAACATCGGCACGAAGAAGATGGCGATGGCGGTGGCGGTCAGCATGCCGCCGATCACCGCCGTGCCGATGGCGATCCGGCTTTGCGCGCCCGCTCCGCTGGAGATCGCCAGCGGCAGCACGCCGAAGATGAAGGCCAGGCTGGTCATGAGGATGGGACGAAGCCGCAGGCGGGCGGCTTCCAGCGCCGCCTCGTAGGGATTCTTGCCCTGCCGCTCGGCGCCTTCCGCGAACTCGACGATCAGGATCGCGTTCTTGGCCGACAGCCCCATGGTGGTCAGCAGTCCGACCTGG
This sequence comes from Phenylobacterium sp., assembly GCF_028290885.1. Lineage (GTDB taxonomy): Bacteria > Pseudomonadota > Alphaproteobacteria > Caulobacterales > Caulobacteraceae > Phenylobacterium. The sequence continues at coordinate 2,027 of NZ_JAQGIZ010000256.1, forward strand.
AAATAGACGTCGTTGGAGAGCCCCCGAAACGCCACCGCCAGCGCCGCGCCCAGGAGGCCCAGCGGAATGACCAGCAGCACCGAGAACGGCACCGACCAGCTCTCGTAGAGCGCCGCCAGGCACAGGAAGACCACCAGCAGCGAGATCGCGTAAAGCATCGGCGCCTGGCCGCCCGACAGCCGCTCCTGGTAGGACAGCCCGCTCCAGGCCACCGACGTGCCCGGCAGCTTGGCCGCGATGGCCTGGATGCGGCTCATCGCCTCGCCGGAACTGCTGCCTGGGGCTGCGTCGCCCTGGATTTCATAGTTGGACACGCCGTTGAAGCGGTTGAGCGTGGTCGGCGCCAGCGCCCAACTGCTCAGCGAGAAGGCCGAGAACGGCGCCATCCCGCCGCTCGAGGAGCGTACGAACCAATTCGCGAGGTCCTCCGGCCGGCTGCGGTACTGCGCATCGCCCTGCACGTAGACGCGCTTCACCCGTCCGCGGTCCACGAAGTCGTCGACGTAGTTGCCGCCCCAGGCCGCGGTCAGCGTCTGGTCGACCTGCGCCGGGGAAATACCCAGGGCGCCGACCTTTTCCTCGTCTATGGCGACGTTGAGGGTCGGATTGTCGTCCAGCGAGTTCTGCCGCACCCCGGTCAGCACCGGGTCGTTGCGCGCTTCCGTCAGGAGCTGCTGCATCTCCGCCTTGAATTGCGGGCGGCTTAGACCCCCGCTGTTGAGCAGCTCCATGGTGAAGCCGCTCGATTGGCCGAGGCCGCGCACCGGCGGAGGGTTCAGCGCGAAGAACTGCACGTCGCGAAGCTGCCTGCCCATCGCCTGGTTCGCGCGCTGCGTAATGGCCGCGGAGGTGTTCTCCTTGCCCTTGCGCTCCGCCCAGGGCTTGAAGGACAGGAAGCCGCGGCCCGCATTCTGGCCGGCGCCGGCCTGCCCCTGCCCCACCACCGCATAGATGGCGGCGATGTTGGCCTTCTCCTTGCTCAGGAAGTAAGCCTCGATCTGCTTCACGGCCGCCAGCGTCCGGGCCTGCGTGGCTCCGGGCGGCAGGGTGTACTGGAGCTGGGCGATCCCCTGGTCTTCCGAGGGCAGGAAGCTCGTGGGGAGATGCAGGAAGACCAGCACCAGCACCGCGACCATCCCCGCATAGACGAGCATGGCGACCCGCATCTTGCTGATCACCCAGGCCACGCCGCGCCGATAGCGGTCGGCGTTGCGGTTGAACCCGGCGTTGAACCACACGCCGAACCGGCCGAGCGCCCGGTCGAGTGGATTGCTGTCATGGTGCTCCTCCCCGGGCCGCTTGAGCAGGGTGGCGGCCAGCGCCGGCGACAGCACCAGGGCGACCACGACCGACAGGACCATCGAGGAGACGATGGTGATCGAGAACTGGCGATAGATCACCCCCACCGACCCGCCGAAGAAGGCCATCGGCAAGAACACCGCCGAGAGGACCAGGGCGATGGCGATCAGGGCGGTCTGCACCTGTTCCATCGATTTGATGGTGGCGTCGCGCGGCGAGATTCCGGGGTCCTCGGCCATCACCCGCTCGACGTTCTCCACCACGACGATGGCGTCATCGACCAGCAGCCCGATAGACAGCACCAGCCCGAACAGGGTCAGCACATTGATGCTGAAGTGGGCCGCGGCCAGGATGCCGAAGGTGCCCAGCAGGACCACCGGCACGGCGATCGCCGGGATCAGGGTCGCTCTCCAGCTCTGCAGGAAGACGAACATCACGACGACCACCAGGAGGATGGCCTCGAGGAGTGTGATCACCACCTCCTGCACCGAAAGCTTGATGAAGGCGGTGCTGTCGTTCGGGAACGCGTATTTGTACCCTGACGGGAAGGACTTGGCCTGGTTCACGATCTCGGCGCGGACCAGGTCGGCCGTTTTCAGGGCGTCGGCGCCGGGCGCGAGGGACACGGCGATGCCGGCGCCGGGGTGTCCGTTCAGGCGGCTCAGGGTGGTGTAGTTCTCGCTGCCCAGCTCCACCCGGGCCACGTCCTGCAGCAGGACCTTCGATCCGTCCGTCTGGGTCTTGACGATGATCTTCCTGAACTGATCGGGGGTGGTGAAGCGCGAGTGGGCGGTCACCGTGGCGTTCAGCATCTGGCCGGCCGGCGACGGCAGGCCGCCGATCTGGCCGGCCGCGACCTGGGTGTTCTGCGCCTGTATCGCGCTGATCACGTCCCCGGGGACGAGCTTGACGCCCGCCAGCTTGTACGGATCGAGCCAGATGCGCATGGCGTACTGCGCGCCGAAGACGTTGATGTCGCCGACGCCGGGAATCCGGCCGATCCGCTCCTGCAGGTTCGACACCAGGTAGTCGGAGACGTCGGCGCTGGTCGCCCGGTCGGTCTCGTCGTAGATCGAGGTGATCAGCAGGAAGTCGGGATTGGACTTGGTGACCACCAAGCCCTGCTGCTGCACCTCCTGCGGCAACCGCGGCAGCGCCTGCTGGACCTTGTTCTGCACCTGGACCTGGGCGATGTCCGGGTTGGTGCCCTTCACGAAGGTGACGGTGACGGTCACCTGCCCCGCCGAGTTGGAGTTCGACGAGAAGTAGATCAGCCCGTCGATGCCGATGAGCTGCTGCTCGATGATCTGGGTGACGCTGGCCTCCAGCACCTCGGCCGAGGCGCCCGGATAGCTCGCGCGGATGTTCACCGAAGGCGGCGCGATGTCGGGATACTGCTCCACCGGCAGGGTGAAGATCGACCCCAGGCCCGCCAGCATGATCACGAGCGCGATCACCCAGGCGAAAACCGGCCGGTCGATGAAAATTCGCGAGATCATGCGGGCCTAGCGCCCGCGCTGCGGGTTGCCGCCCGGGGCGGGGCGCTGGCGTGGCGGCGAGCCGGCGGGGACCGGGCGCACCGGCTGGTTCGGCTTCACCTTGTCCAGGCCCTCGGTGATCACCTTGTCGCCGGGGGAAAGGCCGCTGGTCACCAGCCACTTGTCGCCCACCGTGCGGTCGGCCGTCACGCTGCGCAGCACCGCCTCGTCGCCCGGACCTACGAGGAAGACGGTGGCGACGCCGCGCGGATCGCGGGAGACCGCCTGCTGCGGGGCCAAGATCGCGTTTTGCGCGGTCGCCTGCGAGAGATGGGCGCGCACGTACATGCCGGGCAGCAACAGGCCCGCCGGATTGGGGAAGGTGGCCCGCATCGTCACCGTCCCGGTGTTCTGGTCGACCACGGCCTCGGCGAATTCGAGGCGGCCGGGCTGCGGATATTCGCTGCCGTCCTCCAGCGTCAGCCGCACCGCCGCCGACGAGGGCGCCACTCCGCCGGAGGAGAGCGCCCTGCGCAAGGCCACCTGGTCGGCGCTGGACTGCTGGACATCGACGAAGATGGGGTCGAGCCGCTGGATCGTGGTCAGCGGTTCGGTCTGGCCGGTGGTCGCCAGGGCGCCTGTGGTCAGCATGGAGCGGCCGATGCGGCCGGTGATCGGGGCCGGCACGCGCGTGAAGCGCAGGTTGATCTTCGCGGTTTCCAGCGAAGCCTTGTTCTGGGCCACCGCGGCGGTTGCCTGTTTCGCGGCCGCGAGCGCGTCGGTGTAGTCCTGCTTGCTGACCGCTTCGATGTCGGCCAGCGGCTTGTAGCGGGCCGCCTTCGCCATCGCGGCCTCTTGCGTAGCCACGGCGTTCTCCAGGTTGGCCTGAGCCTGGTCCACGGCCGCCCGATAGAGGCTGGGATCGATTTCGTAGAGGGTCTGGCCCTGGCGGACGATGCCGCCCTCGACGAAATTGCGCGCCTTGATCACCCCCGAAACCTGCGGACGCACCTCGGAGGCCTCGAAGGCCGTGGTGCGCCCGGCCAGTTCGATGACCAGCGGCACCGTCTGAGCGCTCATCACCACATAGCCGGCCTCCGGCGTCGGCGGCGGCTTCTTGGCCGGCTTCGCGCCGCAGGCCGACAAGGCCACCAGGAACATAAGGACAGGCAGATGGGAGAGCTTTGGCGAGACGCGCAACCGCGAACCTAGGTTTGAGGGGACAACCCGCGGTGGGTCTTAGGGACAACCCACAGCGGTCGCCAGCCGTATCGTTCAGGCAGGGCGGCGTGTCGAGCCAGTTGCACCGAAAAGGCTGCTGCAGAATGTCGGGATTGTTGCCTGAGGGCCGGGTCATGCAGCGGCGCCGAAATAAAGCGCCCCAAGTGAGGCGCCCTCACGTGGCGGAATGCTTGTCGCCACGGCGGCGGGCGCTAGGGTGACCGCCAACGAACAGGAAGGGAGCGCGTCATGGCGGATTTCGGAGGCGACCTCGAGCTCGAGGACTTCCGCGGCGCGGCGCGGGCCTGGCTGGAGGCGAACTTCCCGCCCTCGCTGCAGGGCAAGGGCGGAGCCTCGCTCACCGAAACCCTCGCCGAGGACGCGGACCTGGCGGCCTGGAAGCAACGCATCGGCCAAAAGGGCTGGGCGACCCCCACCTGGCCCGCGGAATACGGCGGCGGCGGCCTCTCGGCGCAACAGGCCCGCGTGCTGCAGCAGGAGATGACCCGCGCCGGGGCGTTCAATCCCCTGCTGTTCGGCATGGGCGTCACCATGATCGGGCCCACGATCCTCGACTACGGGACCGAGGACCAGAAGCGCCGGCATATCCCGCCCATCGTCCGCGGCGAGGTGCGCTGGTGCGTGGGCTACTCTGAGCCCAACGCCGGCTCGGACCTCGCGTCCCTGCAGACCAAGGCGGTGGACGCCGGCGACCACTGGGTGATCAGCGGGCAAAAGACGTGGACCAGCGGCGCCCAGTTCTCCGACTGGTGCGGAGCCCTGGTGCGCACCGACCCGACCGCCAAGAAGCATGACGGCATCTCCTTCATGCTGATCGACATGCATCAGCCCGGGATCGAGACCCGGCCGATCGCGCTGATCGCCGGCGCCTCGCCGTTCTGCGAGACCTTCTTCACCGACGCCGTCGCGCCGAAGGACGCACTGCTAGGCCAATTGAACGTTGGCTGGACGGTGGGCAAGCGGCTGCTGCAGCACGAGCGCGCCAGCCAGACCGGGGCCATCGGGGGCGGCCGCACCGTTCCCCTGCCCGAGATCGCCCGGCGCTACTGCGAGGTCGACGCCGACGGCCGGCTGGAGGACCAGGACCTCAGGACCCGGCTCATCCGCCACCAGATGGACGCCCGGACCCATGGCCTGACGCTGGCCCGCGTCGCGGCCGAGGCCAAGGAGGCCAACGGCGCCACCAACGCCGCCTCGGTGCTGAAGAACTCCGCCACCCACGTCGCCCAGACCCGCGCCGAGCTCATGCTGGAGATTATGGGCGCCCAGGGGCTGGGCTGGCAGGGCGAGGCCTTCGGCCGCGAGGAGATCGAAGCGGTGAGGTCCTGGCTCGGGGGCAAGGCGATGTCGATCTACGGCGGCTCCTTGGAGATCCAGAACAACATCATCTCCAAACGCATCCTGGGGCTGCCCGACAACACCCAGTCGAGCTAAAGCATATCCCTCCTAATCCCGCAGACGCGGCAGCTGCGCCCGCATCGCCTTGGCCGGCGGGATGTCCTCGCGCTTGATGCTCCAAAACGCAAAGAAGGCAGCCCTTTCGGACTGCCTCTGCCGCTTCCTCCTGACCGCGCAGGACCGAAATCCTGGGAAGCGTCGCGGGGCCCCACGCCCCGGTGATCGAGTGATCGACCACCGTTGGGTAACTTGATCGCCCACCGAACGGCGCAGTGCAAGCCTCTGCGCCTCTGAGGCGAACAGATCGCGGCCGGCTGTGGCGTCGGCACAACGCCTCGAAATGGCCCCATTCGGGGCCAGCGGCGGCCACATCCTGGGTGTTTATGGTGACTGTCGGCTGATCGGCATCCGGTCCGGATCCTGAACAGCCCCCCCAGCCCCCCTGATTGGGCGCAGGTCGGCCGACACTCTTTCCCCCTCATTCTGGTCGAACCGCGCGCACAGCGCGTCGTTGTGCCGCTGACAGGCGCCGCGGCCTATCGCGCTCGCTTCCGAGTCCCGCTAGAAGCCCGCCATGAGTGTCGCGCCCTCCAAGACCATGGCCGAAACGGCCGCCGAGTACGGGCTCAAGCCCGACGAATACGCCCTCATCGTCAGGCGGCTGAACCGCGAACCAAATCCCGTCGAGCTGGGCGTCTTCTCGGTGATGTGGTCCGAGCACTGCTCCTACAAGTCGAGCCGCCGCCACCTGAGCAAGTTCCCCACCAAGGGCCCCCGCGTGATCCAGGGGCCGGGCGAGAACGCCGGGGTGGTGGACATCGGCGACGGCCAGGCCTGCATCTTCAAGATGGAGAGCCATAACCACCCCTCCTATATCGAGCCCTACCAGGGCGCGGCCACCGGCGTCGGCGGCATCATGCGCGACGTCTTCACCATGGGCGCGCGGCCGATCGCGCTGCTGAACGCGCTCAGGTTCGGGGATCCCGGCCATCCGAAGACCAAGCGCCTAGTCTCGGGCGTGGTCTCCGGCATCGGCGGCTACGGCAACTGCGTGGGCGTGCCCACGGTCGCCGGCGAGACCAACTTCCACCGCGGCTACGACGGCAACATCCTGGTCAACGCCATGTGCGTGGGCCTGGCCGACGCCGACAAGATCTTCTATTCCGCCGCCCCCTCGCCCGGCCTGCCGGTGGTCTACTACGGCTCCAAGACCGGCCGCGACGGCATCCACGGCGCGACCATGGCCTCCGCCGAATTCGACGACGCCTCCGACGAGAAGCGCCCCACCGTCCAGGTCGGCGACCCCTTCGCCGAGAAGCTGCTGATCGAGGCCACCCTGGAGCTGATGGCCTCCGGCGCCGTCGCCGCCATCCAGGACATGGGCGCGGCCGGCCTCACCTCCTCCTCCGTCGAAATGGCCGGCAAGGGCGGCGTCGGCGTTGAGCTCGACCTCGACCGCGTGCCCCAGCGCGAGGAAGGCATGAGCGCCTACGAGATGATGCTCTCGGAAAGCCAGGAGCGGATGCTGGCGATCCTCAAGCCTGGTCGGGAAGCAGATGGGGAGCGCATCTTCGCCAAGTGGGGCCTCGACGCCGCCACCATCGGCAGGACCACTGACACCGGCCGCATCGTGCTCAAGCACAAGGGCGAGGTCGTCTGCGACCTGCCGCTCGGCCCGCTCTCCGACGACGCCCCGCTCTACGACCGCCCCTGGGTCGCGCCCACGCCGCAGCCGCGCCTCGCCGCCGCGGACGTACCGGCGCCTGCGGACTACGCCGAGGCGGTCCTCAAGCTGATGAGCGCCCCGGACATGGCCTCGAAGCGCTGGCTCTGGGAGCAGTACGACCGCCACGTCATGGCCGACACCCTGGAGGACAGCTCCACCGGCGCCGACGCCGGCATCGTGCGCGTGCACGGGTCCAAGAAGGCGCTGGCCATGACCTCCGACGTCACGCCCCGCTACGTGCAGAACGACCCCTATGAGGGCGGCAAGCAAGCGGTCGCCGAGGCCTGGCGCAACCTCACCGCCGTGGGCGCCGAGCCCATCGCCATCACCGACAACCTCAACTTCGGCAACCCCGAGCGGCCGGAGATCATGGGCCAGATCGTCCGCTGCATCGAGGGCATGGCGGAGGCCTGCCGGGCGCTGGACTTCCCGGTCGTGAGCGGCAACGTCAGCCTCTATAACGAGACCAACGGCGTGGCCATTCCGCCGACTCCCACGGTCGGCGCCGTGGGCCTGATCGCCGACTACGCGCGGCGGGCGGATTTCTCGTCGATGAAGGCGGGCGACGCCCTGGTGCTGGTCGGCGAGACGCGGGGCGAGCTCGGCGCCTCGATGTACCTGCGCGAGATCGTGGGCCGCGAGGACGGCGCCCCGCCGCCCGTAGACCTGGCTGTTGAGCGCCGCAACGGCGACTTCGTGCGCAACCTCATCCAATCCGGACAAGCCTCTGTCGTGCATGACCTTTCCGACGGCGGCTTGATCGCCGCCCTGGCCGAGATGGCGCTCGCCGCCGGCGTCGGCGCCCAGCTGTTGGTCGACGACGAGCTGCCGCCGCACGCCTGGCTGTTCGGCGAGGACCAGGCCCGCTACCTGGTCGCCACCGCTGTTTCCGACGCCCTGCTGGCCGCCGCCGAGGCCGCCGGCGTGCCGGCCCGGATCGTCGGCGAAGCCGGCGGAGAGGTCCTCGCCCGCCCCGGTCTCTTCAGCCTCGACCTTACCCGCCTGCGCACTGCCCACGAGGGCTGGCTGCCGGGCTACATGGGAGTTTGACGCAATGCGGTTGGCCTCATGAACCCCGAGCGCCCTCATCTCGCCGCGACCCGCGCCCTCATCGGCCAGCCGGGTTCCCGCGACCGCATCCCCACGCCCGCCGCCGTCCTCGACCTCGACGCCTTCGACCGGAACGTCGCCAGGATGGCCGCGCGCGCCAAGGCCGCGGGCCTCGCGCTTCGTCCCCACGCCAAGTCGCACAAGTGTTCCGCCGTCGCCCATCGCCAGATCAAGGCCGGCGCGGTCGGCATCTGCTGCGCCAAGCTCGCCGAGGCCGAGGCCATGGCCGCCGCCGGCGTGGCTGCGATCCTGGTCACCTCGCCCATCGCCGGAGCCACCCAGGCCGAGCGCGCCGCCCGCCTGGCGCAGGACGTCGCCGACTTCCGCATCGTCATCGACCACCCCGACGGCGCCGCCGAGCTCGGCGCGGCCGCCCAGGGGCCCATCCAGGTGCTGATCGACGTCGACCCCGGCATGGGCCGCACCGGCGTCCACGACGCCGCCCAGGCCGTCGAGGTCGCCCGCGCCATAGCCGCGCAATCCAACCTGAAGCTGCTCGGCGTGCAGTGCTACGGCGGCCACTGGCAGCACATGGAAGGCGCCAACGCCCGCGCCGCCGCGGTCGCCGACGGCATGGCCTACCTCTCCAGCGTCATCGCCGCCCTGCGCCAGGCCGGCGCGGACATCCGGGTGGTCACCGGCGGCGGCACCGGCACTTTCGAGGCCGACGCCGCGCAAGGCGTGCTGACCGAGGTCCAGCCCGGCTCCTTCGCCTTCATGGACCGCGAATACCGCGACGCCCTGAAAGCCGATCCCGACGGCGCCTTCGAACAGGCGCTCGCTATCGCGGCGACCGTGATCAGCGCCAACCATCCGAAGTGGGTGACTGTCGACGCGGGCCTGAAGGCCTTCGCCACCGACGGCCCGGCCCCCGTCGCCCTGACGCCGAAGTTCGAGGGCAGCACCTACCGATTCTTCGGCGACGAGCACGGCCTCCTGATGCGTCCCGAAGGCCAGGCCACGGAGCGCGGCGAGCGCATCGACTTCGTCCCGCCCCACATCGACCCGACCCTCGACCGCTACGACGTCATGCACTTCGTCCGCGGCGACGTGCTGGTTGAGATCGCCCCCATCGAGGCCCGGGGAGCGTCACAGTAGGCCGGGCCTGCGTCCGCGCCTCAGTCCGCCACCGCACCCGCGGCCGCCCGCGCCGGGGGGCCAGTCAGCTCGATGTGCAGATGCGGCCCCTGGGCGCCGTGCGCGCCCTCGGCCACCACCCGGGAGAAGCCGCCGGCGCCCCTGAGCTTGGCCGCCGCGGTTTCCGGCGACATGCTGTCGACGACGGCGTCGTAGGCGCCGGGCGAGCCCGGGCCGCCGATCGAATGATGCGAAATGCGTCCCGGCGCCACGGTCCCGGCGCCCTGTCGGCGCAGCCCATCCTCCTCCGCCTGCGAACGATAGCCGCTGGTCTGCCGCCACCGCCCCGGACCGAAGACCTGGTCCATCGTCGAACGGAAGTCGTCGCCCGCCCCTCGGGCCGCGCGCCTTGGATGAGCCGCCCTGAATTCGTCGCCCGCGGAGACCACCTGGATCGTCCCTGCAGCCGCCGCCGTCGCCAGGCACAGCGCCATCGCGCCGCCTGCAAAGATCGATCTAGCCGCGAATTTCATCCCGCTGGATCCGTCGCGCAGCCGCGACGCCCCCAAACTTCGGACGGCTGGCCCGCCCTGCCTGTGCGGCCAGGATAAGGAAACAGGCTTTCCAGGACGTTCACCGCAACCGCGGGTCGATGGCCCCCTGAGCGGCGTGGCTCGTCGATTGCCAAGGCGGGCCGCCGACGCCTAGATATTCGGAACACGACCGCAGCGCCCGCGAGGCCTCGAGTGACGACGCTGAACCGCTACTGGACGCCCTCCGCCCAGCCGCTCCCCGCCTGGCCTGAGCCCGACACCTTCGAGCTGCGCGAAGCGCCGATCCCGACGCCCGGCCCCGGCCAGGCCCTCACCCGAACCATCTACGTCTCCCTCGACCCCTACCAGTGGGGCTACAAGAAGCGCGGCGTCGAGCCGCCCGGCGCGCCCTGCCACGCCCGCACGGTGGCGCAGGTGGTCGAGAGCCGGATGGAGGGCTTCGCGCCCGGCGACCTGGTGTTCAACACCAACGGCTGGGCCGAGTACGGCCTGATGGGCGAAGGCGTAGCCCGGCCCTCCTACATGATCCCGCGCAAGCTCGATCCCCGGCAGGGGCGCGTCTCCCAGGCCGTGGGCGTGCTGGGCATGCTCGGCCTCACCGCCTATGCCGGGATGATCCTGCAGGCCGACCCGCAGCCCGGCGAGACGGCGGTGGTTTCGGCCGCCTCAGGGGGCGTGGGACAGATTGCGGGTCAGCTCGCCCGCCTGCGCGGCGCCCGCGTGGTGGGCATCGCCGGGCGCGAGGAGAAATGCCGGTTCGTCGTGGACGAGCTGGGCTTCGACGCCTGCGTCTCGCATCTCAGCCCGACGTTCCCGCAGGACCTCAAGGCCGCCGCCCCGGCCGGCGTGGACGTCTATTTCGAGAACGTCGGCGGCGCCGTCTTCGACGCCGTCCTGCCGCTGTTCAACAAAGGCGCGCGCATGACCATCTGCGGCCTCATCGCCCACTACGGCGACGCCGAGGGAACCGACGCCCGCGCCGACCTCATGGCCCGCGGCGAGCCGGTCTTCCGCGACCGCAACGTCACCGTCCGCGACCTCTTCGTCGGCGATTACGTCGCGGGCCACCACGACGCCTTCCTGGCCGACATGTCGCTCTGGGTGGCCTCCGGCAAGGTCCGCTACCTGGAGGACATCCGCCAAGGCCTCGAAACCATCCCCGCCGCCTTCGCCGAGATGCTGCGCGGCGGCAATTTCGGGAAGATGCTGGTGCGGGTGGCCGAGGATCCGACGCTGTAGGGGGCCGGCGGAACTACGCCGTCGCCCGCTTGAGCAGGTCCAGAGCCGCCGCGGCGAAGGCGGTCATATTGGCCGCGCGGTCGCTCTCGCCGGTCTCGATCGTCACCGCCATCTCGACGGGTCCGGACACTGCGATGCAGCTGTGGCCCGCGGCGTCGCCGTAGCCGTTGCCGGTGGGACCTGCCGCCCCGGTCTCGGAAATCCCCCAGGTCGCCCCGAACCGCTCCCGCGCCGTGCGCGCCAGCAAGAGCGCATAGGGCTCGCTCGCCGAGCGCATGCCGGCCACCGCCTCGCGCGGCAGGTCCATCAGCACCATGCGCGCCTTGCCGGTGTAGACCACCGCCCCGCCCAGATAGTACTTCGACGCCCCGGCCACCCCGAGCAGGGCTGCCGAGATCAGGCCGCCGGAGGAACTCTCCGCCACCGCTACCGTCTCGCCGCGAGCCTTCAGCCGCTCGCCAAGCTCGGCCGCCAACGCATCGAGGTCCTGCACCGAATTCTCCTTTTTCTTGGCGGGCCGCCCCATCGGCGCCCATGATGGCGGCCAATTAGAACAAGCGCCAATTTTCCGGAGGAGATTTCATGGACGCCCAATCGCAGTGGACCGGCCTCGACGCCCAGCGCCTGGAGCGCATCGGCGACCACCTGGAGCGCAGCTACCTTTCCAACGGCAAGATCACCGGCTGCCAGGTCGGCGTCGCCCGCCACGGCCACCTCGCCTACTTCAAGTCCTTCGGCCAGATGGACCGCGAGCGCGGCAAGCCCACCGCCGACGACACCATCTATCGCATCTATTCCATGACCAAGCCGATCACCTCGGTCGCCCTGATGACCCTCTACGAGCAGGGCTATTTCCAGCTCAACGACCCGGTCAGCCGCTACGTCCCCTCCTGGAAGAACCACCGCGTCTGGGTCTCCGGCGACGGGGCCGCCATGAAGACCGAGGCGCCGCACCGGCCCATCTCGTTCCGCGACGTGCTCTCCCACACCGCCGGCTTCACCTATGGCGGCGGCCTCCCGGGCGTCGGCATCCAGCACCCGATCGACAAGATCTACCGCGACCTCAAGGTCCGCTCGGTGGGCGGCGCCGACACCATGCAGGCGTTCCTCGACAAGCTCAGCCAGGTGCCGCTGCGCTACCAGCCGGGTGCGGCCTGGATGTATTCGCTGGCCACCGACGTCTGCGGCGCCCTGGTCGAGGTGATCTCCGGCGTGCCCCTCGCCCAGTTCCTGCAGGACAATATCTTCGGCCCGCTCGGCATGAAGGACACCGCCTTCTTCGTGGCCCCCGACAAGGTCGACCGCTTCGCCGCCAACTATCAGCGCGAGCCGGACAAGAGCCTGAAGCTGATCGACGACCCGGCGACGAGCGACTTCACCCGCGACCCCGGCTTCAAGTCCGGCGGCGGCGGCCTCACCGGGACCAGCGCCGACTACCTGCGCTTCTGCGAGATGCTGCGCCGGGGCGGTGAGCTGGACGGGGCGCGGATCCTCGGGCCCCGGACCATTGAGGTCATGCACATGAACCACCTGCCGGGCGGCAAGGACCTGACCCAGCTCGCCATCGGCGGCTTTTCGGAGACCGCCAACGAGGGGGTCGGCTTCGGCCTGGGTTTCGCCTCCACCATGGGCCAGGTGCAGACCGGCACGCTGGGCGCCGGCGACTACTACTGGGGCGGGGCCGCCTCGACCATCTTCTGGGTGGATCCGAAGGAGGACCTCTCGGTGGTGTTCATGACCCAGCTGATGCCGTCCGGCACCTTCAACTT
>NZ_JAQGIZ010000074.1 GCF_028290885.1 Phenylobacterium sp.
CGAGCGGCGGCGCGTGGCGCTGGCCCGTCTGCTGCTGTCGAAGCCCGACATGATGCTGCTGGACGAGCCCACCAACCACCTGGACGCCGAGAGCGTGGCCTGGCTGCAGCACCACCTGGAGAGCTTCCCGGGCTGTATCATCCTGGTGACCCACGATCGCTACTTCCTGGACCAGGTGACGAAGTGGACGCTTGAACTCGACCGCGGCAAGGGGCTGCCCCACGAGGGCAACTATTCCTCCTGGCTCGAAGCCAAGACCAAGCGGATCGCCCAGGAAGAGCGCGAGGAAGCCGGCAAGAAGCGCGCGATCGACCGCGAACTGGCCTGGGTGCGGTCGTCGCCCAGCGCCCGGCGCACGAAGTCCAAGGCGCGCCTGTCGGCGTTCCACGACCTGCAGAACGAGGCCGAGAACGCCAAGCAGACCTTCGCCCAGATCCAGATCCCGCCCGGCCCGCGCCTCGGCCAGCAGGTGATCGAGGTGGACAATCTGGAGAAGGAGTACGGCGACAAGCTGCTGTTCAGGAACCTGACCTTCAAATTGCCGCCCGGCGGCATCGTCGGCGTGATCGGGCCGAACGGGGCGGGCAAGTCGACGCTGTTCAAGATCATCACCGGCCAGGAAACGCCGGACCAGGGCTCGGTGAAGCTGGGCGAGACGGTGAAGCTCGCCTACGTCGACCAGAGCCGCGACAGTCTCGATGCCAAGAAGAATGTCTGGGAGGAGATCTCCGGCGGCCTCGACGTCATGAAGGTGGGCGGCCGCGAAATCCCCAGCCGGGCCTACGTGGGCTCGTTCAACTTCAAGGGCGCCGACCAGCAAAAAAAGGTTGGCTTGCTGTCAGGCGGCGAGCGCAACCGCGTGCACCTAGCCAAGACGCTGGCGGCCGGCGGCAACGTCCTGATGCTCGACGAACCGACCAACGACCTGGACGTGGAAACCCTGGGGGCCCTGGAATCGGCGCTCGAGGACTTCCCCGGCTGCGCCGTGGTCATCAGCCACGACCGCTTCTTCCTCGACCGGCTGGCCACCCACATCCTGGCCTTCGAGGGCGACAGCCAGGTCGACTGGTTCGAGGGCAACTTCGAAGCCTACGAAGAGGACAAGAAGCGCCGGCTCGGCGCCGACAGCCTGATCCCGCACCGGATCAAGTTCCAGAAATTCACGCGGTAGAAGCCCAGCGAATATGGATTGACGAGGGCTGCAGCCTCTACCTTAGGATGCGCTCGGTAGCGTGCCTGGTTGGGGCTCCAGCGTATGTCGACGCCGTCAACCGATCAGATCATCGGTGATCTGACTTTTCCGGGTGCTCGCTGGTCGACGCCGACCATCACTTTCAGCATTCCCGTTGCGGGAAGCATGTGGCCGACCTACGCGCCGCCGGGGCCTGACGCGTCGCTTCCGAACGGACACGAACCGTTCGAACCCAACTATTCCGTTCTGTCCGCGGCCCAGGCCGATGCGTTCCGCGACGCCATAGCGGCCTGGGCGCGGTTGATTGCGACCCCCATCGTCGAAACCAACGACCTGACCAATCCAGGCGAGATCCGGGTGGCGTTCACCGACACCGGCGGAGACGGGGGCCTGATCGCGGTCGGGGCCTACACCTACTATCCGGTTCCCGGAGATCCCGCGAACAACCCATCTGCCGGCGACATCTGGCTGAACACGATCGACAAGGCCTGGACCTACCGGGTCGGGTGGGATCTCGCCGGAGGCGACAGTCCGTCTCCGGTCCTGCTCCACGAAATCGGGCACGCGCTAGGGCTGAAGCACCCCTTCGACGGGCCCGACGTGCTGCCGGCGGCGTACGACAGCGTCCTCTACACGGTGATGTCCTACAACATCAGCGGCTACAACGAGGAGACCCTGAGCTTCGCGGTTCAGCGCAACCAGTTGATGATCCACGGAGAGCGGGCTGTGGTCGCCTCGCCGATGGTCTTCGACATCCTGGCCGCACAGTCGCTCTACGGAGCCAATCCGAATACTGCCGCCGGGGATACGGTCTACAAATTCGCGGACTCGACGCCGTTTTTCAATTCGATCTACGACGCAAACGGTATCGACACCATAGATCTTAGCGGACATACGCGCGCGTCCAATATCGACCTTACCCCCGGCTCATATAGCAGCATCGATATTTTCACGGCCGGCGAGCAGAAGGCCTATTGGGCAAGCATATATCCCGCTTTTGCTCAACAGATATCTGATCAGATCGACAACGATATTGTCCAGGGGATTTTATACACGGGCCAAGACAACCTTGGCATCGCCTTCAGTACGACGATCGAAAACGCCATCGGCAGCTCGGGCGCAGACACCATCACCGGCAACGCTGCCAACAATAGCCTCAGCGGCGGCGCCGGAAACGACGTCATCATGGCGGGTGGCGGCAACGACACGATCCAGGGCGGCGAGGGGACCAGCTATCTGCGCGGCGAGGACGGCAACGACTCGATCACCGGCGGCTCGGCCTTCGACGATATCAACGGCAACAAGGGCGACGATACCCTGCACGGCAACGCCGGTGACGACTGGGTGGTGGGCGGCCAAGGCAACGACATGCAGTTCGGCGACGCCGGCGGTGACGTCGTCTGGGGCAACCTCGGGAACGACACCCTCGACGGCGGCGACGGCAATGACCAGGTGCGCGGCGGGCAGGGCGACGACAGCCTGAGCGGCGGGGCCGGCGACGACTTCATCTCCGGCGACCGCGGCAACGACACCGAGACCGGCGGGGCCGGCGCGGACCTGTTCCACACCTTCCAGGACGCCGGCATCGACAAGGTGCTGGACTTCAATCTCTCCCAGGGCGACCGGGTGATGCTGGATCCGGGGACCTCCTACACCGTGGGCCAGGTTGGGGCCGACACGGTGATCGACATGGGCGCCGGCAACCAGATGATCCTGGTCGGCGTGCAGATGTCGACCCTCGCGCCGGGTTGGATCTTTTCGGCCTGACGCGCGCCTACTTCGGCGGCGGGGCGTCTGGCGGCGTGGCGCTAGGCGGCGTACTCGGCGTGGTCGACGACGGCGGGTTGACCTGGCCGCTCGACGGAGCGTCGGTCGACGGGGTCGCGGACGGCGGGGTCGTGCTGGAGCTCGAGGTGTCGCTGCTCGGCGATGTGGTCGCGCCAGGCGGAGCGGAGGCGTCCGGGGCGGGGGCGGCCGGCGCCGTCGCGGCCGTGTTAGCCGTCGAACCCGTGGAGGCGGTGGAGGCCATGGTCTGGCCGGACCACCAATCGTTCCGCGCCCGCTGCGCCGGCGAGGCCTTCAGGTAGGCGGTGAGTTGGGTATAGGGGATCGGCTGCTTCGGCCCTGCGACGGTGGCCGAAGCGGAGGCCTTGGCCTTGTGATGGGGGGCGGCGGCAAGCGCGGACCCGCCTATCAGAGTGACGGCGGCCGCCCCGGCGGCCAGCAAAAGCGTTCTCATGGATGTCTCCCTCTGGACGCCGCTAAGCGGCGCCGAGATCAACTGACGAGTCCGCGCAAAGTTGCATGGCGAAGGTCGGATAGGCCGGAACCGGGCGGGGGCGCGGCCGGTTCCCCGGGCTCCAAACCCAAATCCGAAGAGGAGCAGCCCATGCCTAACGACCGGTTGCGCGGCAAGAAGGTCGCCGTTCTCGCTACCGACGGCTTCGAGCAGGTCGAGCTGGAGAAGCCCGTCGAGGCGCTGAAAGAAGCCGGCGCCGAGGTTGAGGTGGTTTCCCCGCACGGGGGCCAGATCCAGGGCTTCAATCACTTCGACAAGGGCCGCATGGTTCCGGTCGACCGCACGCTCGCTCAGGCTGACGCCGACGACTACGACGCCATCGTCCTGCCGGGCGGCGTCATCAACCCGGATCAGTTGCGCCTCGTCCCCCAGGCCATCGAGTTCGTGCGCGCCTTCTTCGAGGCGAGCAAGCCGATCGCCGCGATCTGCCACGGTCCCTGGACGCTGATCAACGCCGAGGCGGTGGAGGGAAAGCGGATGACCTCGTGGCCCTCGCTGGAAGTCGATCTGGAGAATGCGGGCGCCGAGTGGGTGGACGAGGAGGTGGTTGTCGACAATGGCCTGGTCACCTCGCGTAAGCCCGATGACCTGCCGGCCTTCTGCGCCACGATGATCGAAGAGTTCGCCGCAGGGCCCCACTAGGCCCCGACAGGCATCTCCTTCACCTGACGCAAGGGCGAAAGCGCCCCGATCAGGGGGCCCAGCAGCAGGCCGGCGATCGCCAGGAATAGCGTCTGGCGCAGCCCGAGCTCCTGGCCCAGGACACCACCCGCCAGCGCTCCCATCACGGCCGCACCGCCGCCGATGGCGCGGAGGGTCGCCCCTACGCGGCCGAGGACGGCCTGGGGCAGCACGCTCTGCCAGAGGCTGCCGGCCAGGATCAGGGGGACCACGCCGAAGGCGTCGCCCAGGAACTGGGAGACCGCTAGCGCCGCCATCGCGCCCATAGGGTTCGACGGCGCCAAGAGGACGATCATGGTGCCGAGCGCCGACAGGGCTCCGGCGAGGCAGATCGTCGGACCGACGCCCAGGGCCCGGGCCATTGGCTGGGCCAGGACTGAGCCGGTAAGCGCCCCAACGCCGCCGGTCGTTATGCCCAGGCCGAGGAGCACTGGACCCAGTCCAAGGTCGCGCAGGACGAAGGCGATGTAGAGTGCGCTGAAGAAGCCACCGAACAGGTGGCCTATGCCGGTCATGATCAGCACGACCCGAACCCGGGGTTCGCGCCACGCCGTCCTCGCGCCGGTGACCACGCCGTCGACCCAGCCGCGACGCCGCGTCTCGGCATGGGAGCCCGCCTCCGGCGTGCGGATGCGCATTAGCAGCAGGGCGGACAAGACGTAGGTGGCGGCATTCACCGCCACGGCGATCGGCGCGGTCAGCCATTGGAAGAGCAGGCCCGCGAGCGCCGGCCCGCCCATCTCGGCGACGGACTCCGTGGCGCTGATCTTGGCGTTGGCGTCGATGACCAGGGACTTTCCCACGAGTCCCGGCAGGTAGGCGTGGTCGGCGATGTCGAACAGCACGCTCGACGCGCCCACCAGGGCGGCGGCGGCATAGACTTGCAGCATGCTCAGCACATGCAGCCACGCCGCCAACGGCAGGGTGATCAGGATCGCCGCGCGCGCCAGATCCGCGGCGATCAGGATCGGCCGGCGCGCGGTGTGGTCCACGAAGTCCCCGGCAGTCAGGCCCACCAGCAAGGCCGGCCCGCTGGCCAGCGCCGACAGCAGGCCGAGCTGCGCTGGCGAGGCGGCGAGCCCCAGCACGGCCATCATCGGCAGCCCCTCGCGGGTGATCCGCGAGCCGAAGTCGGACACCGTCTGGGCGGCCCAGAGGCGCAGGAAGTCACCTTGTCGCCACAGAGGGCTCCTCGGCGGGGTCTTGTTGGTCATCGAGGGGTTCAGACGGCTTGGAGGGCGGTCGCGCGACCGCTGGGCCGCCGGCCGCGTCGCGACAGGCGGAGCTGAGGTGAGCGCGTATTTTTTAGGCCGCCGCGCCACTCACCGGGCCGGCTTGTGCCGACCGGCGTTCTCTAAGTCAAGCTCGGGTCGGCCAGGAACCGTGCGCTCTGCCGACAATGACAATCCGCTGCATGACCTTCCCCGTCCAGCGTGGCTATAGGAGTGGCGGCCTGGAGTGAAGGCCCCCCAAACGGAGCGACAATGTCCGAGCCGCTAACGCTGATTTCCGTTCCGATGCTGGCGGCGTTGGAGCCGGCGTTCCAGCGCGGCGGCCTCTCGACGGCGCGCGCCTGGGAACTGACCGACGACGAGCGGCCGCGGGTGCGGGCCGTGGTCCACGCCGGCGAGTTCGTGCTGACGCCGGAGTTCCTGGGCGCGCTACCGGCGCTGGGCCTGATCGCCTGCGTCAGCGTCGGCTACGACGGGGTGGACGTGCCCTGGTGCCGGGGGCGGGGCATCGAGGTCTCCCACGCCGAGGGCCTGAACGCGGAGGACGTGGCCGACCATGCCATCGGCCTGATGCTGGCCGCCTGGCGCAATCTGCCGGCGCTCGACCGCACGGTGCGCGAGGGCCGCTGGCGGCAGGAGGAGCGGTTGAACCCGCAACCCAGCCTCGGCGGCCGCGCACTGGGCGTGGTCGGCCTCGGCCACATCGGCGCGGCGGTGGCGCGGCGCGCGGAGGCGATGCGGCTTTCCGTCCGCTGGTGGGGTCCGCGCGAGAAGGAGGCGCCCTGGCCCCGGGCCGCGAGCGTGCTGGAACTGGCGAAGGCGAGCGACATCCTGGTGGTGGCGGCCCGCCCCGATCCCTCGAACCGCGGCCTGATCTCGGCCGAGGTGATCGAAGCCGTGGGGCCCCAAGGCCTGATCGTCAACGTCGCCCGCGGCTCGCTCATCGACGAGCCGGCGCTGGTGGCGGCGCTGAAGGACGGACGGCTCTGGCGCGCGGCGCTGGACGTCTTCGCCCAGGAGCCGACCCCGGCGGAACGCTGGGCCGACGTCCCGGGCGCCGTACTCGCGCCTCACACCGGCGGGTCCAGCACCGAGGCGATCCCCTTGATGGTCGCGCAGGCGATCGACAATGTGCAGCGGTTCCTGGCCGGGGAGCCGCTGGCGAGCCCGGTGGCGGGCTAAGCGGGAAGGAGAACGACATGGCCAAGGTGCTGGGCATCGGCGGGGTGTTCTTCAAGGCGGCGGACCCGCAGGCGGTCCGCGACTGGTACGCCCGTGTCCTCGGGTTCGAACTCCACGAGTGGGACGGGGCGATCTGGCCGCACCCGGCCACAGGCCATACCAACTGGAGCGTCCACGAAGCTTCGACCGACTACTACGACCCCTCCACGCAGCCTTTCATGGTCAACTACATCGTTGACGATCTGGACGGCGTCTTGGCCAAGGCCAAGGCCGAAGGCGTCGAACCGCTGGGCCGCCAGGAGGAGGTCTATGGCCGCTTCGCCTGGGTGATGGACCCCGTGGGCGTGAAGGTGGAACTCTGGGAGCCTGGCGCGATCCAGCCGACTTGACATAAAGACATAAAGATATCTTTATGCGCAGCATGAAGCTCTCAGCGAGCCAAGCTGTGGAGGTGCTGCGCGCCGCGGGGGAGCCCTCGCGCCTGCGTATCCTAGCACTTTTGGCGCGCGAGGAACTGGCGGTCCTGGAGCTGTGCCGAGTGCTCGATCAGAGCCAGCCGCGGGTGTCCCGCCACCTGAAACTGCTTGCCGAAGCGGGGCTCGTGGAGCGGTTTCCCGACGGCGCCTGGGTGTTCTACCGGCTGACCGCGGGCGGGCAGGCCAGCGACCTGGTGGCCGAGGTGCTGACGCGCACCGATCCGGCCGACCCGGCGCTGGTGCGCGACGCCGAGCGGCTGTCGGCGGTCTGGGCTGAGCGGGCCGCCGACGCCGGCGAATACTTCGCCCGCAACGCCGCCCGCTGGGACGAGATCCGCTCGCTCTACGTCTCCGACGCCGACGTGGAAGACGCTATCCTGAAGGCGGCTGGCCCCGGGCCGTTCCAGCGGATGGTGGACCTGGGCACCGGCGCCGGGCGGATGCTGACCCTGCTGGGCCCGCACGCGCAGACCGCGCTCGGCCTCGACCTTTCGCAACAGATGCTCAACATCGCCCGGAACCGCGTGACCGGGGCCGGCCTGCAGCGCTGCGAACTGCGCCACGGCGACATCTTCTCCACCCGCCTGCCTGACGAGAGCGCCGACCTCGTGGTGGTGCACCAGGTGCTGCATTACCTGGCCGACCCCGCCGCGGCGGTGAAGGAGGCGGCCCGCATCGTCGCCGGCGGCGGCAAGCTGATCATCGCCGACTTCGCGCCGCACCGCCTGGAGTTCCTGCGCGAGCAGCACCAGCACCGCCGCCTGGGCTTCGCGGAGCCGGAGATGGCCCGCTGGCTGGCCGACGCGGGTCTGGAGAAGGTGCAGGTCACCGCCCTGCCGCCGGCCCGCAAGGAGGGGCTGACCGTCAAGATCTGGACCGCCGAGCGCGGCCGCCAGCGCCAGAGGAATGCGGCATGAGACGCCGGAAGAGCGACTTCGGTGACCAGGCCCTGGGCCCCATCGCGCGCGCCGGTGGCGACGCGCCGAAGCCCAGCGTCTCCTTCGAGTTCTCCCCGCCCAAGACGCTCGAGGCTGAGGAGACGCTGTGGGAAGCGATCCGCCGGCTCGAGCCGCTGAACCCCAGCTTCGTCTCGGTGACCTATGGCGCCGGCGGCTCCACGCGCGACCGGACGCACCGCACGGTCATCCGCATGCTGAAGGAGACCACCCTTCGGCCAGCGGCGCACCTGACCTGCGTCGAGGCCAGCCGCGGCGAGGTGGACGAGGTGATCCAGGACTACTGGGACGCCGGCATCCGCCACATCGTGGCCCTGCGCGGCGACCCGCCCGGCCAGATCGGTGGGACCTATACGCCCCGGCCTGACGGGTACTGCAATGCGACCGAACTGACGGCCGGCATCCGCGCGATCGGGCCGTTCGAGGTGAGCGTCGGCCTCTATCCGCACGTGCATCCCGAGAGCCCCTCGATCGAGCACGATATCGACGTCCTGAAGGCCAAGATCGACGCCGGCGCGACGCGCGCCATCACCCAGTTCTTCTTCGATCTCGACGGCTTCTTGCGCTTTATGGATCGCGTCCGGAAAGCCGGGGTCACGATCCCAATATGCCCCGGGATCATGCCCGTGACAAATTTTAAGGGCCTGAAAAAGATGGCCGGGCCGATCGGCATCCGGCTGCCGGCCTGGCTCGAAAACCTGTTCGACGGCCTGGACAAGGACCCGGACACGCGCAGGTTGCTGGCGTGCTCGGTTGCGACCGAGACTTGCGCCCGGCTGGCCGAAGAGGGCTTTTCCGACTTCCATTTCTACACGCTCAACCGCGCAGACCTTACCTATGCGATCTGCCGCGTGCTGGGCGTGCGCGAACCCGAACCCCGGAAGGAGGCCGCCGCATGACCCGGCAAGAGCGCATCGCAGCCCTGAAGGCCGCCGCCAAGCAGCGCGTGCTGATCCTGGACGGGTCCTGGGGCGTGATGTTCCAGAAGCGCGGCCTGAGCGAGGCGGACTACCGCGGCGAGCGGTTCAAGGCCCACGCCGGCCAAATGAAGGGCAACAACGACATCCTGTGTCTGACCCGGCCCGATATCGTGGGCGAGCTGCACGACGCATACTTCGCCGCCGGCGCCGACATCAGCGAGACCAACACCTTCTCGGCCACCTCCATCGGCCAGGGCGAATACGCGCAGGAAGCCGCCGTGCGCGACATCAACCTCGAAGGCGCGCGGATCGCCCGCGGGGTCGCCGACCGCTGGACCGAAACCGAGCCGCACAAGCCCCGGTTCGTGGCGGGCTCCATCGGTCCGCTGCCGGTGATGCTGTCGATGAGCTCGGACGTGAACGATCCGGGCGCGCGGAAGGTCAATTTCGAGCAGGTCTACCAGGCCTATTCGGAACAGGTGCGCGCGCTGCACGACGGCGGCGTCGACCTCTTTTTGATCGAGACCATCACCGACACCCTGAACTGCAAGGCCGCGATCAAGGCGATCCTCGATCTGCAGGACGAGGGCTACGAGCCGCTGCCGATCTGGATCTCGGGCACCATCACCGACCGCTCCGGCCGCACGCTGTCGGGCCAGACGGTGGAGGCGTTCTGGAACTCCGTGCGCCACGCCAAGCCGTTCGCGGTGGGCCTGAACTGCGCGCTGGGCGCCGAGCTGATGCGGCCGCACATCGCCGAGCTGTCGCGCATCGCCGACACCCTGGTTTCGGCCTATCCGAACGCCGGCCTGCCCAACGCCTTCGGCGAGTACGACGAGACGCCGGACGAGACCGGCCACATGCTGCACGACTGGGCCGAGCAGGGGATCGTCAACATCCTGGGCGGCTGCTGCGGGACGACGCCGGACCACATCCGGCATGTCGCAGAGGCGGTGCGGGGTTTGGCTCCGCGGCCGATCCCGGAGCGGCCGACGGCGATGCGACTGGCAGGGCTGGAGCCGTTCGAGCTTGCCTAGGCCTTCCTTCTCCCCTTGCGGGAGAAGGTGGCCGCGCGGAGCGGGGCCGGATGAGGGGTCGTGAGACCTCTCCGCCGCGGCCCAGGGAATCAATTGGATAGACTTGAGAGACCCCTCATCCGTCGTGCATTCGCACGACACCTTCTCCCACAAGGGGAGAAGGGTTGAAGTGGTCAGTGAGCGGATTTGAATGCGACCCCTCTTCATCAACGTCGGCGAGCGGACCAATGTCACCGGCTCGGCCAAGTTCAGGAAACTGATCGAGGCCGGGGAGTATTCCGAGGCGCTCTCCGTCGCGCGGCAGCAGGTGGACGCCGGCGCCCAGGTGCTGGATGTGAACATGGACGCCGGCCT
Organism: Phenylobacterium sp.; assembly: GCF_028290885.1. Lineage (GTDB taxonomy): Bacteria > Pseudomonadota > Alphaproteobacteria > Caulobacterales > Caulobacteraceae > Phenylobacterium. The sequence goes on from NZ_JAQGIZ010000074.1 coordinate 10,330, forward strand.
GCTGGATTCGCAGGCGGTGATGGTCACCTTCCTGAACCTGATCGCGGCCGAGCCGGACATCGCCCGCGTGCCGGTGATGATCGATAGCTCGAAGTGGGAGGTGATCGAGGCGGGGCTGCGCTGCGTGCAGGGCAAGGCGATCGTCAACTCGATCTCCATGAAGGAGGGCGAGGCGAAGTTCGTCGAGCAGGCCAAGGCGTGCCTGCGCTATGGCGCGGCGATCGTCGTGATGGCCTTCGACGAGGTGGGGCAGGCCGATACGGCGGACCGCAAGGTCGAGATCTGCACGCGGGCTTACCGGCTCCTGACCGAGCAGGTGGGGTTCCCGGCGGAAGACATCATCTTCGACCCCAACATCTTCGCGGTGGCGACGGGGATCGACGAGCACAACAACTATGCGGTCGACTTCATCGAGGCGACCAAGCGGATCAAGCAGACGCTACCCCATGCGCGGATCTCGGGCGGCGTCTCCAACGTCAGCTTCTCATTCCGCGGCAACGAGCCGGTGCGGCGCGCGATCCACTCGGTGTTCCTCTATCACGCCATCGAAGCCGGCATGGATATGGGCATCGTCAACGCCGGCGAGCTGCCGGTCTATGACGACATCCCGCAGGAGCTGCGCGAGGCCGTCGAGGACGTGATCCTCAACCGCCCGCAGCGCACGAACATCTCCAACACCGAACGGCTGGTCGAGCTGGCGCCCAAGTACAAGGGCGGCAAGAGCGAGGCCAAGGGGCCGGACCTGGCCTGGCGCGAGGGCGACGTGCGCCAGCGGCTGACGCACGCCCTGGTGCACGGCCTGACCGACTTCATCGAGGCCGACACCGAGGAGGCTCGGAGCCTCGCCGAACGGCCGCTGCACGTCATCGAGGGCCCCTTGATGGACGGCATGAACGTGGTCGGCGACCTGTTCGGCTCGGGCAAGATGTTCCTGCCGCAGGTGGTGAAGTCGGCCCGCGTGATGAAGCAGGCGGTCGCCTACCTGATGCCGTTCATGGAGAAGGAGAAGGAGGGCAAGCCGCGCCAGCACGCCGGCCGCATCCTGATGGCCACCGTCAAGGGCGATGTGCACGACATCGGCAAGAACATCGTGGGCGTGGTCCTGCAGTTCAACAACTACGAAGTGATCGACTTAGGCGTCATGGTCCCGGCCGACCGCATCCTCGACGAGGCCGTGGCCCAGAAGGTCGACATCGTCGGCCTCTCCGGCCTGATCACGCCCTCGCTGGACGAGATGGCCTATGTGGCGGGCGAGATGGAGCGCCGCGGCTTCAAGATCCCGCTGCTGATCGGCGGCGCCACCACGTCGAAGACCCATACGGCGGTGAAGATCGAGCCGAAGTACAAGGGCGGCCAGACGACCTACGTCCTGGACGCCAGCCGGGCGGTGGGGGTGGTCTCAGGGCTGCTCTCGGCCACCGAGAAGGACCGGCTGCAGGCCGAGACCAAGGCGGAGTACGTCCGGGTTCGCGAGCAGTTCGCGCGGGGGCAGGACAAGCGCGCGCGGGCGAGCCTGGCTGAGGCGCGCGACAACGCGTTCACGCCCGACTGGACGACCTACGACCCGCCGAAGCCGAGTTTCATCGGCACACGGACGTTCGCCGCCTACGACCTCGCCGACCTCGCTCGGCACATCGACTGGTCGCCGTTCTTCGCCAGCTGGGAGCTGATCGGCCGCTATCCCCAGATCCTGGAGGACGACGTGGTCGGCGAGGCCGCCGTCAGCCTGTTCGCCGACGCGCAAGCCATGCTGCAGCGGATCATCGGCGAGCGGTGGTTCGAGGCGCGCGGCGTGGTCGGCTTCTGGCCGGCCAACGCCGACGGCGACGACATCGTTCTCTATACGGACGAAAGCCGCGAAACCGAGCTCGCCCGCTTCCACACGCTTCGCCAGCAGATGGCCAAGGACAAGTCGCAGGCCGACGGCGGCCGGGCCAACGTCGCGCTGGCCGACTTCGTGGCGCCGGTGGGGACGCGGCCCGACTGGGTGGGCGGCTTTGCGGTCACCGCCGGCCACGGCGAGGCCGAGATCGCCAAGGCCTTCAAGGACAAGGGCGACGACTATTCGGCGATCATGGCCGCGGCCCTGGCCGACCGCCTGGCCGAGGCCTTCGCGGAGGCGCTGCACAGGAAGGTGCGCACCGAGCTCTGGGGCTATGCGCCCGACGAGGCCTTCGACATCGACGTCCTGATCGCCGAGCAGTACCGCGGCATCCGCCCGGCGCCCGGCTATCCCGCCCAGCCCGACCACACCGAGAAGGGGACGCTGTTCCGGCTGCTGGACGCCGAGGCCGCGACCGGGCTGGAGCTCACCGAGAGCTACGCCATGTATCCGACGGCGGCGGTCTCGGGCCTCTACTTCGCCCACCCGGAGAGCCACTATTTCGGGGTGGGGCGGATCGAGAAGGA
>NZ_JAQGIZ010000304.1 GCF_028290885.1 Phenylobacterium sp.
GCCATGGCGTAGCCTTGGCTCTCCGCCTCGCTGGGATTGAGGATCAGCCGGCCGTCGCCCTCGCCCGGCCGCGGCAGCTCGACGATCCAGCGCCGCACGCCCAGCGATAGCAGCGGATTGCCGACCCGGCCCGGGGCCATGTCGATCCCCAGGATCGCCTTGAAGCCCTCGCCCGGCAGGCCGTCGCTGGCGATGCCGTATTGCGGGAGCGTGGTGCGCGAGGCCGGACAGCGCGGCAGGTAGGCGTAGCAGCCGATGGACCTGATCAGGTGGACCGGCGCGGTCCCCCTGGCGTCGCCCATGACAAGCGCCGCCTCGCCCACCACGCCCTCGTAGCGCGAGCCGGACGCGTAGCCGTAGCTCTCCGGCTCGGCGCTGGCCGTGGCGTCGGCTGGGCCCAGCGCGCCCGGCAGGATGCGCAGGCCGGTGGAGCCGGTGTCGAGGCTGACCAGCATCGCGGTGCGGCCAATGCTGATCGGCACGGCGTAGCGCCGTGCGCCGTTGCTCAGCCGCACCTCGCGGATGGCGACCTCGGTGCGGGACGCCGGCGCCGCGTGGGCCGCAGCGGCGACACTCAGCGTCAGGGCGATCAGGATGAGCCAAGGACGGACCATGTCGCCGGCCATCTGACACCTCCCCGCCTCGACCGGCAATCGGCCGGCCACCGCGCCACAACCGCATATTGAAACGCGTCGCCTCACCGCTATAGCTAGGCGCATGACCGACGCGCCGGCGACCGCCCAGACAGCGCCGCTCGGCCAGGCCTTTGGCGCTGATGTGGAAAAGGTTAATGCCGCGGTGACGAACGATCGCTGCGTGGCGGCGGCCTGCCAACGTCGATGGCGCCCGACCGCGGGTGCATTGAGCGGCTGAGAAGCGTTCGACCCGTATGGGTCATGACCTGCTGCCTTATGCGCATGAAACGGGGTTGCGCGCCGCAATTCGGCCCGCCGCAGTGCACGATGGTCGGGTGGCAAAACACCATGTCACCGGGTTCGCCGGTCAGTTCGACGACGCGGACCGGCACGCCGTCGATCTCCGTTTCGACCTCCATGAAGGACGCAATCCGGTCGGGAGGCGACGGAGCCTTGCCGGCCAGCGCCATGAGCCAGGGATGCGAGCGATGGAAGAGGTCGCGACGGGTCGCGGCGTCGCCTTGCCATTCGTCCGACGCGAGCGCGGCTTCCTGCCGCATCAGCAAGCGCGGGGAGCCCGAGAGCAGCAGGGTGCCGCCGCTGCGCGCCGCCACCGACCCGACGAAGCTGACGACGAAAAGGGCGTTGAGGGCGTTGCTGTGCCAACCGCAAGGACTGTCCCAGTGCCAGAGTTCAGTCGGCACATCCCACGCGCCGGGCTGCGGAAATGTAACGAGTGCGCGGCCCCAGTCGCGGGGCGGCCGCCAATTGCCCGCCCCCAGCAGGTCGTCGATCACCCCGCGGACGCGCGGCGTCGCGATCCTCTGCTGGATGGGGCTGTGCTTGGCGCGTTTCAGATCGCCCAGGATCGGGCGCCAGGTGGCGCGGTCGTCGCGCCTTATGCCGTGAGCCTCTGACAGCTCGGACCACCACTCATGCTGCATGGCCAGCGCATCGTCGGGCGAGAACGCACGCCTGACGATCAGATATCCTTCGTCGTGGAAGCGGCTGATCTCCGCGGCGGAGAGTGTCGTGGGAGCTGAGCGCACGGGTCCGTCTCGCAAATGACGGCGCCCCGCAGCAGATATCCCGCGCCGGCCGGAGCCAGGGCGTTCAATCTACCGCAGGGCGGCACCCCACGGCCCACCGCGAGACGCGGTGAACGATAGGCCATGTTCCGCGGCGACGATCCCACCGTCAAGAGGCGGTCGGCTCAGGGCCTCATTCCGCGTCAGTCCGCTTCGCTGACCACCTCGGTCGGACGGTAGCTTGCCACGAGGTCCTCATGCTCCAGTGAGCGAACCGCTCGTACAACGTTCAGCCTGGTGAACAGGTGCTTCGCCCGGCGGCCCGCGCGCGGCTGAGCTGGAGGCCGCAACAGGGAGAGGTCGAGCGCTGCGCCGACGGTCAACACCTTGAATCCCGCGCCGGTCTCCTGAACGAGGACGTAGTTTCCTGCGCTCGGCAGATGCGATGCGCCCTCCGGCCGACGCCGGAAGCGATACGACGCCCCGGACGCGCCCTGAAGCTCAATGAAATCCTGCATTCTGACTCTATGCTGTGCGCGGTGATCGACGGGGCGCAAATTACGAACGAGCGATCATTCTGACCTGCCTGGCGACCGCGGCGCGCCCGGGCCGCGGACGCCGTCATCTTCCCACTAGTCGTGACGACAAGAAGGCGGCGTCGCTACGCGGGGTAGCGCCCGATGGGTCGAAAAACAAGCGTCACAACAGTATCTCTTGGCAGGCTTCGAGACTCGCGACCTTATCCCGATCGGGGGTGTTGAGAGTTTGTGAGATGAGCGAAGCAACTTTTATGTCGTTTGTTCCGAAGGCGAGGAGCGGCGAGCTGCGGCAAACCTTGATGACGGAAGACACGGGTGAGTTGCGGTGGCGTGAGCGTCGCACGTTTTCCGGCAGTGAGTTCTACTTCACCGGCCCCACCGAACTGGCGCGCAAAACCCACATCTACGTCACCCAGTGGCTGATTTCCGGCTGATCTGACGGCTGACGAGCTCGCTCTGGCGGAGGCTGCGCCTTAGCGCCGGGGCGCGGACCTTGGGCTCCGTCCGGGAAGCCTGCGGCCTGACGGAAAACTGATCTGCGTCATCGCGCACGATTGTCTCCGGCTGCATGTCGAGGGTCCCGCCTCGAGAGCTTCGGAGATTCATGCTGGCCGCCCACGCGGGCCCTCGCGCCAAAAGCTGACCGTCGTCAGGGCGCGCGGCGGTTGCGACCGCCACCATGGCTGCGGTCGGAGGCGGAAAGCGAAGGGGTAGAGATGTTCAGAGCGCTTTTGATCGCGACGGCCACGGCCGTTGCGCTGCCGGCCGCCGGCCACTGGACGCCCGTCCACGCCCAACCGGCCGCGGTGGCGCCGGTCGACAATCCCTGGAAACTTGTGACCAAGGAAACCCTGCCGCTGGCCGTCGTCGCGGCCGAGAAGTTCAGCGGCGGGCGGGTGCTGGAAATCCGGTTCCGGACCCATCATGGAGTCCCGGGCTTCGACGCTGTGGTGGCCAAAAACCGCGCCTTCAGCCATCTGCGGATCGACATCCCCTCGAACCGGGTGGCGGTGATCGCCGAGACCGAGATCCCCGCTTGGATGGCCAGCTGGGTGCTCAAGGCCGACGCCAGGAGCCTCGAAAAGGCCAGGCTGCACCTGGCCGACGCGGTATTGAAGGCCGAGGAGATCGCCGATGCTCCAGCGGTGGACGCCGGGATCGCCAAGCCCCTGACGGGCGATAACGCGGTGCTGGCTTACGATGTCGAGGTGATCAGGAACAACCGGCCCGAACGGGTGGTGATCGACGCCGTCACCGGCCTGAAGATCGCCGATCCCGACCAGCTCCTGGAGGGCTGGACACCCGAACAGGCGCTCCATGAATCGCTGAAGAAGGTCGCCCCGCCCCGCTGAGCCGCGCTGCTCAAGGCTCCTTGCGCAGGTCCAGGGCGCCGCCGGCGCTACGCGGCCGACACGGACGACGACGTGCAGGCAAGCGCCGGACCCGAGGCAAAGGCCAGCGGCCGAACGCGGCTGCGGTCGCCTTTCAGCACTTCCCATAGCGTCGCCGGGCCGTCGCGCCAGAAGCGGAGGTCGAACGACAGCCGGTCGAGGCGCACGTCACGCACGACCAGGTCCGGCATCCAGTCGGGCAGCGCCGGATCCAGGTACAGCACCCCGTCGGGTGCATCGGGCTGCAAGCCCAGGAACATCTGCAGGAACGAGAAACACGACCCCGCCGCCCACGCCTGTGGTGTGTTGGCGCCCAGGTATTGCACCGGGAAGGTCGTGGGCGAGCGGGACAGGCCCGCATAGAGCTCGGGAAGCTGGTGCTGCTGGAAGTAGGACGCCGCGCCGCTGATGCCGCGGGCGACGTGGGCCGCCTCCTCCACGAAGCCATATCGCCTGAAGCCCAGCGCGATCAGGCCGTTGTCGTGGGGCCAGACGGAGCCGTTCTGGTAGGAGTTCGGATTGTAGGCCGGATGGTCGGACGACAACGTCCGGATCCCCCAGCCCGTCCACATGTCCGGCGCCATCAGCCGCTTCACCACCCGGGCCGCGCGGTCCGGCGGCACGATGCCCGACCAGAGGCAGTGGCCGGGATTGGAGGTGACGCTCATGACCTTGGCCTTCTCCCCGTCGAGGGCGAAGGCGTAGAAGCCGCTGGCCTCGTCCCAGAAGACGTCGTTGAACCGCTCGAACAGTTCGGCGGCCTTGCGGCGCAACCGGCCGGCCTTGGCCTTCCGGCCCAGGGCGTCGTAGATGTCGGCCATGCGCAGCCAGGCGTCGTAGACGTAGCCCTGCAGTTCGCAGAGCGCCTTCGGACCCTTCACCAGCGACCCGTCGGGATAGACCAGCGCCTCGCCGGAGTCCTTCCAGCCCTGGTTCTCGTACCCGGCCTCCGAGCGGGTCTGGTATTCCTGGAAGCCGTCGTTGTCGCGGTCGCCATACCGGTCGATCCAGGCCAGGCAGCGCTCGGCGGCCGGCAGGTAGCGTTCGAGCAGGCCGTTGTCGCCGGTGCTGCGCCAGGCGCTGTGCAGGACGATCAGGTAGAGCGGCGTCGCATCGGCGGTCCCGTAGTACGGGGTGTGCGGGATCAGCTTGAAGTGGGCCAGTTCGCCGGTCCGCAGCTCATGCATGATCTTGCCGGGCTCGGCGTCGCGCCAGTCGTCGCGCTTGTGGGCCTGATACCGGCCCAGGACGTCGAGGGCGCCGCGCGCGAAGTCCGGATAGATCATCGCATTCTGCAGCGAGACGATCAGGCTGTCGCGGCCGAACAGGCACACGAACCAGGGGACGCCCGCCGCCGGCACGAACTGCATGTGGTCCGTGCCCTCGAACGGCAGGCGCAGCGCGGCCATGTCGGCGACGGCTTGGCGGTAGTAGCGGTAGAACTCCTCGTTGCTGGTCTGCAGCTTCACCACCCCGGCTTCCCACGCGTCGAGGCGAGCGGCCAGGTGGGAGTCGTGGGCGCCCTCGACGCA
>NZ_JAQGIZ010000042.1 GCF_028290885.1 Phenylobacterium sp.
GGCGGGCGTCGCCGGGGCTGCTGCGGTCGCCGCGGCCGCGGTGGTGTTCTGGGCGAGCGCGGGTCCCGCGAACGGGCCCCCGATCACGGCGGCGGCGAGCGCGAGCCCCGCCAGCCTTTTCAATCCAATGAACTTCATTTTGCTATGTCCCCTTGAGTTCTTGACCGCTAGAGCGCCGCGGCGCCGGTCTCGCCGGTCCGGATGCGCACGGCGTCCTCGACGTTGAGGACGAAGATCTTGCCGTCGCCGATCTTGCCCGTGGCCGCGGCGGCTTTGACCGCCTCGACCGCCTTGCCGACCGCGGCGTCGTCGACCACCGCCTCCAGCTTCACCTTGGGCAGGAAATTCACCTGGTACTCGGCGCCCCGGTAGATTTCCGTCTGCCCCTTCTGCCGGCCGTAGCCCTTCACTTCCGAGACCGTCAGCCCCTCGACGCCGGCGCCGACGAGCGCTTCGCGCACGTCGTCCAGCTTGAATGGTTTGACGATCGCCATGATCAGTTTCATCCGCTCGCTCCCGCGCGACCCTTGAGGCTGGGCCGGCCGTCCGTGTTGATGTAGCTCCGCCGCGAGGTGTCCCCATCCCGGCTCGCAGCGGTCGGCTGACGCTATCGGCGCGGCGGGGGCGAGCGGGCCGACGGTGTGATCAAGCTGCGCAAGAAGGCATGGCGCGCCCGTTTGCTGAGCGGCCCTGGCGCGCGGCGCCTTAAAATTGGGCGATTCAGCCCTCCAGATGGGCTGCTCTACCTCGGTAACACCATGTTCACGAAGCCGTGACGTGGGAACCTAGGCTCGGCCACGCCTAGACAGCGGCGAACCCTCGCCGTACCTGCGCGTTCCCGAGGGTCGTTTGCATCCCAACTTGAGGACCTGATGAAGATCGATCGCTTGCTGACTGCGGCCGCAGCCGTTTCCCTGATCGCCGGCGCCGCCCTGGCCCAACCGGCGGCCACCGCCAAGACCGAGAAATCCGCGGTCGCCGCGACGGGCAAGGCCAGCACGGACAGCCCTTCGAACACCGCGGTGCAAGGGACCGCGCGCGCCGTGAAGGACGCCGCCGTCCCCGCCCAGGCGACTGCGCCCGCCGCAACGACCGCCGCGAAGCTGGCGCCCAACGGCAATCTGATCACCACCCTGCGCTCTTCCGGCCAGTTCAACACCTTCGTGAAGGCGCTCGACGCGACGAACCTCTCCAGCCTGCTGCAGAACTCGCCCGCGTTGACCGTGTTCGCGCCGACGGACGCGGCCTTTCCGCAGGCCAAGCTCGACCAGATGACGGCCGACAAGCCCGCCCTGCAGAAGATGTTGCTGCATTACATCATCAACGCCCGGGTCGATTCCACGAAGATCAAGGGCGCGCGCGGACCGCTGCCGTCGGGGGCGGGCGACGTGATCGTGCTGGACGGCTCGGGCGAGGTGCTGAAGGCCGACAACGCCAACATCATCCAGCCCGACGTGGTGACCTCGAACGGCGTGATCCATGTGATCGACCAGTTGATGGTCCCGGGGTCGGTTCCGGCGACCCTGCCCGAGCCTGCGCCGGAGCCCGCACCTGCCGCCGCGCCTCCGACCAAGGCGCCGGCGAGCAAGAAGAAATGAACCTTCACCGGCGGTAGGGCTTTTAGTTGCCGACGAATGGCAACCGGAGACCCCACGCCATGAAGATCCAGCACCTGCTCACCGCCGCCGCGACCGCGCTCCTCGCGGGCGCCGCCTATGCGCAACAGCCGTCCAGCGCGCCGCCCAGTTCCGTCGAGCCCAGCGCCAGCGGAACGACCACGACGACGACCACCCCGGTGGCGCCGAGCACCTCGGCGACGACCGACGACACGGCTGCGCCGACCGGCACGGCCACCTCCACTTCGGTCACGACCACCGACCCGGCCTCCGGGGCTTCGGTGACCAACACCACGACGACCAACGGCCCGATACCGGACACCAAGGAAAACCGGAGGAAGTACGGCCAGCCGATGTCCAACGCCGGCAAGCGCACGGCCGCCCGCGGCAACTAGCCGACGGATCGCCTTTCCGCCCTTCGGAGCGGGTTGAAGCCAAGGTCGGCGGGCCCTATGGTCCGCCGACTTTTTTTGCGCCTGCGAACAGCCCCCCAAAGCCCTGGTCCGATGCCCGACAAGCCGCTTTCGTTTCAGGACCTGATCCTGAAGCTGCACGAGTATTGGGGGGCGCAAGGCTGCGTGATCCTGCAGGCCTACGACGTCGAGGTGGGGGCGGGGACGCTGCATCCGGCGACCGTGCTGCGCGCGCTGGGGCCCAAGCCGTGGAAGGTCGCCTATGTGCAGCCCTCGCGTCGCCCGGCGGACGGGCGCTATGGCGAGAACCCCAACCGGCTGCGCCAGCACCACCAGTACCAGGTGGTCCTGAAGCCCAATCCGCCCAACCTGCAGGAGCTCTACCTCGGCTCGCTGCAGGCCATCGGCATCGATCCCAAGGTCCACGACATCCGCTTCGTCGAAGACGACTGGGAGAACCCGACGGTCGGGGCCTGGGGGCTCGGCTGGGAGGTCTGGTGCGATGGGATGGAGATCACCCAGTACACCTACTTCCAGCAGGTGGGCGGCCTCGACGTGTTCCCGGCGGCGGGCGAGCTGACTATCGGCCTGGAGCGGCTCAGCCTCTATCTGCAAAACGTCGATAGCGTCTATGACCTGCGCTACAACGACGAGTTCACCTACGGCGAGGTGTTCCTGGCCAACGAGCAGCAGTTCTCGGCCTTCGAGTTGGAGGTCGCCGACGTGGACGTGCTCAAGCGCCAGTTCGAGGACATGGAGCGCGAGGCGCCGCGCATCCTGCAGAGCCGCGGCCGGCAGGGTGAGCAGCTGGTGCTGCCGGCCTACGACCACGTGCTGAAGGCCAGCCACCTCTTCAACATCATGGACGCCCGCGGGGCGATCGCGGTGGCCGAACGCCAGAGCTACATCGGCCGCATCCGCGACCTCTGCAAGATGTGCGCGGAGGTCTACGTGGCCCAGCAGGGCGAGAACGCGTGATGTTCGAAGCGCTGACGCTCAGTTCCTCACCCGCGAAGCGGGGGAGGGGGACCACGAAGTGGTGGAGGGCGCGCTGGGATGAACGCCGTGCGGCCGCAGCGCCCCCTCCGTCTCGCCGCTCTTCGGCGTCGATCCACCTCCCCCGCACGCCGCCGCTACGGGGGAGGAACTGGAGACCTGCGACCCTGCCGATTGCTGGTGAGGGCGCGTAGCCATGCCCCAGCTGTTGCTTGAACTCTTTAGCGAAGAGATTCCCGCCCGCATGCAGGCGCAGGCGGCCCGCGACCTTGAGCGGATGGCGCGGGAGAGGCTGGCGGCTGAGGGGCTGTTGCCGGAAGCGCTGACCGCGTTCGCGGGGCCCAGGCGCCTGACGCTGGTGGCCGAAGGGCTGGCGGCGGCCCAGGCCGACCGCCACGAGGAGCGCAAAGGTCCCCGCGTCGGCGCGCCGGAGCAGGCCATCGAGGGCTTCCTGCGCTCGACCGGCATCACCCGGGAGCAGATGGTCGAGAAGGACGGAGTCTACTTCGCCCACCTGCACAAGCCGGGCCGACCGACGCCCGCGATCGTCGCCGAGATGGTCGAGGCCATCGTACGCAATTTCCCCTGGCCGAAGTCGATGGTCTCGGGCGTCAGCCGGCTGCGCTGGGTACGGCCGTTGCAACGCATCCTCTGCGTTTTCGACGGCGAGGTCGTGCCCTTCGAGATCGATGGCTTCGTCGCCGGCGACCTGACCGAGGGCCACCGGTTCATGGGCACGGGCCAGGCCTTCCACGTGCGCAATTTCGACGACTACGCCGACGGCCTGGCGCGAAACTTCGTGGTGCTCGATCCGGAGGAGCGCAAGGAGCGCATCCTGGACGCCGCCCGCACGCTCTGCTTCGCGCGCAATTTCGAACTCGTCGAGGACGAGGGCCTGCTGGACGAGGTCGCGGGCCTCGCCGAATGGCCGACGCCGGTGATGGGCGACATGGACCCGGAGTTCCTCGACCTACCGCCGGAGGTGATCCGCACCTCCATGCGGGTGCACCAGCGGTTCTTCGCCGTGCGCGATCCCAAGAGCGGCTTCCTGGTCCCGCACTTCATCACCGTGGCCAACATCGAGGCCACCGACGGCGGCAAGCTGATCGCCAGCGGCAATGCGCGGGTGCTCTCGGCGCGCCTCTCCGACGCCCGGTTCTTCTGGAACGAGGACCGCAAGGTGCGGCTGGAAGACCGGCTGGAGAAGCTGAAGGGCGTCACCTTTCACGCCAGGCTCGGGACGATGTACGAGCGGGTCGAGCGGATCGTGGCGCTGGCCGGCGAGCTGGCTCCCTACGTCCGCGACGACGGCGCGACCAGGACGCTGGCCATGCAGGCCGCCCGGCTCTGCAAGGCCGACCTCGTCACCGGCATGGTCGCCGAGTTCCCCGAGCTGCAGGGGATCATGGGCGGCTACTACGCCGAGAAGGAGGGCCTGGAGCCCGAGATCGTCGACGCCATCCGCTGGCACTACCGGCCGCAGGGTCCGACCGACGACGTGCCGGTGCAGGCGGTGGCCGCGACCGTGGCCCTGGCCGACAAGCTGGACAGTCTCATCGGCTTCTTTGCCATCGACGAAAAGCCGACCGGCTCGCGCGACCCCTACGCCTTGCGCCGCGCGGCGCTAGGCGTGATCCGCGTCATCCTGCAGACGCGGACCAGGCTGCCGCTGCGGAAATTCGCGTCCGACGAGCTGCTCGCCTTCTTCGCCGACCGCCTGAAGGTGCTGCTGCGCGAGCAGGGCGAACGCCACGATCTCGTCGACGCGGTGTTCGCGCTGGGCGACGACGATCTCGTGCGGATCGTCTCCAAGGTGAACGCGCTCTCCGGCTTCCTCGGCACCGAGGACGGCAAGAACCTGCTGGCCGGCTACAAGCGGGCGGTGAACATCCTCAAGGCCGAGGAGAAAAAGGGACCACTGCCGACAGGCGAACCCGCCGAGATGGCCGGTGGGCCGCCGGAGGAAGCTGGGCTGGTCAACGCCATCGGTCACATGGAGATCGAGGTTGGCAAGGCGCTGGGACACGAAGACTACGCCACAGCCATGCGCGAACTTGCGGCCCTGCGCCCGGCGGTGGACGCCTTCTTTGACAAGGTCTTAGTGAACTCCGACATAGCGTCGGAACGCGAGAACAGGTTGCGGCTTCTGGTGAAGGTTCGCGACGCCATGGGGCGCGTGGCGGACTTCAGCCAGGTCACCGGGTAGGTTCCCGGCTTTCGCCGGGATGAGCGAAGAGGGACATCGATGCCGGCCGAGACGATGGTGAAGACGCGTTGGGTCTACGCCTTTGGCGGCGGGCGCGCCGACGGCGACGCCTCGATGAAGAACCTGCTGGGCGGCAAAGGTGCGAACCTGGCGGAAATGTCGTCGCTCGGCCTGCCGGTGCCCCCCGGCTTCACCATCACCACCGAGGCCTGCACCCACTACTACGGCAATTCGAAGCAGTACCCGGCCGACCTGCAGGGTGAGGTCGCCGCCGCCCTGAAGGTCGTCGAGCAGCAGACCGGCAAGGCGTTCGGCGACGCGGCCAATCCGCTGCTGGTCTCCGTCCGCTCGGGCGCGCGCGCCTCGATGCCGGGGATGATGGACACGGTCCTGAACCTCGGGCTCAACGACCAGACGGTGGAGGGCCTGGCCAAGCTCGCCGGCGACCGGCGCTTCGCCTTCGACAGCTATCGCCGCTTCATCCAGATGTACTCGAATGTGGTCCTCGACCTCGACCACCACATGTTCGAGGAGATCCTCGACGAGCATAAGGAGCGGCTCGACGTCACCGTCGACACCGCGCTCTCCGCCGAAGACTGGGAGGCAGTGGTCCGCGACTACAAGAAGGCCGTGGAGACTGACCTTGGCCATCCGTTCCCGCAGGATCCGCAGGCGCAGCTCTGGGGCGCCATCGGCGCGGTGTTCGCCAGCTGGATGAACGACCGGGCGAAGTTCTACCGCCGCATGCACGACATCCCGGAGAGCTGGGGCACGGCGGTGAACGTGCAGTCGATGGTGTTCGGCAACATGGGCGAGACCTCCGCGACCGGCGTGGCGTTCACCCGCAACCCGTCGACCGGCGAGAACCGGCTCTACGGCGAATTCCTGATCAACGCCCAGGGCGAGGACGTGGTGGCCGGCATCCGCACGCCCCAGGCGCTGACCCGCATTGCGCGCGAGGAGATGGGCGAGAAGAGCCCCTCCATGGAGGAGGCGCTGCCGGACGTCTTCGTCCAGTTCAAGGCGGTCGTGGAGAAGCTCGAGAAGCACTACCGCGATATGCAGGACATCGAGTTCACGGTCGAAAAAGGCCGGCTCTACATGCTGCAGACGCGCAACGGCAAGCGCACGGCCAAGGCCGCGCTGAAGGTCGCCGTCGACCTCGCCAGCGAGAAGCTGATCACTCGCGAAGAGGCGGTGATGCGGGTCGAGCCCTCGTCCCTCGACCAGTTGCTGCACCCGACCATCGACCCGGCCTCCAACCGCGAGGTGATCGCCACCGGCCTGCCGGCCTCGCCCGGCGCGGCCACCGGCAAGATCGTGTTCACCGCCGCCGAGGCCGAGATCCAGGGCGGATCGGCCGGCGCGGTGATCCTGGTGCGCGAGGAGACTTCGCCGGAGGACATCCGCGGCATGGACGCCGCGCGTGGGATCGTCACCGCCAGGGGGGGCATGACCAGCCACGCCGCCGTGGTGGCGCGCGGCATGGGCCGCCCTTGCGTCTCAGGCGCCGGCGAAATCCACATCGACGCCAAGGCCGGCGAGATGCGCACCCGCGGGCGGACCTTCCGCGCCGGCGACGTGATCACCATCGACGGCTCGACCGGCGAGGTGCTGTCGGGTGTGGTCAAGATGGTCGAGCCCGAGCTTTCCGGTGATTTCGCGACCCTGATGAGCTGGGCCGACGGGGTGCGCCGCCTGAAAGTCCGCGCCAACGCCGAGACTGCCGTGGACGCCAAGACCGCCCGCCAGTTCGGCGCCGAGGGCATCGGCCTTTGCCGCACCGAGCACATGTTCTTCGATCCTGCCCGGATCGCCGCCGTGCGCGAGATGATCCTCGCCGACGACGAGGCCGGGCGCCGCGCGGCGCTGGCCAAGATCCTGCCCATGCAGCGCGATGACTTCGTGGAGCTGTTCGGGATCATGGAGGGCCTGCCGGTCACCATCCGCCTGCTCGACCCGCCGCTGCACGAGTTCCTGCCGCACACCGAGGAGGACGTGGCCGCGGTGGCTGCCGCCACCGGCCTCGACGCCGCCAAGCTGCTGCGCCGGGCCCAGGAGCTGCACGAGGTGAACCCGATGCTGGGCCACCGCGGCTGCCGGCTGGGGGTGAGCTATCCCGAGATCTACGAGATGCAGGTCCGCGCCATCATCGAGGCGGCGTGCGAAGTCGCCGCGGCCGGCCGCCCGGCGCCGATCCCGGAGATCATGCACCCGCTGGTCGCCAAGGGCGAGGAGATGAAGTTCCTGCGCCAACTCACGGACCGGGTTGCGAAACAGGTGATCGCCGAGAAGGGCCGTGAGATCGAATACGCCGTCGGCACCATGATCGAGCTGCCCCGCGCGGCCATCCGCGCCGCCGACCTTGCCGAGAACGCCGAGTTCTTCTCCTTCGGCACCAACGACCTGACCCAGACCACCTTCGGCATCAGCCGCGACGACAGCGGTCGGTTCCTCAACGCCTATATCGAGAAGGGCATCTTCGAGAAGGACCCCTTCGTCTCCCTCGACCAGGAAGGCGTCGGCGACCTGATCCGCATCGCCGCCGAGCGCGGCCGCGCGGCCCGGCCCGACGTCAAGCTCGGCATCTGCGGCGAGCACGGCGGCGATCCGGCCTCGATCCGGTTCTGCGAAGAGGTCGGCCTGGATTACGTCAGCTGTTCGGCCTACCGCGTGCCGATCGCCCGCCTCGCCGCCGCGCAAGCCGCCATCGGCGAGCGCGAGAAGGACCGCTAGCGCCCCAGGCGCGGTTTCGGGCCTGACAAGCTTGGCAATCTCTGGCCTTCTCGCGCCCGAAGAAGCGGGGGGAGGCGGAGATGGCCCAGGGATTCGATCCGGGCGCGGCGACGGCGGCCTATCTGGCGACCTTGCCGCCCGAGGCGCACGCCAAGGCGACGGCCTATACGCAGGGCGGCCACTGGCTGCTGCTCTGGGGCGCGCTGGTCTCGATCCTGGTATCCTGGATCGTCATCCGGTCCGGCGTGCTGGTGCGGGTGCGCGGCGGCGTCGAGAAGACCCGGCCGCGTCCCTGGCTGGCGGTGGCCGCCGTGGTCGTGGTCGATTCGCTCATCGAGGGCCTGCTGTCGATCCCCTGGGACGCCTACGCCCACTGGTGGCGGGAGAAGAGCTACGCCCTGACCAGCCGGGCGTTCGCCGGCTGGCTCGCGGAGCACGGCGTGCAGATCCTCGTGGGCACGATTCAGGCGGTGATCCTGTTCTCGCTGCTCTACTGGGTGATCCGGCGCGCCCCGAAGACCTGGTGGATCTGGAGTTCGGTGGGCGTGGTGGCGGCCTTCATCGCCTTTCAGGCGGCGGGGCCGATCCTGGTCGAACCGCTGTTCAACAGCTACAGGCCCGCGCCGGCTGGCGCTATGCGCGACGAGGTCGTGGCCATGGCCAAGCAGGTGGGCGTGCCCTCCGACAAGATCATGATCTACGACGGCTCCAAGCAGTCCAACCGCTACACCGCCAATGTCGCGGGCCTGTTCGGCACGGCGCGGGTGGCGATGAGCGACGTGATGTTCAAGAAGGACGCCGACCTCGCTGAGGTGCGCGGCGTCGTGGGCCATGAGATGGGCCACTATGTGCGCGGCCACATCTTCATCTTCGGCCTGGCCTACGGACTGCTGGCGCTGGTCGCCTTCTTCCTGGTGGACCGGCTGTTCCCCTGGACGGCGCGGGTGCTGGGCGCCAAGGGCGTGACGGGGGTGGCGGACCCGGCCGGCCTGCCGGTGATCGGGGTGATCTTCGCCGTCATCTCGCTGATCGCCACGCCGCTCAGCAACGCGGTATCGCGGATCGCGGAGTCCGACGCCGACCGCTTCTCGCTGGAGCACTTCAACGAGCCGGACGGGCTCGCCAAGGCGCTGGTGAAGACCATTGAGTACCGCGCCGCGACGCCGTCGAGGCTCGAGGAAGTGATCTTCTACGATCACCCGGCGGTCGGGGCCCGGGTCCGTCGCGCCATGGACTGGAAGGCGACGCACCCGAAGGCTCCCAGTTCCTCCCCCCAGCGCGTAGCGCGGTTTGGGGGAGGTGGCCGAAGGGCCGGAGGGGGTCCGCTCAGGCTGTTGAGGACCCCCTCAGTCAGCGGAGTTTATCCTCGGGCCGGCTTCGCCGGTCCCGGGGGCTGACAGCTCCCCCAAAAGGGGAGCAACTGGATTGCGCTACCGCTTCCTGACGAACACCGTGCCGGCGGAGTAGCCGGCGCCGAACGAGCAGATCAGGCCGGTTTCGCCCGGCGCGAAGTCGTCGTTGGCGCGGTGGAAGGCGATTATCGAGCCGGCCGAGGAGGTGTTGGCGAACTCGTCGAGGATGATGACGTTTTCGCCCGGCGCCGGCTCGCGGCCCAGGACGCGGCGGCCGATCAGCTCGTTCATGTTGATGTTGGCTTGATGTAGCCACAAGCGCTTTAGCCGGGTCGGATCGATCCCGAGGTCGCGGGCATGCTCGACGATCATCTCGGAGACAAGGGGCACCACCTCGCGGAACACCTTGCGGCCCTCCTGCACGAACAGCTTGTCCACCGCCCCGATCCCCTCCGGCGCGGCGCGGTTCAGGAAGCCGAAGTTGTTGCGGATGTTGTTGGAGAACTGGGTGCGCAGGCGCGTGCCGAGGATATCCCAGCCGGCGCTTTTACCAGAAATTGGCGCCGTGGCTGCGTCCTCGACGATCACGGCGGTGGCGACGTCGCCGAAGATGAAGTGGCTGTCGCGGTCGCGGAAGTTGAGGTGGCCCGAGCAGATCTC
>NZ_JAQGIZ010000048.1 GCF_028290885.1 Phenylobacterium sp.
TGCGCGGGCGTTGTTCGGTCATCACGAACTCACCGCCCGTGAAGTCCTCGCCGGGCTCGTCCAGCAAGACGGCGATCTGCAGCGGGAACACATGCTCGCCGTAGAGGTCCCGGTGGAGGCAGTTGTAATCGTCCGGACCGTACTCGAGCAGCAGGGGGGTCGGACGAACCTGGCCGGCCTGATGGCACCGCTCAAGGAACGCTGGGTGATCGTCGGGGAAGCGGACCTCTTGGCCCAGGCGTTCCTGCCACCGGTTGGCGATCGGCGCGAGCTGCCGGTAGGCCGACGCGCGCAGCCGCTGGATCATGTCCGGTAACGGGTAGCTGAAGTACCTGTACTCGCCGCGACCGAAGCCGTGCCGGGCCATCATCACACGGCTGCGGAAGCCCGCCTCCTGACCGTAGAGACCGGCGATGGAGTCGGCTTCCGCCTGGCTCAGCAGGTTCGGCAGGATCGCCCAGCCCTGCGCATCCAAGTCGGTGGACACGCGGAACCAGTCGATGGCGCCGACCCGCCGTTCGATCTCGCCGCCGCTCACGCCGCGTGCTCCAGATCGATCAGGCGGCGCTTGCGCTCCACGCCCCAGCGATATCCGGAAATCGCGCCGTCGGACCTCACGACTCGGTGGCAGGGGATCGCCACGGCGTGGTTGTTGGCGGCGCAGGCGCCGGCCACCGCTCGGACGGCCTTCGGTGCGCCGATGGTGCGGGCAATCTCGGCGTAGCTGGCGGTCTGGCCTGGCGGGATTGCGCGCAACGCCTGCCAGACGCGTTGCTGGAACGCGGTCCCCCGGACGTCGAGCGGCAGCTCGGCCCCGAGCTTCGGCGCCTCGATGAGGCCAACGACGCGCGCCACCAGCTGCTCATAGTCGGCGTCGCCGCCGATCAGGCGCGCGTTGCGGAAGCGGTCCTGCAGGTCACGAACCAACGGTTCCGGCTCGTCGGCGATCAGGATCGCCACCACGCCCTTGGCGCTGGACGCCACCAGGATCGCCCCCAGCGACGTCTGTCCGACGGCGAAGCGGATCTCCTCGTCCGCGCCGCCGGCCCGATAGCGACTGGGCGTCATCCCCAGCATGTTCTTGGCTTGCTCGTAGAAGCGGCCGCTGGAGTTGAAGCCGGCGTCGTAGATCGTCGCGGTGACCGACTGGCCCTGGACCAGCCGCTCGCGGACGCGGTCAGCCCGACGCGCCGTCGCATAGTCCTTCGGAGTCAGGCCCGTGGCGGCCTTGAAAAGGCGATGGAAGTAGCCTGGGCTCAATCCGACAGCGTCAGATAGCTCCGCCAGGGACGGCGGCGCCTCACTCTGCTCGATGATCCGGCAGGCCTTGGCGACTAGCGCGCCGTTTTCGGCGGCCTGGGACGGCCCATCCGGATTGCAGCGTTTGCAGGCCCGGAAGCCCGTGGCCTGCGCGGTCTCAAGGGTGTCGTGCAGAGTCACATTCGCGGCGTTGGCCCGGCGCGATGGGCACGAGGGCCGGCAATAGACGCCCGTGGTGGCGACCGAGTACCAGAACACGCCATCGGCGGATGGGTCGCGCGCCAGCATGCGCGACCAGCGCGGGTCTTCTTCGGTCGAGATCGGCCGCCGCTGGGCCGCAAGTTCCATTGTCTGGGTCATCGTCAGGCTCTCTGGTTGAACTGTCGGCATGACCTTGGCGGGTGTCGGCGGCGGCCACACTCCGAGCCTTGCTTTCAAATCCAAGGATGGCGCCGCCCCAGCCTCGCCGCTGGCGGAAATCGGACTTGCTGTTGAAGTCCGGCCCTCCGCTCGAACGCCAACATCCGGTTTTCGATTTGGCGGCAGGAACCGGAGTTCACGGCCCTCCGGCGAACCCTATCCCTCGGCGAAGGTCATCGAGACCGTCGACGACCGTTTCAACCGCACCAAGGGACCACTCCATGAGCTTGCAAGATGACAACAAGGCCATCGTCGGCCGCTGGTTCACCGACTTTTGGGGGGAGACCTGCGACCTGTCCGTCGTCGACGCGATCACCGCGCCGGACATGCTGATGAAGTACTCGCTGCACGCGCCCCGCCGCAGCCACGATGACGTCAAGGCCTTCATGACCGACTTCCGCGCGGCGTTTCCCGATCTGAAGTTCTGGGAGGCGGTCCGCCCCTGGGCGTCCGCAATGCGCCAAGAGCTGCAGTTGGGCCTGTCCCGAAAGCCGACATTCGCCGCGCCGGTCCTGCGGCAATAGACGACCCAGCGCGGCCAGCGCCGGCGACCATTGCCTGCCGGATGAGAGCGATCACGCCGAATGCGCGGATCACCGCCAGGATGATGTTGAAGACTTTCACGCGTCGTTCTCCGAGACTGGCCGAGGGACCGCGCGCGACAAGCGGGCGGGGCTCGGGCTACCAACGGCGCAGCGATGGGAGCCAGATCATGACGCGCATCCTGATGGTTCGGCACGGGCACGTGGAGGGGATCGAACCCCCGCGGTTCCGCGGGCGGTGCGAGCTGCCGCTGACCGAGCTCGGCCAGCGGCAGGCGGCGGCGACGGCGGCGCGGATCGCGGCGAGCGCAAAGGTGGCGGCCGTGTGGACCAGCCCCGTGCAGCGGTGCGTGGTGACCGGGCGGGCGATCGCCGAGGCGACCAGCGCGCCGGGGCGTGTGGTCGAGGCGCTCAACGACCTCGACTACGGCGACTGGACCTGGCTGACCTACGAGGCTGCGCAGGCGGCCGATCCGGACCTCTACGACCGCTGGTATTCCGCGCCGGCCAGCGTGCGCTTCCCCGGCGGAGAGTCGCTGCAGGACCTGGTGCTGCGCGCCGGCGACGCGCTGCGGTTGGCGGCGGCCGAAGGCGTGGGCGACGGCCGCGTGCTGGTGCTGGTCACCCACGACAGCCTCGGCCGCGCCGTTCTGATGCAAGCGCTCGACCAGCCGCTCTCGGCCTACCGGCGCCTGGTGATGTCGCCCTGCGGCATCACCGAGATCGATGCCGCCGGCGCCCACACCCAGGTGCTGGGCGTCAACGCGACCGAGCACCTGGCGGGGGTGTAGCGCCTCCCCTGCGCAGG